>DGYJ01000039.1:0-4765 GCA_002396665.1 Bdellovibrionaceae bacterium UBA5009
GCCCAACAGATAAAATGATGTCCACCTTTGATGTGATTTTGATTGATCTTCAAGATGTGGGAACTCGAATTTATACTTTTTTGACAACATTGCTTTATGTTTTAGAAGCGTCTGCCCAGCATGGCAAAAAAGTGATTGTCTTGGATCGTCCAAATCCTGCGGGTCGCCCTGTGGAAGGGTCTTTGCTAAAACCGGGATGGGTCAGTTTTGTGGGGGCAGCGGAAGGTCTTCCCATGCGCCATGGTTTGACCTTGGGCGAAGCCGGGAAATGGTTTATCGATAAATTAAAAATAAATGTGGATTACGAAGTCATCAAAATGTCAGGTTATCATCCCGATCAGGGTACTGGTTTTGGTTGGCCAACGGATGAGGTTTCGTGGGTGAATCCATCCCCGAATGCGGCAAGTTTAAATATGGCCCGTGCATTTCCAGGTACTGTGATGATTGAGGGGACAAATTTGTCTGAGGCCCGTGGAACAACAAGGCCGCTAGAGATGTTTGGTGCTCCAGATTTGGATCAAAGAAAAATTTTAAGTTGGATGTCGAAGATGGCTCCGGAATGGTTGAAGGGATGTGTCCTTAGACCATGTTATTTTCAGCCCACATTTCACAAACACGCTGGAAAAATGAATGAAGGAATTCAGATTCACACAGATTATCCAGGCTATCACCATGAAGAATTTAAACCCTACAGGGTTGTGGCCCTTTGGTTTAAAGCCATTCGTCATTTTCATCCGGATTATCAAATCTGGAGGGATTTTCACTACGAGTACGAAAAAGACCGCTTAGCCATTGATTTAATCAACGGTGGACCATTTTTACGGGAATGGGTGGATTCCAAATCATCGACAGTAAAAGACTTCGATAGCTTTGTTTGTGCCGATGAAAAGCAATGGATGAATGATCGGCGCGAGTATTTACTTTATTAAGAGCCTAATGATTTTCTGAATTGCCATTTGCTTGATCTAAATTTGTCGGCGGGATTTGATTTGAGCTCGGAGAGAGCATTGTTGTGGTCGTCGAAGGTGGCAATGGCGGTGGATTCTTTTTTAAAATAATCATCCAAATATCGTGGGCCTTTTCTTTCACTGTTTTGCAGTTTGTTTTGCAATTGATATGATCAACAATTAGAACTGGTACGATCAAAAAAAATGCAAACAGAACGGCGAAAAAGATTATTAGCTTGAAGTACGAGAACCCATTGGTATTTATGAAATGGCGTTGCGACATTTCCTTATTTCCTCTATTGCACAATCATGATGTTATCAGAAATTCAATTGCTCTTAGTTTGAAGAAATTAAGTAGATTCGAAAAGCTAATTTTACATGTCATTTTAGTCATGGGGGAAAGTGTCATGGGTGCTGATTTATTTTAATATAAGCTAAGGCTTGAAATACATGGCAATACAATATTATTATCTAGGTCTAGTTTGCTCACTTTAGGGCAGTTTTCAGAATAGTAGGATTTGCAATGTATAAATTGATTTTAGCAATGATTCTTTTTCTATTTTCAGAATTAACATACTCTCAGATAGATGTCGGTAATGGTGGAAATGTTGTCGAGTGCAAATCTGCACAACGTGGATCGGTGAACATAAGCCTTCTAGATTTTGTCGAGAGTCGCGTTCGCTACAGTTTGAATGTCGAGTCAAACTCTGAATTATCAATCAATCAGTATTTGCAAAGTTTTATTCAGACAATTGAAAAGGTCAGTCATTCCAAAGCAAAAATATATCAAAAATGGTTGGATCAGTTTTTAAACGAAGCTCAATGGCTTGAAAACTCACAAATTAATCCGTCGAATGATGCAATTTATCCCTTTGTGCCTAATCAGTGCAGGGTAGTTCAGGTTGTTCTACAAAAGAAACCCTACTTTCCAAATGAAGCAAGGTATTACATCGATCACCAAGTCTGGAAAAAATTAGATATTATGACTCGTGCTGCTCTTATGACCCATGAGGTGATTCTAAGGGATCTGATGGAGTCTACCAATGACATTGCCCCGGTCGTCAGTGTAAGTACGAAAACTCGCTATCTGAACAGCTTGATATGGTCTGGAAAAATTTTGGCATTCGAAAAAGCTAAATTGGTCTCTTTGTTGACTGAAATGATTGGTTTTCACGAGATTGAAATTTCAGGTATTCAAGTTCAAAGATTCAATTCGCAACATTTCTTTAATCAAATCAAAAATGATCAACAATTTGAGGCGATAATAAAAAAAGACACTCTACAAAGTATTGATTTGGCAGGTGACCAGTTTGAATTTGCCAATGGTGGTATTGCAAAGTTTGACCAAAATTATAATTTAAAATCATTGCTTATTTACGGACCAGTTCGCCACAGAAACAAGCAACACGACTGGGTCAGTTCGCCGGTGCACCAGTTTGTTGAAGTAAACACCGACAATCAAGTTTTAAAGATTTCGGATCAAAATTTGCCTTTTAATGATTTTTCAATTTTTCAAGGTAAACAAATTGATTTTTGGAGTTTTGACAAAGACAAGACAGAAGTTAATTATTTAAATGATAAATATGTTTGCGGTGCAGACAACTGTATATCTATCGAAAGTGAAAGCGAAAGGGGTGTTCTTAAAATTGATGTCACACTTAAACCGCACACTCGATATAAAATTTCGATTGGAATCCGTGGAACAAAGACTGTAGATACACTGTATTTTAAAGTGATAGATTCCTTAACCGCTGAAAAAATTATTAAGAATAAATATAAGAATGGATTTCCCAATATCGATGGTGGATTTGGTGTTTTTAGAAATTATTCCGATCATTTTGTGACAACAGAGGGCAGCCATTATGCCATTGTTTTCGATGTCCGAGGCGGGATGAAGAAAAAAATGCTACTTGTTCACAGCATCAAGCTTGAAGAGGATCAAGATGGAAGTTTTTGATTGTAACACAACGAAAGAGATCCTGAACTCTGTATTTCAATCTAAAGTTCAAAGAAATAAGTCCTATTCATTAAGAGCATTTTCAAGGGACTTAAAGATAGCTCCGCAGACATTGTCCAATGTCTTAAACAATCGACACAATATTTCTATTGAAAGAGCAAAAGAGCTTGCCGAGCGGCTGTCGTTTTCTTCTGAAGAAACTGACTTTTTTGTTACGATGGCCGAAATAGAATGCAGTCGAAATAAATTTCAAATTGAAAAGGCTAAAAAAAAGATAAAATCTCTAAGGGATCACTCCTATTTACGCAATCTAGAGTCCCATCAGATGAATGTTCTGTCAGACCCTTTGAATTCGGTTTTTTTGCAATTGATGAAAACGGAAGCCTACGATGGAAGTATTGATTTTTTATCAAAAAGGTTAGGAATAAAAGGTCCACAGATTGAAAAAAAATTAAAACTTTTAGAAAAAATTGGTCTAGTTTGTCACGAAGATGGACTGTATCGTGAAAAGACTTCAGACTTTAAAGTCAAATCGACACTTCCTTCTGTTCAAATTCAAAAGTATCACCGACAAGTTTTAAAAAAGGCTGTAAAGTCAGTAACTGAAAATTCAATGAATAACAGACTGCTGCACACGACCGTGGCTGCCATTGATGAAAAAACCTATTCGAAGATTGTGCAAATCATCGAAGAGGCTCAAAAACATATTTTATCTGAAATGAAAAACAGTGAAAGTAAAAAAGCTGTCTACGCATTTTCAATGCAATTCTTTCCCATGGAAAAAGAATTACTGAGCACTTAAAATCAAGCGATCAGCTGTTTTTAAGACGACGGATTCATTCATTTTAATTTTTTCGATCTCTTCGAAAAGGGCATAGGCCACAGTATTATAATGAGGAAGACTTCCAGTGGCATGCTCCACAAGTTGGCTAATGTAGCGAATCGAACGATCAATTAGTTTTTTGTTACTGGATTTCACCCAAAGCATCATATTGTTTTCAAATCGTCCTAGGCGACCCATCACTAAACATGAGCTTGAATTTAGTATCAGTTTTAAAAGTAAATGTTGGTGTAAAAGTTCCGTTGGAGCTTTAAGTTCAAGTTTTAAATCACCAATTTCAAATATGTAATAGGGCTGGGATTGATCACTTTGAAGGCTTTCCTTTTTTTGAATTCGATCAATTTTGTAAATTGTATGCTGGTTCTGTGGGGCCCGTGATTTTCTTTTTGCAATGATGTGATCACTAAAATCAAAACCTTCCAAGACATGGTTATTGTATTTTCCAGCAAGCTCTGACCACTCCAGCCCACGGGGCGTTCGGTGCAATGTGGTTTTCCAAGATTCCAAAGGGTTTTGAGTGTCAGGGACATTCAGATAAGTCCATGAAGGTAATTTTTCTTTTTCTAAGTCGTTTTCAAAGGGAAGAAGGCTGAATGTTGGCGATCTTTCCGTTGTGTCGGTCAAAACTGAAATTGCAAAATGCTTTGATGAATGGATGCAATAATCTTTTTTTGTGTAAATTTCAGATTCGCGAATCACATAATCGTGAAAAATTTTAAAATCTGTATCTTGAACAAGATTATAAAAACTTTGAATCCAATAGGAAATACTTTTTGAGGGTGTAGCAAAAAGTGCTGCGCCCGCAGCCAGCATCAAAACTGTTGTGGCTTGCATACGCGTTGATCCACTCAGGGCCATGGGGCCCACGGTCAGATTTATTTTTTTTATTTTTGGGTTGTGGATAACCTTGGCTGATCTTTCGGCCACAGAACATAAGATATCATCAGGATTGCAGTATAAAAAATAGGGTGAAGTTTCGCTGATTTTTGAAGCTTCTTCAGTGGCTCCGATGACAAACGA
>DGYJ01000039.1:4944-10539 GCA_002396665.1 Bdellovibrionaceae bacterium UBA5009
GGCTCCGATGACAAAAGGAGTTTCTCCGCCTTCGGTTGTGGCAATCAAAAGATCCTTTGGCCCAAAACCAAGATCATGCAGTTGTCTTGCTCCAAATTCGGGATGGTCCTCAAAGTTTTCAATCGATCGAACAAGGGCGTAGTCGCCGCCAGCCATAAAGCTGAAGACCTTGTTTTGATCCTGGGGGCTGTTTGTGTAAGTTTCTCTCCAAATGGTTTCTATGGCTAAAGAAAGCCTTCCTGTGGCCCCACAGCCGCAGAAGAAAATTCGCCCACCACCATTCAAGACTTTTTGCACATCCTGGGCCATATTTTGAATTTGAGTAAGCTTTTCTGGTGTAAAAACCTGCAAGGCTTTTAAATCAACTTTTTTTAAAACCTCTAAGGCCAGAGGAATATCATTTTTTGCCCAAAAAGAGAGATCTTTTGTTAGGGGATGGGCCTGTTCTGTGGGCAGTTGACCCAGTTTGAAGTGGTGGGCTTCGGCCAAAAATTGATCGGCTTTTTCTTTTGCAGTTTGGGGCTTAGAATTTGTCATCAGAAAATCCTAACGGGTTTCAAACTTCTTGACAACAAAGCCTAAAAAATACAGATTTTCAGCCCTGCGACAAATCGTTTTTGGGACAAAGTCCTGCGAACCTGGGCTTGTTTTAACAAAAGGAAAGAT
This sequence comes from Bdellovibrionaceae bacterium UBA5009, assembly GCA_002396665.1. Lineage (GTDB taxonomy): Bacteria > Bdellovibrionota > Bdellovibrionia > Bdellovibrionales > Bdellovibrionaceae > UBA5009. The sequence goes on from DGYJ01000039.1 coordinate 5,611, forward strand.
TAGAAATGAATATCACAAAGTTTATTGACCATAATTACCGTCACTTTAATGCCTCGGCCCTTAAAATGGCTGCCCAAGGCTATAAACAACATATTGCCAATAACGGTAAGGTCTTGATGACTTTGGCGGGTGCGATGAGCACGGCAGAGCTTGGGATTTCTTTGGCCGAGATGATTCGCCAAGGGAAGGTCCACGCGATTTCTTGCACAGGGGCTAATCTTGAAGAAGATGTTTTTAACTTGGTTGCCCATAATCACTATGAATTGATTCCGAACTACCGTGATTTGACTCCGCAAGATGAGCAAAGACTTCTAGAGAAACATTTGAATCGTGTCACTGACACTTGTATTCCAGAAGAAGAAGCCATTCGCCGTATTGAAAAGGTTGTCCTTCAAGAATGGCAAAAAGCGGATCAATCTGGTCAAAGTTTCTTTCCCCATGAATTCATGTACAAAATTTTACTTTCTGGAAAATTGAAAGAGCATTACCAAATTGACCCTAAAGACAGCTGGTTATTAGCAGCAGCTGAAAAAAATCTTCCAATGATCGTTCCGGGTTGGGAAGATTCAACTCTTGGTAATATTTTTACAGGACATGTGATCAAAGGTGATATTAAAAATGTCCACACAGTGAAAACTGGAATTCAGTACATGATGACTTTTTCAGAGTGGTACATGTCCACTGCAACAAAAAATCCTGTTGGATTTTTTCAAATTGGTGGTGGTATTGCCGGAGATTTCCCAATCTGTGTTGTTCCGATGCTTTCCCAGGATCTTTTGCATGATGATGTTCCATTGTGGAGCTACTTCTGCCAAATCAGTGATTCAACGACTTCCTATGGTTCGTACTCTGGCGCTGTTCCCAATGAAAAAATCACTTGGGGTAAATTGGCCATTGATACTCCAAAATTTGTAATTGAATCCGATGCCAGCATCGGTGCGCCCTTGATGTTTGCCTACGTCTTAGGGCAGTAATTGAATATATCCGAACTTTGGATCTACCCAATCAAATCCTGTGCTGGAATATCAGTGCAGGATTTAAAGATCCTTAAAGATGGTCCAGAATTTGATCGTCAATGGATGATTGTCGACGAGACTGGAAAGTTCCTGACTCAAAGAGATGACCCACGACTGGCCCAAATCAAAACCTTTCTTTTGAATTCGCTCGATCAGAAAGGTCAGCCATTAAGGCAATTGTATTTGCAAATTGAACATGAACAATTTGTTTTTTACGATGAATCGACTGAACAAAGCGCTAAAGAAGATATTCAAGTTGACCAGCATGGGCTTGTCGAAGTTTGGAGAAACTCTGTCACAGCAATCGAAGTTTCAAAAAAAATAAGTGATAGCTTGAGTGTTTTTTTGAATCGAAAGGTCAAGCTTGTAAAGTATTTAGAATCGTCAGCTCGTCCAGCACCCAGTGTGAAATTTGCCGATTCTTTATCGGTATTAGTGACCTCGTTAAAAAGCTTAGAAGAATTGAATCGACGTCTTTTAGAAAAAGGTTTGTCCACCGTTCCCATGAATCGCTTTCGTCCTAATATCGTGATGGATGGATTAGACACTGCCTTTGTTGAAGATCAATGGAGCGAGATTTTTTTTGCTAATAAAAATAATACAAAAGAAAATCAACAGGTTGTTTTAAAAAACTCTAAACCCTGTTCTCGGTGTGTAATTATCAATATTGATCAGGAATCAGGTTTAAAAAAAGATGGTGAACCATTAAAAACATTATCCAGCTTTCGACAAGTTGATCGTAAGATCAACTTTGGAGTTCTGTTTGAAATTCAATCAGAAGGTGTGCTTCAAATTGGTGATGGGATATCAATAAAGTCTTAAATCGCCCGCACTTCTTGGATTTCAGTTGAGGGCAGTCGATCAAATATTTTTTTAAGGGGATAACTCAGTCAAGTAGGAATCTCCTTGATCATTCATATACAAAATGCCACTGCCTAGAACAATATTCCCATTGCTGAGCTGCAGGGCGCTTTTAACTGCGCTTGATGTGCCCTGGAGCGTTGCAATCCCAGATTCAAATAAATCAATTTTGACTGTGCTTGAAGAATTAATTTTAACAACTTTGCTGGATGTTATTGCTGCGTAGGTATCGAAGTTACCAGCCAAAAGATAATTCGAGTCCGAGGTCACAAGCACTTTTGTGATATTGGTGCCTGCAGATAAAGTCGAAGATGTAAATCCATCAAGGACCGCCGTTGAGTTATTTAAAACTATAAATCGATTTCTAGCCGTCCCATTATAATTTGTGAAGGCCCCACCCGCAATTATGTTCCCCCCATTCAGTTGTATTGAATTCACCTGTCCATTTAGGAAAAATGAAGTATTAAAAGTGGAGTCAATCGTACCCGCAGGACCAACCTTTGCAAGATAGTTTCTTGTTGTGCCGTTATATTGAGTGAAGGCCCCACCGACATAGACATTGTTTGAAGCATCGACAACAAGGACATTGACTGTAGAAGCAAAGCCAGTGCCAATTGCAAATCCCATATCCAATGTACCATCGGGATTTAGTCTGGCAATTCGATTTTGAGAACTTCCGTTGTATTGTAAAAAGTTTCCGCCAACCATAATGTCTGAATCTGTACGGATAGCGATGCTATTCACCTGTCCATTTAATCCAGAACCTGTTGGTGCAAAGCTTGAATCAAGACTTCCATCAGAATTTAACCTGGCAATGTAATTTGCACTGGATCCGTTGTATTGCGTAAAGGCCCCGCCCACTAAAATTTTCCCGTCGGATTGGATGGCCAAGCAGTTAACATCGCCGTTGAATCCGCTGCCGCCAGGATTAAAACTTTCATCCAAACTATGATCGATATTGTACCTAGCAATGCCACCAACTTTTCTTGAATCGTAGGCATCAAATGTTCCGCCTAGAAAATAATTATTTGATGACAGTTTTAATATTGTATTAACCCCACCGCCGGAGGTTTGAATTCCTTGACCAGTGTTAAAACTTGTATCCACTGAAGCATCGGTAGCATTTAAGGCAATTATTCTTGAGTAGGAGATGCTATTGTAGCTTGTAAACATTCCGCCGGCGAGTATTCGTCCATTGTCATACAGCAAACTTGTGACACCACTGCCTCCGCCACCAAATCCTGCTCCTGGGGGAGTGAAGCCAGTATCCAGGGACCCATCACTTTGAATTCGTGCGATATAGTTTCTACCGAAGCCGCCAACAGTCGTGAAATTTCCTCCAATTAATAATTTGTTATCAGGTTGAAGTTCCATTGAAAAAACTTGCGCAGTGGATACAAAAGTAGTTCCGATACTTGAATCGATGCTTCCGTCAGGATTAAGTAATGCTAAGTACTGTTGGGTTAATCCTTTGTATTGGGTAAAGTTTCCTCCGACATAAATTTTTCCATCGGGCCTGATTTTGATAGCATTGACGACATTGTTGAAGCCAGTTCCAATGTTAAAACTTGAGTCCAAGGTTCCATTTGTGTCGATCCTAGCAATGTAGGCCTGAGAGGATCCATTGAATTGCGTAAAAGCCCCGCCAACAATATATTTACCATTGCTGTCGATTTCTACACAATTGACATTGTTTGGAAATCCAGTACCAGTTAATGAAAAGCTGCCATCCTGAGTTCCATCAGCGTTTAAGCGAATCATTCTATAGACATTTGCTCCATTGTATTGGGAAAAGACCCCGACAACAATCAGCTTGCCGTCGGTTTGAATTTTAAAATCTAAAACAGCGGCATTAAGACCAGTTCCTGTTTGATTGAAGGTTTCGTCCCTGGATCCATCGGCATTGAGCCTAACAAGTCCCTGTGCTGCTATTCCCTGGTAACGATTAAAGCTGCCAGCAACAACTATTTTTCCGTCAGGTTGAGTTTGGGCTTTATTGACGCCACCACCACCAAAGCCATTTTTTAATTTCAATGTTGTATTGATTTCACCATTGGATTTTAAGATAACACCGTGCTTTGCTAAATCAGACGAAAGGTATTGAAACTTGCCCCCAATGATTAGTCTGTTGCTGGTGTCTTCGGCAAGGGCAAGGACATCGTCGGTCGGTTTTAAACTAAATGTTGCAGTTTTCCACGCGGACCTCCAAGCCGGCGAGGCAGCAGGACTTGATTCGTTACCAGCTTTGTCAATGGCAATAAAATTGGTGAAGTAATCAATTGCACCGTAATTTAGATTCAGCCCAGTGCTCAACAGTTCAGAGTATGTTCCATAGGCTGTCCAGCCCATGATGTCGGTGGAAAGCATCGTTGTCCCAATTGAAATTTTGTATTTCGCAACGCCAGAGCCTGTGTCAGAGGTGTTCACCCAACGTACTGGTGCGGGACTTCCAAAGCCCGTTTGTCCGCGGCCGAATTCGCCGACAAAGACCGCGGCAATTGTTGGTGGGATGGTATCCACTTGGTAGGTGATTTTAGGATCTAAACAGCCAGTCTTTTTTTGTGTTGTGGGATTTTCAGTTTTGTAAAAAACGGGGTATGTTCCATCTGTCATTGGCGTCTGTATAGAAATTGTAAGTTCGCCGCCATTTAATGAGGGGGCTTCTTGAAGTAGATTGGTGCATGTAGAGTCTGTGTAAATTTTTACGACATCGCTTATTTCTGTTTTTTTAATTTTAAACTGTGGCTGGGTCACATTGCTAATGGGCGAGCTTGGATACTGTAAAACAAAATTTGAATTGATACTGTTACTTGAAGAAGTTGAAAGGGTTACGGTCGGATTAACGTTCGTGCAAGCTGAAAGCCATTCAATGATGAAAAATAGAAGTAATGCACGTGCTAGACGCTCCATAGCTAGTCTATCGGCCAGTGGACACAAATTCTTAAGTTGTCTCAATATGGGAATTTCTTAATTCTAGCGAGTAAACTTTTAATTGGTATAAATCAATTTTTGATGGGCTTATCTTAAATCGCCCGCACTTCTTGGATTTCAG
>DGYJ01000039.1:10696-11513 GCA_002396665.1 Bdellovibrionaceae bacterium UBA5009
CGCCCGCACTTCTTGGATTTCAGGTAAAAGCTCTTTCATTCGAACTTCGATGCCATCTTTAAGTGTGGCCTGGCTGCTAGGGCAGCCAGCGCAGGAACCTTGCATATGCAAATAGACAATATGATTTTCGTAGCGATTAAAAACAATGTCGCCGCCATCTAAGGCCACCACGGGGCGGATTTCTTTTTGGATGATGCGTTTGATTTCTTTGACGATGGGACTGTCATTGGCCGAGTCATCATTTGTGCTTTCAGAAAGATCCAAAACCACAGGTTCACCTTTTTCGAAATGGTCTTTGATCAGGCCACTCAGGGGTTCGGCCAAAACAGACCAATCCACCCAATCCTGTTTGGTGACAGTCATAAAGTCAGGGCCAATGTAGATCGAGCTTGTCCATGGAAAACCAAAAATTTTAGAAGCCAATGGGGATCTTTCAGAGTCCTGGGCTGTGGGGATATCGAAGCCTTCCTCTGTCACTTGAAGGGGAAATAGAAACTTCAAAGTGGCTGGGTTCGGAGTAGCTTCAAAGCGAATTGTGATTGGATTTTGTCCCATGGTTACCTCGGGTGTTGTTGTACCCTAAGAAGTCACTTCGGACAAGTGTGTTAAATCATTGAAAGCTTGATTAAAAATCAGTTTTTTTATACTTTTGCAGCTTCGAATCAAAATTCATTTATAACGATTCATTTTTTATCGATAAAGGAGCAATTCAATGACCCCTCGTGTGCGCGAAATTCTAAGCTGGTATGGATCTGACAACCCTGGTGTATTAACCAACTTGGCCCGTATGATGAACCACGGACGCCTTGCGGGAACT
>DGYJ01000039.1:11658-12642 GCA_002396665.1 Bdellovibrionaceae bacterium UBA5009
GGAACTGGCAAATTTGTGATCTTGCCGGTGGATCAAGGTTTCGAGCACGGTCCTGCTCGCAGCTTTGCAAAAAATCCAGATGGCTACGATCCAGCTTACCATTTTGAATTGGCCATTGAAGCTGGTTGCAATGCCTATGCGGCTCCGTTGGGGGCTTTAGAGGCCTGCGCCCGCGATTTTGCTGGTGAAATCCCATTGATTTTAAAAATTAATAATTCAGATTCTTTGTACAGTTCGAAATCACCAATTTCGGCGTTAACTTCGAACATAGACGATGCCCTTCGTTTAGGTTGCACGGGGATTGGTTTTACTATCTACCCAGGAAGTTCTGAACGAAAAACCATGTATGAAGAAATTCAACAGGCTGCAAACTTTGCAAAACAAGCTGGTCTTGCAGTTGTTCTATGGTCTTATCCTCGCGGTGAACAGCTTAGTAAAGATGGTGAAACTGCCATTGATGTTGTTGCCTATGCCGCCCACTTGGCTTGCCAATTGGGAGCCCACATCGTGAAGGTCAAGCCACCAACAGCTCATCTTGAACAAGAAGCTGCTAAAAAAGTTTACGAAACCCAAGGCATCAAGGTGTCAACATTGGCCGATCGTTCGCGCCATGTTGTTCAATCTTGCTTTAACGGAAAACGCATTGTGATTTTCTCTGGTGGTGAAGCGAAGGGGACAGAAGAAATTTTGAAAGAAGTTTCTGGCTTGGCCCAGGGCGGAGCCTTCGGAAGTATCATGGGTCGTAATGCCTTCCAACGTCCACGTAAAGAAGCTGTTCAGTTACTTCACAGCGTGATGGATACATTTGCAGGTCAAAAATAACGAGCGCAGAATGGCTTTGCCATTCTGACAAGGGATAGGATTTTATGAGTCAACATCAAGATAATCCGCTACGTGCAGAAAAAAGAAAAAAATTACATCAACTTCGCGAGAAAGGGATTAATGCCTTTCCGTATTCTTTCGACAACCGTAACCATGTGAAAG
>DGYJ01000039.1:12780-16217 GCA_002396665.1 Bdellovibrionaceae bacterium UBA5009
GAAAGATATTGTTGAAAAATTTTCCAGTCTGCAAACGGGCGAAAAAGCCGAAGGCCAAATCTTTCGCTTGGCTGGCCGCTTGATGACTTTAAGATCCATGGGGAAGGCCGTCTTTTTTAATATTCAAGATCAGTCTGGCAGTTTACAGGTTTATCTTAAACTTCAAGATCTACCTGAAAAACAAAAAGAGGCCTTTGATTTGGTTGATCTCGGTGACATCGTTGGAATCCAGGGTTTTCCATTTCGCACTCAAAAGGGAGAGCTTTCTTTACATGCCCAAGAGTTTGAGATTTTAACAAAAACCATCGAACCATTGCCTGAAAAATTCCACGGGGTCCAAGATGTAGAGATCAAGTATCGACATCGACATTTGGATTTGATCACGGATATGGATTCACGAAAAGTTTTTGAAACTCGCTCTAAAATTATTGCTGAAGTTAGAAGTTTTTTAAATTCCCGTGGGTTTCTTGAAGTCGAAACTCCTGTTTTGCAACCCATCTACGGGGGTGCAGCGGCCCATCCTTTTTCGACGCATCATCGGGCCCTGGATATGAAATTGTTTATGAAAATTTCACCAGAACTTTACTTGAAACGCCTGATCGTTGGGGGCTTTGAAAAGGTTTATGAAATTGGTAAAAATTTTCGTAATGAAGGAATTGATCGTTCCCATAATCCTGAATTTACAATGCTCGAATGGTACGAAGCCTATACGGATTATAACTACCAGCTTAAGCAGTTCGAAGAGTTGGTGGCCCATTTAGCAGTTAAAATCACAGGCTCTACAAAGGTGATGTACCAAGGTAAAGAAATAGATTTTACTGCGCCATGGAGAAGACTGACGGTCTTTGATGGCATCCGCGAATACGCCAAAGTGGATCCAGAAAAGATTTCAGATGAAGAATTATTCACTTTGATTCGCAAAAAAGGCTCTAAAAAAGATAAAGCTGGCCGTCGCGGTGAAATGTTAATGGAACTTTTTGAGCTGACGGCTGAAGAGCATTTGTGGCAGCCCACTTTTGTGATGGATCACCCAGTAGAGATTTCACCATTGACCAAAATCCACCGAAAAGATTCAAGACTTGTAGAAAGATTTGAACCTTTTGCCGCCTGCATGGAAATCGGAAATTCTTACTCTGAGTTGAATGACCCTGAAGAGCAACGTTCACGTCTTAAAGAGCAAGAAGAAAAACGTATGATCGACGAAGAGGCACATCCCATGGATGAGGACTTCTTGCATGCCATTGAAACTGGCATGCCGCCAACGGGTGGTGTGGGTCTTGGGATCGAACGCATTGTGATGATTTTAACGGATCGTCCAAGCATTCGAGATATTATTTTATTCCCAACAATGAAATTTAAGTAAGCTGAAGGACTTTGAATTGAAATTTTCATTTGAATCGAAATTATTTCAATGTTTTTTATTTGCCCTAGGTCTTTCTGTGTTTTTGGGCTGTCAGACCAAACCAACAGAAATCAAAAATCAAAGCCAAGTTCAGCAGGTTACTTCTGAGGAAAAAGAAGTGGCCGAGATCAAAAAACTTATCCAAGAAAAAGATCCTGTGATCATGGACACCAGAAGCTCCCAGGAGTTTTTCTTAAGTCATATACCCCAATCCCATTATGCAAACCCCAGAGAGTATATGTCTTTGAAAAATGACAAAGATTATTTTGTCCTAGCTGACCGCGAATCGATCACAAGACGATGGGCTTTGCTGGGGATTGCTCCAGAAACTCCGGTGGTTGTGGTTGGTAAAGGCTTGTCTGGTGCTGCTGAACAGGCCTGGTGGGCTTGGTTCTTAAAAGGCCTAGGTGTGCAGGATGTCCGCTTGGCCCATGTGGATGAATTTAGAATGCGACCCTACGAGCCCAATGCGGCAAAGAGGGAAAACAAAGCCTTTTGGAATCCAAAATCAGAATTGAATGAAAGTTCCCTTCAAGAGCTAAAGTCTGAATTAAAATTAGGAAGTTCAGTCGTTATTGATACAACTGAAAAATCTGTTTTGAAATCTCAATCTGAATCTAAGCTTGGAGCTCAAAAGAGCAAAATATTGATGAAACCTTGGAAAAGTTTTTTTAAAGCGAATTCGCGAATTCGCCCGGAAGTAGAGCAGGAACTATTAGCCATGGGGTTGACCAAAGAAAAACAAATTATCCTTGTTTGCGACGATGGCTTGTCGGCGGGGGCGGTGGATTTTGTTTTGCAAAGTCTGGGTTATGCTAAGACCAAGGTTTTCCCTGGTCCAATCTCAAGCCTTAAAACTCTCTTTTTAAAATACTGATAATAATTTTTTTCCAGAACGCAATTTTTTGCTTTTCGGTGATTTCCTTAGACTCTTGCAGTGCTAGGTCGACAAGATGTCGGACATCTTGATTGTAGCTGTGGGATCTGACAATTAAAGCGTTTTCGAAATCATGATAAAAGCTTCTTTGGTTCAGATTTACTGATCCGACAATTGCAATGTTGTCATCGACGACAAAAAGTTTTCGATGCAAAATTTTACCAGCCGTGGTGAACTCGAAAACTTTAATTTTACCTAAAAATTTATTCACCGCCTTCTTGTTGATATCACTTAGAATGATGTCAGCAGTGTCACGGTCCAAATTTAATCTCGTGATAACAGTGACCTTGACCCCGCGATCTACGGCACGGTCAAAGGCTTTGCCGATGGCAGGTGTTGGGCTAAAGTAAGGCGAAGTGATGATGACCTCTTTTTTTGCAGTATCAATCATTTCGATAAATAAACGTTCCAAGGACATTTTGTCATTGAAGGGTTCAGATACAAAATGTCGAACGTAGGTCTTTTCGGCTTTTGATGAAGTCAATTCTGGATTTGTTGGAAGCACATCAGTAACATTTAAGTTATGACTTCGCATATAGAAAGTTTTTCTGTCGTAGTTCCAGAAAGCCATAAATTGGGCCATGGCATTTTGCGTGAAGGCTGTGTCGTTGACAAGAACATCATAGTCTTCCCAAAAAGTGTAGGGTTCGTCTTTGTCATAGGTAATTAGAAGTGGATTTTTATGTCCTGGATTTGTGTGGTACAGGAATCCATCATGGACATTTCTTCCACCAACGATCACTCTGTTTGCTTTTGGATTGCTGACAGAATAGGTCAGTAACATTTTGATATGATTTGTTCTGTGAAGCTTGCTGAAGCTTTCTTTAAGACCAGTGCCGGGTCTGGCATCAAAATCATAGAAGACAACCTTGGCTGTTGGATTTGAAGCCATAAAGTCTAAAAGCATATGGCGGTCTTTGTTGAGTGAAACAACATCAGAAGTTAAAATTCGAACTTCTGCACCCCTCTGGGCGTGGTATTCCATAAGTCGCTTTAGGGTTTGACCGTAGAAGTCACTGCGAAAAACAAGGTAGGAGGCTAAAATCACATCAAGCTTTGGCGTCTTAGAGAAATCTAATGCGGCAAAGGGATCTTTGA
>DGYJ01000039.1:16388-22908 GCA_002396665.1 Bdellovibrionaceae bacterium UBA5009
CATCTTTGTTATTAATAAAATCTAAACTTGGTTTTTGACCAAGAAGAGATTCTACCTTTTCAAGAAAGGCCTCTTCTGCTCCGGGAAGTGATTTTAAGCCAGAGATTTTTTGTGGGCAGGACATGGAATTGTATTTAGAAGTTAAAAAAAGATCATCTAAACTTTGCATGGTGTGGGGTTCGGGTAAATAACAGGTTTGAACTGTATTTTGAAATGATGCAAGTACGGTGCGATTGGATTCTGTCTCAAATTGAATGGCATTTTTTTTGTCTTTTGTTTTTGGATTGTAGAAATCAAGACGGCAGGGAAGCATTTCTTCAGCGATTTTAAATTTGATTCTTTGCTTATTCTGTCCACTATCATACCAGTTAAAATTTTTATGAATTCTAGCAGGGCCAGAACAAATGAATTGGGCTTTTAAAAAATCCTGTGGTGGCGGATTTGGGGCGTGGGGGCCGCCGGGTGTGACCTTTTTTTGTGGTGGATGAATGGGGTCATTCCATGTCCATAGTCGATTATAAAGTCGAAGTGTGACCTCTGAATTTCCTTGGAAGCTAAGAAAGAATTTTTTAGGAGCATCAATGTTTGAGTAAAATTTTTCATTGTGCAAAATAAAAGTCTCTTCATGATAGCGCCCCAGCTTTTTTGCTAATTCTGGCCAATTTCTAGTGATTGAGGAGGGGACTTCTGAAGTGGCTTTGTTATGCAGAACTATATTGTTTTGCGTTTTAATTTTTTGATTTAAATTTTGAAGATCAACAGAGTCAGATTTTTTCTTTCCAAGATAGTCCAACTGAATTTCAAGTTTTTGTTTTTCTGCAGTCAGGGAATATAACTTTTTAAGTTCGTTTTCATCTGCTGAACTAATTTGCGCAGGACTTCTTTGTTCGGCATGAAGCGCTACTTGTGATGTAGAATCATTTTTGCTTTCGCTGTGGTGGCATGAAGACAGATGAAATGCTAGCGCTGCATAGCTAGCACCTAAGATCAAATGGCGCATAACTTATCCTTATCTATTTTTGAAAAACATTATCTAAACTGGCAGGGGCTCTTTGGGATTTGCTATCTGCACAGTTTTTAAAACTTCCAATATCTTTTGATTTTAAACATGTTCCCAGGTCTTTTTGGGAAAGATTTTTGTTTTTAAGCGATACGATACAAGCCAAGCGTTCTTGGTCCATGTCTTCATCGCTTTTTGTGCAAAAATCTAAGGCCTCGGGATTGAATAGTCCGTTCTGGATTTGCCCCCAGCAATTCATAAACATCTGATCGCTGACAAGGCTGTTGCAGGCACTGGCTGCATACCAGTCCATATTGGTTTTTTGCGAGGCCTGGACACAGTCAGACTTATCTTTTTCAGAAAGAAGTCTTTCACAAAAAGATTTTGGTTCCTGAGGGTTCAGCGCAAAAGTGACAAAGGGGATTGCGAAAATCACCAAGTAAGTTTGGAAAATAAGTTTCAGTGAGGCCATTTAACTTCCTGTTGCTTTAAGTTGAAATAATACCGAATGCATCGCTTTCAGCATCTCGGGATCATAGCGTCCTGCTAATTTTTCTTTCATCATGGTCAAGGCATCATGGGGCTTCATGGGAACATTGTAGGATCTTTGAGTTGTCATAGCATCGTAGGTGTCAGTGATTGCAACGATGCGAGCGAAGGGGTGAATTTCATTGCCAGAAATGTTTTGGGGGTAGCCGTTTCCTGTCCATGATTCGTGGTGTTCATAACAAGCCGCCTTGATGCCATCGCTAATGCTGTCATTCTGGTTTAAGATCATTAAACCAAATTGAGGATGGCGTTTCATTTGCTCCCACTCCACATCATCCAATGGGCCTTTTTTGCATAAGATATCAAGGCTGACATTTCGTTTTCCAATGTCGTGGAATAAACATCCAAGCCCAAGCTCTTCAAGATCTTTTTTGTTAAAGCCAAGGGCTCCGCCTAAGCCTAGGGCGTAAATTCCAACATCTAAGGAGTGATTAAAAGTGTAGAAATCATGTCCAGAAAGGCTAATCAAATAACCCATGCTGTCGGGGTGTTGGTCCATGAAGTTGATAAAGTCATTGATGATTGGTTTTGATTCGTCCAGGGCTTTGTTGACATCTTCATTTGCAAAAAGATCTTCCATAATTGCAAGCGAAGATTCTCGTAAAATTTTTGCTTTGTCGCTGGGCTGGATATTTTCAGAAAGCATTTCTTCTTTGACCCACTGGCGATATTTTTCTTTATCAATTGTCTTTACGAAAAATGATTCACCACTGTCTCGGCCATGGAGCATTTCAATTTTTTGATCTGAAAGAAAGTCTCCTGCTTTGCAGTACAGGATCATTTTTTGATCAATGAAAATGTAGATATCAAACGTGGTCGTTTTGTCTGGGCGAATCGTGCTTAATCGAATACGAAAATAATCTGACAAATTCATACAAATATTTTGCCATGCTTTGATTGACTGAGAAATGAAAAGGTGCAAAATGTTTCGATATGGCCCTACGTCCAGACACATCCGTTCAATATATCAAAGGAATTGGTCCTAAGCTGGGGGATTTGCTCTCTCGCAAGGGTATTAAAACCGTCCAAGATTTGATCGAGTTTTACCCCCGAGCTTACGAAGATCAGAGGGCTGCTCGGAATATTGCAAGCCTTAAAGCCAACGACATCGTCAGTCTGAAGGCCACGGTTGTGAAAATTCACGCCATACCGATGGGAAGAACTCAGCGTAAAATTTATGATGTGATTGTTCGGGATTCATCTGGGCAGATTCACTGTAAATTTTTTCGTGTACCCTACAAAGGATACTTTGAACGTTTTATGAATTCCACAGAGGTTCGTGTTGTGGGTAAAGTGATTGATTACCGTGGACGTTTAGAATTTCATCATCCAGATCTTCGTGATTTGGAATCCGAGGATGAAGTCCAGGATGCTTTGATTCCAATTTATACAGAGCTTGAAGGGATGAGTTCCCACAAAATCATGAAGATTGTTCGTGCAGCTCTAGAACAATCAACTTTGTTTCAGACTGAACTTGAAAAATTACCGAATTGGATTTTACAAAAAAATAATTTTCCATCACGGTTTGAGGCCTTGAAACAATTGCATTTTCCTGAGGCTCAAAAAGCTCGGGATTACATTGAACTTAAAAGCCTAGCCCATCAAAGAATTATTTTTGAAGAATTTTTTTGGTTAGAGCTTTTTTTGGCTGCACGCAAGTCAGGCTTCAAAAAAGGGGCTGCGCCAGTTATTCCAGCCTCAAAAGAATGGGTCGATAAACTTTTAAAAGTTCTTCCCTTTCAGTTGACCAAGGCCCAAGTCCGCGTTTTCCACGAGATCGAAAAAGATTTAATGTCGGGTGTGCCAATGCATCGTCTGGTGCAAGGGGATGTGGGAAGTGGTAAAACCATGGTGGCCTTGATGGCCGCATTGACAGCTATAGAAAGTGGTTACCAAGTTGCATTGATGGCTCCAACTGAAATTTTAGCCGAGCAGCATTTGCAAAATATGCAAAAGTTTTTAAAAGATTCGGGTTTAAAAATGACTTTGCTGTCGGGTAAAACAAAAGCTTCGGAGCGAAAAAAAATATTTGAAGATCTTTTGGCCGGTGAAATCGATTTGCTGATTGGGACCCACGCCTTGATCGAAGAAGAAGTGAAGTTTAAAAATCTAGGCTTGGTGATCATTGACGAACAGCACAGATTCGGAGTTGAACAGCGCGGGATTTTAAAATCCAAGGGGAATTCTCCGCATTTTCTTGTCATGACGGCAACACCGATTCCGCGCACTTTGGCGATGACGGTCTATGGGGATCTTGATGTTTCGGTGATTGATGAAATGCCACCAGGACGAACTCCGATACAGACTCGGGTGGTTTTTCAAAGCAAAAGAGCCCAGGTCTTAGATTTTATGAAGCAACAAATCCAGAAGGGCCGCCAAGCCTATTTTGTTTACGCTTTAGTAGAGGAAAGCGAAAAAATAGACCTTAAAAATGCCGTCGAAGAATACGACAAATTGAAAATAGAATTTCCCCAAATTCGCTTTGGTTTGCTTCATGGACAAATGAAGCCCCAAGAAAAAGAAGAGATGATGGACAAGATGCGACGTCATGAAATTGATGTCTTAGTTTCTACGACGGTGATCGAAGTCGGTGTCGATGTGCCCAATGCCAATATGATGGTGATCGAGAATGCAGAAAGATTTGGATTGTCGCAACTTCATCAGTTGCGGGGCCGTGTGGGGCGGGGCGAGTACAAAAGTTTTTGTATCATGCTTTTAGGTTATGCAGTTTCCGAAGAGGCCCGCCAAAGAACAGAGTTCATGGAGAAAACAACGGATGGTTTTAAGATCGCCGAATTTGACTTAGAAATGCGTGGTCCAGGGGAATTTATGGGGACCAAGCAATCGGGGCTTGCGGGTTTTAAGATGGCCAATCTCGTTCGCGACATTGTTCTGCTTCAAAAAGCCCGTGATGCAGCCTTTGAAGTTTTATCAAAGGACCCAGCACTTAAGAAAAAAGAAAATGAATTTCTTCGTACAGAGCTCTTAAGAACTCGTGGTCCCACGGCCTTGGCTGGCATTGCCTAAAGGTAATGATCTTCATAAACTGAATCTGTAATATAGTTTAGGACATCTTTTATTGAAATAATGCCTGCAAGTTGACCGTTTTCATCAGTAATAACAAGGTGTCTGAATCGGCCCAGCCTCATTGCTGACATAATTTTTAAAAAGGGAGTGTTTGGCTTCGCGCAAACAGGGTTTGGAGTCATATAGTTTTCAACAGTCATGTTTCTGAAAATACTTTGATTAATGACAGCGTCGGGGGTTACTTTATTTAACAAATCTCTTTCTGTGAAAATCCCAATTGGGATTTTATTCTCTACGATGACAATGCATCCGATATTTTTTAGGACCATCTTTTCGATAGCCAAAAGTATCGGGTCTGACTTGTCGCAGGTTTCTACCTCTTGAGATATGTAAAGATCAGAAACAATTTTGTTTGACATGTTTTTAACAAGATCCATGGAAATAGTTTAGATCTCAAATTAATAATTTCAAGCAATGCAATGTTAAGATTCTGTTTGGATAAATCTACACGCTAAAATACTTCGCTTCTGGATGATGGAAATAATACCCAGAAACGCTTGATGCCGGGAACATCGCAAAGTTTTCGGTTAAGAAAACCCCGGTTTTGTTTTTCGCATCTAAAAGTTTCCAAAGTTTTAATTTCTCTTCATGCCTTGGGCAGGCAGGGTATCCCGGTGCTGGTCGAATGCCACGGTATTTTTCTGCAATCATATCGACGCTGGACAGATTTTCATTCAAGCCGTAGCCATAAATATCTCGGACACGTTTATGAGTAATTTCTGCCAGACCCTCGGCAAAACGATCTGCAATAGATTTGATTAAAATCGAATTGTAATCGTCCCCTTGTTTTTTGAAAGTATCGGCATAGGTTTCTAATTCTTCGCCTGCGGTGACGACAAAAAAACCAATATGATCTTTTCGCTTCGAGTCTGTCGGTGCGATAAAGTCTGCCAAGCAATAGTGAACATCGTGATTCACTGTTTTTGCTTTTTGTTGGCGATCAAAAAGAAGGGTTTCGATTTGTTGTCCATTCTGATCATAAACAAAAACGGATTCATCTTTAGAGTTTGCGTTGAATAAACCCACCAAGGATTTGAATTTGGCCACTTTATTCAGTGCTATTTTTTGAATCATCTTCTGGGCATCGTCATAAAGCTTTAAGGCTTCGGTCCCATATTTTTCTGATTTTAAAATATTTGGATAGGTTCCTTTAAGTCCCCAGGCCCAAAAGAAGGGACTCCAGTCAATGTAAGGTAAAACGTCTTCGACTTGGAATTCAAAACTAAAAACACCAGAACGCGAAGGTGTCGCGATGTCGACATTTTTCCAGTCGCAGGTGAAACGTTTTTCGCGAGCAACTTCCAGGGGAATAATTTCAACTTTTTCCTGGGATTTTAAATAGCTTTCGCGAATTTCGGCGGTTTGCTTTTTTAGATCAGCGACATATTTTTCTTTCGTATCTTTTCTTAGAAGTTGAGAACACACTTCGACAACCAATGAAGCATCACCAACGTGGGCCACGGCCCCCGAATAGTGGGTATCTAGTTTGACAGCGGTATGGACCTTGGAAGTTGTTGCTCCGCCAATCAAGACAGGAGTCTTGAATCCCTGTCTTTCCATCTCTTGAAGATTAAAGGCCATTTCATCTAAGGACGGAGTAATAAGTCCGCTAAAACCAATAATGTCTGCATTGACTTTTTTGGCTTCATCTAGAATTTTTTGACAATTCACCATGACGCCCAAATCAATCACTTGGTAACCATTGCAAGCTAGAACAACACCGACAATGTTCTTTCCGATATCATGGACATCGCCTTTAACTGTGGCGATAAGAAATACTCCTTGGTTGCCAACACTGTTATTTTTCTTTTTCTCTTCTTCCATAAAGGGCTCAAGATAGGCCACGGCCTTCTTCATGACCCGGGCGCTTTTGACAACCTGGGG
>DGYJ01000039.1:23031-26521 GCA_002396665.1 Bdellovibrionaceae bacterium UBA5009
GGCGCTTTTGACAACCTGGGGAAGAAACATTTTTCCTGATCCAAAAAGTTCACCGACCACTTTCATTCCATTCATCAAAGGTCCTTCGATGACAAAAAGTGGTTTTTGCAATTCACGAAGAGCTTCTGCTGTGTCCTCTTGAATGTATTGATCTAAGCCTTTCACTAGGGCATAGGTGATTCTTTCTTGTAAACTCAACTGCCGCCAGTCTTCGTCCTTGTGAGTACTTTCGCCCTTGGTGGTCTTTTTAAAAGTTTCTGCCAAGCGAAGAAGTTCTTCTGGGGCTTCAGCATTTTTATTCAGAATCACGTCTTCACATTTTTGTCTTAGGACTGGGTCAAGTTCTTCATAGACACCAAGAAGACCAGCATTGACGATTCCCATATCAAGACCTGCCTGGACGGCATGGTATAAAAATACGCTGTGCATGGCCTCGCGAACAGCATTGTTGCCGCGAAAGCTAAATGAAAGATTTGAAATTCCGCCGCTGGTAAAAGATTCAGGACATGTTTTTTTAATTTCACGAACGGCTTCGATAAAATCGCGGCCATAGTTGTTGTGTTCTTCGAGCCCAGTGGCCACAGTTAAGACATTGGGATCAAAAATAATATCGCTGGGGTCAAATCCAACTTTTTCCGTTAAAATTTTATAGGCCCGTTGGCATATTCGAACTTTATCTTCTTTACTCACCGCTTGGCCGTGTTCGTCAAAGGCCATCACAACAACAGCTGCTCCGTAGCGCTGAATGATTTTTGCATGTCGAATAAAATTCTCTTCGCCCTCTTTGAGAGAGATCGAATTCACAACGGGTTTTCCTTGAATGCACTTAAGACCGGCCTCTAGAACTTCCCATTTTGAAGAGTCAATCATTATCGGTACGCGCGAGATATCAGGTTCTGAGGCCACAAGATTTAAAAAATGTGTCATAGCCTTCGGGCCATCAATCAATGCTTCATCAAAATTGATATCGATGATGTTTGCGCCATTTTCAACCTGCTGTCTGGCAACAGATAGGGCTTCGTCGTATTTATTTTCTTTAATTAAAGTCGCAAATCGTGGAGAGCCCGTTACATTCGTTCTTTCGCCGACAAAGGTCAGTGAAGAATTATTTTTTGCCGATAAATTAAATGGCTCAAGCCCAGAGAGTCTTAATTTGGGTTCGACAAGAGTGTATTTACGAGGAGATTTTTCTTTTAATTTCTGAGCAATCGCTTTGATGTGTGATGGAGTTGTTCCGCAACATCCGCCCACAATATTAACAAGACCGTCATCGGCAAATTTACCAAGTTGGAAGGCGATGGATTCTGGAGTTTCATCATATCCTGTTGGGCTTAAGGGGTTTGGTAGTCCAGCGTTTGGATAACAACTGATATAGCAGTCAGCAACTCGTGATAGCTCTTGAACCGAAGGACGCATTTCTTGCGCGCCAAGGGCGCAGTTCACACCTACACTGAGCGGTTTAGAATGTCGAATCGAATTCCAAAAAGCTTCCACAGTCTGTCCTGTCAGTGTTCTTCCAGAAAGATCTGTGATGGTGACAGAAATCATCAGCGGAAGTTTTTCGCCACGCTCTTCTTGGATTTTATCAATGGCAAACAAACAGGCTTTTAGATTTAAAGTATCAAAGGTTGTCTCTGGCAGAAGAATGTCTGCTCCGCCCTCGAGGAGGCCTTTTCCTTGTTCGTAGTAGGACTCGACAAGTTCGTCGTAGGTAACGCCGCGAAAGGCAGGGTTATTGGCATCTGGGGATAGCGTTGCTGTTTTGCTAGTTGGTCCAAAGGCGCCAGCGACATAGCATTTTCGGCCTGGATTTTTTTTCATAAACTCAACGCAAGCCTCTTTCGCAAGTTTTGCTGCGGCGACATTTAATTCGAAGGCCAAATGTTCAAGTTCATAATCTTTTTGATTGATTCGCGTGCTATTGAAAGTATTTGTTTCAATGATGTCGGCGCCGGCTTCAAGATACTGTGTATGAATTGTTTTGATCACCTCGGGCTTTGTTAAAACCAAAAGATCGTTGTTTCCCTTAAGATCTTTGTGATGATTTTTAAATCTTTCACCACGGTAATCAGCTTCTTGCAGTTTGTGCAGCTGAATCACTGTTCCCATGGCGCCATCTAGAATAAGGACTTCTTTTTCTAATCGCGATTTCAGTTCTTGAATCAGATGGTTGTTTTTCATTTTTGTGCCTTTTTAACTAGATCCACAACATTTTGAGCATCGTTCAGGACATAGTAGTGAACACCGGGGACCCCATGTTCAAGAAGTCCCATGGTTTGTTTTTCGGCCCACTTTTTGCCAATTTCCCCAGCGTGTTGGGGGTTTTTATGAATTTCTTCCACCAATTCATCTGGAAGATCAATGTGAAAGCTTTTTGAAAGACTTCGCATTTGCGCAGCAGATTTTAAAACTTTAAGTCCTGGAATAATGGGTACGGTAATCCCGGCCTCGCGACACTTTTTGACGAACTCAAAATATTTTTGATTATCAAAAAACATTTGGGTTACAATGTAGTCGGCGCCAGCGGCAACTTTCTTTTTTAAATTTTCAATATCCATTTTTAGTGAAGGGGCTTCGAAATGTTTTTCGGGGTAACCAGCAACTCCGATGCAAAATTCAAGGGGTTGGGCGTCGTCCATTTCGTCAAGAAAGTGACCGTCATTCAGCTGTTTGATTTGCTTGACCAAATCAGCAGCAAATTCGTTAGAAGTTCTGTCTTTGCGGATTTCTTTTTGAAAGTTTGGTGCGTCTCCGCGCAAGGCTAAGACATTGTGGATTCCAAGAAAGCTAAGTTCGATCAGAGCGTCTTCTGTTTCTTCCCTTGAAAATCCTAAACAGAGAATATGAGCAACAGTATCAATTTTAAAACGATTTTGAATAATTCCACAAATGCCCAGTGTTCCTGGTCTTTTGCGCAGAGTTTTCTTTTGGATGCTGCCGTCTTTTTTTTCGCGGTAAAGAACAGATGAGGAGTGAGAGGTGACGTCGATCCATGGCGGGTTTAAAGGAGCAAGAACTTCGACCACATCAATGATGTCTTTTAATGAGCGCCCTCTTGGTGGGGGGACGATTTCAAAACTAAAGGTTGGGTTCTTAGCGTTGTTAATATGGTCAATAATCTTCATTCAGTCTGCCTCTGTTGCTAGTTGTAGCAATTTTATTTTCGCGATTGATTACTGTCGGCTTTGGATGACTGGGGATTTGGCTGAAGGGACGAAGGCATGGCTCCGCGCTTTAGCTGTTTAACGCCCGCAAGCTGCTTTCAAATCGGCGATTCATAATTGCAAATAAATTCTGAATTGTTCTCGGTAAAAAGTCAACCTATCAAGGAGACGGTTGAATGAACTTATCAAGCCAATGATTGCGTATGTTTGTCTACGCTTGTGTCTATGCTTGGATATTGTGATGTGGCAACGCCTGGATTTGTGATTGCTGTAGTCCCCCCTCAGAAACTGTACAACCTAGAAGTTGTACAGTTTCTGAGGGGGGG
>DGYJ01000039.1:26589-29849 GCA_002396665.1 Bdellovibrionaceae bacterium UBA5009
TTTTTACTCAAAATTTTTTTTTTGGGGGGGGTGTTTTTTTTTTTTTTTTTTTTTTAATTTTTTTTTTTTTTAAAATGATTTGTCTTTTTTTTATATTTTTTTTTTTTTTTTTTTTTGGGGGTTTGGGGGGGGGGGGGGTAGGAGGTCTGGATGATTCGTAGGGCGCTGATCACTGAGGTAGGGCTGGCCCAAGTTGGAAAGACAAGTATGGCCAAGCAGTATGGGCAAGTAGTATAGCCTTGCAGGGCTTTTTGTTTGGATTAGAGTTGCGACAGGGTAATTTGAAACGAAGACCTCGGGCGCATGAAAAAGGTGCACTAGCTTAAATCAATAAAATCAACAACTTGCCATATCTGTCTGAAGCGATTTGGAAACAGTTTTTTGGGTAAATTTTTCATGTAAGTCTTACGGGTTTGATAACTTGTGTCATATCTGATACAACAGTTGGGATTCGGTGGGGGGTCCCTCGGAGTCTTTTCCTCAGCCTTTTAGAAAGAGGTGGATTGATGAGTTCATTTAAAGTCGGTGATAATGCTGTCTATCCTGGTCATGGCGTTGGTCGAATTTTATCTATCGAAACAAAAGAGATTTTAGGCAGTAAGCAGACCTTTTATTCAATCCAAATCATCGAAACTGGAATGAAAATCATGATTCCTCAAAACAATGTGGCCTCTGTTGGATTACGTCCAATTATATCTAAAGAAGAAGCTCAGGTTGTTGTTGGAATTTTGAAAGAAAAAGACGTTAAAGTTGATACGCAAACCTGGAATCGTCGATACCGTGAATACATGGAAAAAATTAAAACTGGCTCTGTCTATGAAATTGCAGAGGTTTTAAGAGATCTTTTTGTTCTTAAAATCGATAAAGAGCTTAGTTTTGGTGAAAGAAAAATGCTTGATACAGCTCGTAATCTTTTGTTGAAAGAGCTGACTTTGGCCACAAGTGAAACTGAGCTTTTCGAAGAAGAAGAAGTGAAGTCGATCTTTGGTGTGGGCCAGGCCTAATCTGGTCTCTTTTGTGGCCGCCTTGGGGCGGCTTGTCTGTCTAAGTCCCGTTTGATTTTATAATTAAATTCAGAGACACTGTAAGGACGTTTTTACCTGTTTTAAAGGAGTCACCAGTGTCCCGTCCCGTGCGCGTTCGTTTTGCCCCGTCACCAACAGGCTATCTCCATGTTGGAGGAGCTCGAACAGCTCTTTACAATTATCTTTTTGCTAAAAAAAATAACGGCAAATTTATTCTTCGAATTGAAGATACCGATGAGGCTCGCAGCACGGTTGAATCATTAAAAATGGTGATTAGTGATTTGAAGTGGCTAGGGTTAAATTGGGATGAGGGGCCCCATCCAGAAACCCTTGAAGATATGGGTCCCCATGGTCCCTACAAACAATCCCAAAGACTTTCGATCTATAAAAAATATGCCGATGAACTTTTAAAAAAAGGGCAGGCTTATTACTGTTTTTTGACTGATGAAGAAATTGAAGTGCAAAGGCAGGCGGCCATGGCTGCTGGGAAGTCTCACCATGTGAATTCGCCCTATCAAGATTGGTCTTTGGATCAAGCCTTGGCGAAAATCAAAGAGGGTGGTCAAGCCGTTGTGCGCTTTAAAACAAAGCATCTTAAAAAAGATTATATCTTAAAAGATCTTGTGCGCGGAGAAGTTAGGTTTCCATCAGATATGGTGGGGGATTTTGTTTTACTTCGAAGCGGTGGAATGCCTGTCTATAATTTTTGTTGTGCAGTGGACGATCATTTGATGCAGATCTCCCACGTCTTTAGGGCAGAAGAGCATCTTCCGAACAGCCTTCGTCAGATGATGATCTATGAAGGCTTGGGTTGGGCTTTGCCTGAGTTTGGCCATATCAGTTTGATTTTGGATGAAGATCGGCAAAAACTTTCCAAGCGAAAAGGGGCGACCAGTTGCCATCAGTTCCAGGAAGAAGGTTATCTTCCAGAAGCCTTGAAAAATTTTATAGCCTTGCTGGGGTGGAGCCATCCTGAAGAAAAAGAAATCATGACCATGGAAGAAATGATTCAAGGATTTTCTGTGGATCGACTGAATCCTTCGGGAGCTGTTTTTGATGGGGTAAAATTAAAATGGATGAATGCGCAACATCTGCGCGCTTTGCCAGATGAAGAAATTTGGAAGTTGTTGCAGCCATTTTGTAAAAAAGCAGATTTGATTTTACCAACAGATAAAGCCTGGGCAGTTCAAAGCATTCAAACTTTTAAATCCTATATGGAAACTTTGCAAGACACTGTCGAGTTTTACAAGCCATTGGATGATAGTAAGTTTCAAATTTATGATGAGGCCAAAGAAGTTCTTGGTTGGGAGCAAACAAAGCTTGTATTGCAAACTTGGAAGCAGCTTTTGTCTGAAATGACGGTTGCAAATTTATCAGAAGCAGATTTTTTAAAAACCCAGGATTTGGTGAAAGAAAAGGCCGCGGTGAAGGGTAAGAATTTATTCATGCCTATTCGTGTGGCTGTCATTGGTAAACCCCATGGTGCAGAATTGAAAATTCTTGTGCCATTGATCGATCGCAAGTCTTTAATTGCCCGTGTAGACAAGGTGATTGCTGCGCTTTAATTGAAAATATTTAATTCAAGCTTCTTAAGGATGAGGAAATGAAGTTATACAATACAATGAGCAGACAAAAAGAAGAATTTGTACCCATTCAGCCTGGCAAGGTGAAGATGTATGTCTGCGGCCCAACGGTTTATAATTTTTTGCATGTGGGAAATTTTCGTGGTCCGGTGGTTTTTAATTTGCTACGAAACTGGCTCGAGTTTCAGCATGGTTTTGAAGTGACCTATGCCCTTAATTTTACTGATGTGGATGATAAAATCATTCATCAGGCCAATGAAGATAAAGTTTCTTCTGAAGAAATTTCTGAAAAATATATTTTAGAATATAAAAAAGATTTTAAATCACTCGGATTAAAAGCCCACGACATCAACCCCAAAGTGACTGAAAGTATGGATGAAATACTTCAGATTATTTCAAAATTAATTGAAAACAAAAAGGCCTACGTTTCGGGTCAGGATGTTTTGTATTCGATTGAATCCTTTGAGGGCTACGGAAAGTTGAGTGGTCGACAAACCGACGAGCTGCTTTCTGGGGTTCGCAAAGAAGTCCATGATGGTAAAAAAAATCCCTTGGATTTTGCGCTTTGGAAATCGGCAAAACCAGGTGAGCCCGCTTGGAAGTCGGCATGGGGTGATGGTCGTCCTGGGTGGCATATCGAGTGCTCGGCCAT
>DGYJ01000039.1:30059-30333 GCA_002396665.1 Bdellovibrionaceae bacterium UBA5009
GCATATCGAGTGCTCGGCCATGATTCAGAAACATTTTGGTGAAAAAATTGATATCCATGGTGGTGGCTTAGATCTTTTATTTCCCCACCATGAAAATGAAATCGCACAAAGCGAGGGCTGCACCGGTCAGAAATTTGTCAATTATTGGATGCATGTGAATATGCTGAATTTGAGCGGACAGAAAATGTCAAAATCTGTTGGCAACTTTGTGACCATGAGAGAGTTTCTGTCTCAATATCCTGCAGAGATTTACAAATGGATGATTTTATCTGTC
>DGYJ01000039.1:30496-30718 GCA_002396665.1 Bdellovibrionaceae bacterium UBA5009
ATTACCGTTCGACCTGTGAGTTTGGCGAAGAAGCCATTGAGAGGGCGATTTCTTCTTTAGCTAGAATTTATTCTGCTCTTTCATTGGCAGAAAGCCATGGTGGCTTTGTCGAGTCTTCGATGATTCCTTTGGCGACGACAAAATTAGACCAGGCCTTTTCAAAGGCCTGGGATGAATTTGTGACAAGTCTTGATGATGATTTGAATACTCCAGAGGCCTTTG
>DGYJ01000093.1:0-4813 GCA_002396665.1 Bdellovibrionaceae bacterium UBA5009
TTTTTGTATCATCACACCTGATTCATTGGCGACACAGGGCATTTGTGAAGAGTTACGAATCACATCAAAAGAAATTATATCTAAACTGGCTGAAATATTTTTTTCATTGGATTTGTGTGAGTTCGCATAGGATTCGTCAAAATATCCTAAGGCATAGTTAATATTTAAACTCTGTTTTTGCAAAATTTTTGAATATGTGGCCTTACATTTCAATCCAGATCCCACGGACGAAGATTCTTGTTCACTTTTTATTTCTTCAACTGTTTTTTCAACAGCTTGAAAATAGCTTTGCACCTGTCTTGGCCAAACACGATCATATCCATTGTAAGCAGCGATGCTCCTTGTGGCAAAAAATGCAACTATTGAAAATAGGATAGTTTTCATGAAGGCTCCTTGAACAATTCGTATTCCAATATACTTGATTTCCCATTCAATTTCGAATTCCCAGAGGACAGGGTAAATATTTTCATCAGTGTCTACAGGTTTGACAGCTGCCAAACGGGAAAAGCTCAACTTGGCCTTCTAGAGGCCAGCTCGTGTTTAAAAGCCCTCCATAGGCAATAGATTGGATCTGAGCGCATTTCCAGGGACCATTTTTTTGCAATTCAAAAAGGGATGAAAAAAACAATATTTTATTCGACTCTTATAGCCCAATTTGTAACAACCACTCTCCAAGCCAAGGCCCAGGATGCCTGCGTTGACTTGTTCATCAGAAATTCGCAAGCACCACTGAACACTTCCGATGGACAAAGTTCTCAAAACCCCTTTGACCCTGTTCTTCATACCTCTAGAAAATGGCTTTCTGAACAAACGGCTCGAGCGCGTAATCACTTTGATCAACAAACAAAAGAAACCCTAGTTAAAAATATTGAAGCCACAATTTTAGAAGATAACCAAAAACCTAGGGATATTTTTGGCCCGCTTGAAACCGATTCATCTACAATTAAAATCGTCGATCAAGGTTTAGCATCTCACAAACCCGTTGAAGTTTTAATGATTGATAAAAAAACGGGTCAAACTGAAGTCCTACTCTCTTCTTTAAACATGGCAGATTTAAAACTTAGTAAAGAAGAAAAAGAGATTTATAAAAATCCATCACCAACGATTAAAAATTATCGCAATAACAACACCGTGATCCCCGTTTGGGCCCAGTTCAGCCCCCTCAAAGACTATTTACTAGTTAAAGTATCTTCCAGAGGAAGCATTGACGGTCATACCTTGGCCATCATCAGAATGTCTGATCGAAAAATTATTCAAGAAATCGAAAATGTCTCTTCAAGTGATATGACCTGGGTCTCTGCAGGGCAGTTTATTTTTGATTACCAAACCACTGGCCGGAAGTCTTTTATCGCTTCAAAAAATGAAATGGGTCAGTTTGTAATCAATGAATACACCAATGCTCGGATTAGCGCCAGCAATGACCAACAATGGATCTATGCCCAAAAATCAAGGGCAAATACTGTCATCACAAGTGTAACTAAAAATATTTTAGTCGAGGTTCCAATCTCAAATATCGAATCTATTCTTAAAACGACAAAAAACCCTGACACTCTTTGGATCCTTACCAACGGACAGGCTGGATTTAAAGAACTCTCAAAAGTTGTAATCAACAAAACTAATACAGGTGAACCCAAAGTAGAAAAAACGACTATCGCGGCAGAAGAAAAAGCAGTGATTGAGTCTGCGGATGTACAAGATAACCATGTGTTGATTTCAAAATATTATGGACAAGATCGCTGGGTTGAAATTAAAGACCTCGACGGAAATCCAATTCAGAAACTTAAAGTTCCAGAAAACTGTTCAGCGAGCCCCGCAGAATACAACCCTGAAACAAAAGAACTTAAAGTCGCCTTGGTGACACCAGTCAAAAAAGCAACGCCTTGGTTCTACAATTTTGAAACCAAAGAATGGTTTGTTAAAACTGGAGAAAATGAAAGAACAAAAGCTGATCCCCGCATTGATGGAATGATTGTTGATGGAGTAAAATACATCACTGAATATAAAGTTTATAAAAGTAAAGATGGCACTGAAATCCCCCTTCGCATCACATACAAAGAAGGCACTTTGATGAACGGCGAAGCCCCAACCTTAATGGAAGGTTATGGTGGATTTGCACTAAATAATTACTTTTTCCCAGCCTATGAGGCCATGACATTTCGCTTTATTAAATCTGGAGGAGTTCACTTAGCCCCTGCTCTCCGTGGAAGTTACTTCTTCGGAAAAACCTGGCATGATCAGGGACGTGCACTCAAGAAACAAAATGTCATCGATGATTTTATTGGAGCTGCTGAGTGGGCCATTGCAAACAAAGTGACTTCAGCAAAAAAATTAGCCATCTCTGGAGCATCCCATGGAGGCCTTCTTGTCGGCGCATCAATCACCCAACGTCCTGATCTTTTTGGCTTAGCCTTTCCCCAATACGGACCCCACTCCTTCCAAGATAAACCAGCACTAGATCCTATCACTACCCCACTTCAGGTTTCTGAATACGGTGATTTGATCAATGATCCAGTAGCACAAGAAAATGCTCGTAAAATTTCACCAGAACTCCGTGCTATACCGCAAAATTACCCAATGACTGTGATTATTACTGGAAGACAAGACTCGCGCGTAAACCCAATACATTCTTATCGTTTCGCAGCAAAACTGATGCAAAACCAAAAAGGAGATCAGCCAATATATTTGTACACAAATACAAATTCGGGCCACTGGATGACAAGTGTGCCGCGGCAAGATTTTATTGGCTGGAGATCAAAGGTGACCTTCTGGTCTACGATTTTTGATTATATGAAAATGGATTTTAAAAAATAGATGTGGTTGGGCATTATCACGATGCCCTACTTAAAAACAACTTATCAAACCAAGTTCAGGATTATTTTTTTGAACTTCAGAAATTGGTAACTGCCATAAACTTAAGACGTAACCACCACCGCCTGATCCAGTGGGCTTCAATGCCAATGCACCAGCACTTCTTAATTTCGAAATATGATCACTGACTGCCCCATCCGCGAGTCCCCACTTTTGAAAACAATCCCATGCCAAATTCATAGATTCAATCAGTCTGGAAAGATCGTTGTCCTTTTGAGTTTCCTCATCCGGATTTAACGAGGAAGCAAAAAATGCTGCTTTTGCTCGCTCGACAGATTTTTTCATTTGTGAATCTAACTCTTCGGCCAAAGAAGGATTCTTTTCGAATAATTTCTTAACTTTTTGAACGCAGTCATAGGTCACGCCACGAGCGCCCGTATAAGATATGGCTAAATTTGGTCGCCATGCCGTCGACATGATCTGTGGAGTTTGATTTCTTTTATACACTAAAGGCTTTTCTGCAGAAACAACCGCTACATCGACCCCACTGCTTTCACCATGAAATATATTTTCAAGTTGCCTTGCAAATTCAACAGCCTCAGACGCAGCAACAAGACCCTCTGCCATCAACCAACGCGTGATTGCAACACAAAGAGCTGCGGAAGCCCCAAGACCTGCTCCTGCAGGAATTTGGCTAGAGATATTCACAACCCCACGCACAGTCTTTGGATCAATTTTTTTTATACCGAGGGCTTTGTCTAAGACAGCGCGAAACAAGGCCTTAAATTCTGGCCCATGGTCACCATCTAAAAAAACTTCTAATTCATCGTCAACTTTGCCAATTTCAAAATCTAAATGAAATGCTTTCGAAAGCAACGGAAACACCAAAGCTTCTCCACCGCGCAGAACCGTGTGCTCGCCCGTTAAGATCCATTTGCCATAGGTCGTTGTTTGAAATGACTTCATGTCAACGTCCATGAATCTAAGACCTCGAATTTTTGATTCAAATAAAAATTTTTCCAACTTTTTGCTAAATCAAAATCTTCTTCTCGGAACAAAAAATGAACATTGGGGCCAGCATCCATTGTCACCAAGGGCCCCATTCCATCTTGATTCCAAAGATTCTTAGCATGTTTCAATGCGCTTTCAGAATGGTCATTCATATATCGAAATGACGGCTGACTTGTATGAAATAGTTCGTGCATATCAATAAATTCATCCCAACAAATCTGATACGACTTTTTCCATTGATTTGTTTGAAGGCAATTCACAAGCTCATCCAGGCGACGTTGGGCCCTGGTCGGACGATCTAAACCAGTGTCATCCTTTGCAAACAAGGGACTGCCAGCAACTAATCGATGGGCCTCGGATGAAGAAACTTCTTTTTTATTTTTTTCAATCAATAAAACAAAATGATGCAACTTTTTTTGCGGCAACGAAATAAACTCGGCCCCTTCTTCTTTCCATAACCCCCACGGAGAATAAAAAGATCTGCAAGATGAACCTGATCCCTGACGACTTATTTTTGAAAGCTTTGATAGCTCTTCGGCATTGATTTCAAAATCATATTTTTTCAAATTGTCGGAAGCTTGAAGATCATCAGATCTGTTGATCCGATTTCGAATGGACCATAAATAGCTTGCCCAGGTCAGAGCTGCAAAACTAGAAGCGCTGCTTGCAAGTCCAGCATCCGACGGAAAATTATTCACAGATTTTACTAGAAAATTTTCTTCAATCTTAAATTCAGATTTTAATCGCGATAAAAATTGAAGAAATTTTTCTTGACCCTTTGTTGATAAATTAAGATTAAATTTTTTTGCGTCGGCATGCTCCTGCCAAAACATCCAATGATCTTGATCCTTCGATTGCTTAAGGGAAATCGAAGTTCTTAAATGATCCATCGTATAGGACAACGACGCATTGGTTGGGCGATTTCCTGAACCTTCAATCTTTCCCATGTATTTAATTAAAGCAATATTCGAGGCCACCGATGCCTGCACTTCTT
>DGYJ01000093.1:4976-37667 GCA_002396665.1 Bdellovibrionaceae bacterium UBA5009
TCAGGTGGTGAACTTTAAGGGACTGGTTAAGATCCAAGTTAGATTGCAACTTGAGCTCCTTCAGACAGATCGTCCAGAGTTCGCCAATAGGTCAAGCCTTCTGACTTAAGTAATTCTTCAATTTTATTTTTATTCTTGTGATCCGCCACTGCAAAAAACACATCGACACCCATGGCTCCGCAGCCCTTAACAAGCTGAAACAAGTCTGTACGAAGCAGTTTAGATTGCAAATCCCTTGACGGCTGAAACGAAAGATCCATGGAATCAAGAATTTTCACATACTCATTCACCTGATCAGAAAAACTTTTTAAATCTGCCTTCAAAAAACTAGATTTTGATTTTTCAAATACTGTCTGCAGGATTTCAAAATTTTGATCTTTCAGGCCTGATAAATGCTCGTGGGTTGGCAATTTAAAACCCGTTGATATTAAAAAAACATCCGCCTCGGGCCATGGCCACTGGGCTTTGCTGATTGTTTGTTCCTGAGAATCGAAATAAACAATTCCTCCATGAAATTGGGCGATCAGATCTGCCCCACTGGGACGAGTCCCTTCACCTGACCAACTACAATCCCAATAGTCATTCAGAATTTCCGCATTGAATTCTTTTGGAGATTGTTTTTTCCAATTCAGAATTAAATTTTGCAAATGAACTTTCGACAATTTTAAATCTTCAATTCCTGGGGCCAACTTCCTGGCTTTGGACCACAGCCAAACGGCAAGAAATTGTGCCGTCGAGGCCCCAAAACCACCGCGTCCCTCGTAGGCTTCATTCCAGACCAATTTGTAATTTTTAAAATCATTTGGATTTTTTTGAATCCACTTCCCCGCTGGGGATTTTGGATGAAATACTGAATCGAAATTTTGAGATTGCGAATTCATGAATTGTGAATTCATGGACTTCGACGCCAGATCATAAATCTGGAGCTCGAAGTTGGGAGCAGTTGTCATGATCAAAGCAGCACCGCCTTGAAGTATGGCATACTCCCCAATCAAAAAAGTCTTACCTGGAACAAGTAGAGATATCGGCAATTCAAAGCCCCACTAGTGTGTCGCTTGCGAACGAATTTCTTTTAATGCATCAACAGCATGACTTAAAGAAATTCTTTTTTGCGAGGCCAAGACTTCTTCCAGTTTTTTCTGTACCAAAGGAATTTCTTTTTCACTTGCTCCAGCACCTAAAGAAAGATTTTTAATATGCAGCTTCATATGGCCTTCAATAATTCCCACTGTCGTTAATGCCTTCAGGGCCCCAAGATTTTGCACAAGTCCCACCGCCGCAATCACCCGTGACAATTCATTGGCAGATTCAACATTGAGCATCTTCAGACACATCGAAGCTGTTGGGTGTAAAGTTGTCACTCCACCAACGGTGCCAACAATCAATGGGGCTTCAAATGTGCCAACAAGCTTTGTTCCAACTTTTTTCCAACGTGTAATAGATCTGTACTGACCATCACGGGCTGCATAGGCATGAATGCCTGCTTCGACAGCACGCCAGTCATTGCCAGTGGCAATAAGAATAGGATCAATTCCATTCAGCACACCTTTGTTATTTGTCGCTGCACGGTAAGTATCCTGCCAGGCAAACAAAGAGGCTTCTTCAATTTTATCTGCCAAATCCTGATCAATTTTATCAATGACAACAGTGGCCTTTGTTAATTTTGTATCCACCAAGTTCGAAAGAATACACATGGTGACTTTTTCACCAGTCAGATTTTGCAAAGGCTCTTTTAAAAACTCACAGACCTGATTGATTATATTCGCACCCATCGCATCACAAGGATTCATATGGATATGCACTACAGCCATATCTTGACCATCACCACGGGGTACTTTGCGAACTTGAATATCGTT
Source organism: Bdellovibrionaceae bacterium UBA5009 (assembly GCA_002396665.1). Taxonomy (GTDB): domain Bacteria; phylum Bdellovibrionota; class Bdellovibrionia; order Bdellovibrionales; family Bdellovibrionaceae; genus UBA5009. The sequence continues at coordinate 6,833 of DGYJ01000093.1, forward strand.
AACACCGCCACCGCGACGAACTAATCCAAAAGCAACTTCACGATTTGAAGCTTCGATCAATTCAGATTTTTTTTCTAAAATTTGTTTTTCAAAATTTGAAAAATTTTGAATTTTTGCAAACTGAATTTGACCGATAATATCATGACCGACAACTTCCGTGTGAATCGAGCCATTTTCACGCACCCACTTTGCAGTTTTACTTGCCGCTGCAACAATGGAAGTTTCTTCCACCGCCAATGGAATGACATAGTCTTTTCCATCAACATTAAAATTCGTCGCAATGCCTAAAGGCATTTGAAAATATCCAATCACATTCTCAATAAATTTTTCACCTAAAGTTGTATCTTGAAGGCCACCCTCTTTAAGATAGGCAATATCACCTTCTTGCAAGGCGCCGATTTCCAGCAAAGATTGTAGTCTTTCATCACGGTCTAATTTTGAAAAGCCTTTAAAAATTTCACTTAAAGTCTTCATGGATTTTTACCTTTTCTAAATTAATGTCATTCACATTGATTGTCCCAGCACAGAACATGGCAATTCGAAGCTCTTGGGCCAAGCGATCATAAACTTGATTTAAATTTTCGTCATGATCAACAGCACTTGAAGATTGAATACCAAGACTCTTTGGCTGCGCAGAAAAGGCCTGCATCCAGGGTTGCGCCAAACCAACTAGCTTTGCATTTAATGATAAACACTTAAAGATATCTACACCAGAACGAATACCGCCAGAGGCCCAAATCTGATAATTGACATTGGCCTTTTTGGCATTCAGCAAACTTTCAAGAGTTGAAATACCCCAATTGTCAAATTGCTGGCCAATTTTAAAACCTGATTGGTCCTGCGAAAATCGTAAGGTTTCAACACGTCCCCAATGGGTCCCGCCAAGACCAGCCACATCCACGGCATACACACCAATGGATTTTAGTCGTTCCAAAGTTTTTTGTGAAAACCCACAGCCAACTTCTTTAACCACAACTGGCACATTTAATTTTTGACATAAAACTTCTAGCGTTTTCCAGCTGCCACGAAAATTTGGCGTGCCTTCTTTTTGCAAACACTCTTGCAAGGCATTGACATGAATAAAAAATGCACAGGCTTGAAGTTGATCCGCCAATTTTTGCACGGCCTCTGGACCAAATTGAATCAATTGTGAAATTCCAAGATTGCCAACAAGCTTTGCCTTGGGCGAGCTTCGTCGAATATTTGCCCACTCTTTCAAAGCATCAGCATCGGTCAATTCACGCCGCTGGGAACCGACTCCCATCAAAATATTTTTTCTTTCACTTAAGGCCGCTAATTTTTGATTCACAAGCAACGAGTCCTTGTGACCCGCTGTCATTGAGCTAATAAAAAATGGAGCTGAAAAAGTATGGTTCAAGGTCTGAGTTTCGAGACTGACTTCTTCGAAATTAAAATCAGGAATGGCCTCTGGAATGATCTGCACTTGATCCAATAAAGAAAAACCCCCGGCTTGTGACCGAGGGTCCATAGAAATTTGAATATGATCGGTTTTTCTTTTTTCGAACTGGAGAGTTAATTCATCCATCGTCCGTCCCGATCCTTATGTCTTACGACTTATTTCATTGCATGGGCACAAAGAGCAGAAAACGCCGAAGCATCTTCAATTGCCAAATGAGCCAAGTTTTTACGGTCAACAGCAATTCCAGCTTTCAACAATCCACCGATTAAACGTGAATATGTTGTTCCATTCAAACGAGCAGCAGCGTTGATACGTTGATTCCACAAAGCGCGGAAGTTACGTTTACGCATTTTGCGATGTTTGAACATATAAGCCATTGCACGGTCATTTTTTTCTGCAGCATGGATGTATGCACGAGAGTTCGCTGAATAGCGACCTTTTGACATTTTTAATATTTTTTTATGACGAGCACGGTTTGTTTTACCGGATTTTACGCGAGGCATGTTTCACTTCCCTTTCTTAGAAAACCAATGTTCTGCGAGTTTGATACATATTTGCATCATCCACGTAGGCCACTTGGCCAAGGTGTCTCTTTGTTTTTGAACTCATGTGTGAGTTCAAGTGTCTCATTTTTGTTTGCTTGCGTTTGACCTTACCGCTTGGAAGTAAGCGGAGTCTTTTCTTAGCGCCTGAATGCGTGCGCATTTTCATAAAGATTCCTTTTCCGAAATGGCGGACTAGGATTATTACTGGCTTAAATGCCACCCTAGACTCTTTGTGTGCCGTTTTCAGTGAGCTGAAAGATTTATGACGATTCGCAGCTGAAAGCAAGATTATTTTAGTTAAAACCATGGTTTACAGAGGGCCCATGGTAAGAATTTCCAGCCTCAGACTGGGCATAAATTCAATCTAAAAAGGGCTCCAAAACACTTTTAGATAAATATATAAGTATTTGATTTTATTTATGATATTAATTAATTTTACAGCCAAGTCCCTGGTCAGCAATTTTGTACTGATAGCATTGGCGATGATGGCCACCACATTTAATTCGTAAATGGAAGTGGTTAGCATGCATCTTATTTCTGGTATAAACCCGGCGACCATTCTTACGGCTGTAACGGAACTTTTGATCTGAGTACAATCTATTCAAAACCTTAGTGGCCAATTCTTTACCTTGGCTTGTTTTGAACTCGCCCAATGCGACGGCCTTTTTACAAAGTGCAATCTTCACCACAGGATCGACAATAATAATATCCACTGCTTTTGATGCATAGATTTTCTTAAACAAGGCCCACTGCTTTTCGATCAAGAAATCACCCAAAACTTTATCTTTGGCAAAGTCGACGACGTAGTTCATCTTGCTTGGTTTTTTTTCAGTTCTAAAATAGGCAATATCAGCATCCAAACCATTTTGATGACTGATTTGGCCACCCGCCGTTTTACCTCCAAGTTGTTTCGCCACATTTCCAACAGATATAAATTGTCCGGGTAAACTTTGCCCAACCCACTGAACCATTTTTTGAGTTAAAACAACCATGTCCCAGGTTCCAAAAAATTTACGTTCATTCACAACACGCCCAAAAATTTGCAATGCAGATGAAGGACCCATTTTATTGAACAAATCAACAAGGCTTGTGGATTTCTTAATGCTTCCTGCATCGACACGGCCCACGGCCTGATTCTCTGGCCGACCGGCTACTTCGAACATATTGGGGTTAATAATTTCATTTCCAGTTGTTATTGGTAAACTTGGATTGTCAGGATTCCCACCCTGCTGAGGCTTAGCAGGTACAACGACAACAGGAGGGCGCACAGGCTCTGGAGCGACTACAGGCACTGAAGGTTTCGGCTTTGGCGCAGGCTTCACTGGCGCAGGCTTACCACCGCCCCCAGTCTGAGGAGAACTTGGCTTCACCGGACTGGGTTTAACAGCTTCGGGCTTGGCTGGGGATCCTGGTTTAGTCGTTGCCCCAGGCTTAACAGCCGGCGCTGCGGGCTTCACTAATTGGGGAAATAAATCCGCGACGTCCTGGCTTGTATTCCCAGAAAAATACCCACCAGGCTGAATATCAGAATCCACAGACTCTTCAATCGGAGCCTCGCTCTCTTGATCATCGGCCTCGTCCTGATTAACAATGACTTCAGCACCTTCCGTAGGCTCGTTGGTAAAGCCACTGTCTTGATCTTTTCCAGACTGATTTTGCTGAATATCAATTTGAATATTTTGAACAACGGCCTTTGGAATCAATTGATCAGTGTAAAGCACTCCACCATTGAGATAATAAAAATCAACGTAGAACTCTTTGCACTCCAAATCGCTTTCTTCTGTTTTTGCAAAACAAGTCGCGCGGGCTTTAAAAATACTCTTAAGCTCTGACTTGCTGTCTTTAATCACTAAATTGACAAGGCCTTTTTCAACAGCACCTTCCATTTGAAAAGGACGACCATTTTCACCGTTGAAAATAACATCACCCTGCAAACTCAATATCTTACTTTGAATATCAAAATTGTATTTCACCGAACGAAGCTGTAAACGCTCTCGTTTTAAGGGGTAGGATTTACCACCCGTGACAACATATTCATGGGCCACATCTAAACTAGCATTTGCCGTTCCAGAATTTGCACCTGGGTTGGGATCGCTATTGTTTGTGCTGCTGCTTGTACTACCGGATCCATTTCCAGAGCCTTCAGAAGCCTGAGCACCCGATGCATTTTCACTGTCTCGATTTTTCACTCGTACGAAGTCACCCACATCGTCGTAGTCTTTGGGCGAAAACACATCGGCTGGCGATGAATTTGGCGAATCCTGTTTATTGCCAGCATCTGCATCGGCCTTTGCAGCCCCAACTGATGTCGGTGAACTTTTTTTACTTGCGGGACCGCAAGAAGAAATAAATAAAATAGAAAGCGCTCCAAGAGCCAACGTGAACTTTTTCATCACCGGGGGAGCTGCACACTTTGGACCAATTCTAATTCTAAAAATTTCTATAAAAACCATCGCGAAATGCGATTAAATTCAGCCCATCGATAAAACACAGCTAGAAACACAAACCGCAGTGTCCAAAATTGAGACACCCAACAAAAAACGTCACAACCTGAGATTCTACAATATTTGATAGCTTGCGATCGTTTTGGAGTTAATTGCTCATGCGCTACATTGGCATGAACACTGCAGCACAAATAATGAAGGATACTTTTGTTGTCTAAAGGGAAATTCATCCCGCAACACTGGAATGATATTATTTTATGGATGCAATTTTCAACAAGACCAAAAACATAATCGCTCTACTACCATTGGTATTAGCTGGATGTTTTTGGACTGAAAGTTATGAATCTAAAGAGATTCTATCCTACAAAAACAAATCCAATACTGTCCGTATGGATCAGGTTCGCTTTATATCGGATGATATGGGCAGCTTTACTTTGACTGGCTTACTCAACTCTAATCTTATGCCAATTAAAGTTTATGGCACTGCTCTCTTGATTGATAATCAGATGAAATACGGGACTGCAATTGATGGATCTCGATTGCCCCAGATTATGAAAAAGTATGGTTTTTTAAGTCCAGAAAAAATTGAAAACTGGCGAAGGGACTGGGCGCCACACCCCCAAACCAATCGTACCTCTTTAGGACTTATACATTCAGATATCGAGCAAAAACTTCCAAAACACACTTATAAAATCGAGGTCGCAAATATAACATGTGCCGCATGCCACAGCGGCATGACCTATGATCAATACGGAAGGCCGACAGGACGAGCCTGGTTAGGCTCTCCAAACACATCATTGGATCTTGATGGTTTTTTTGACTCAATATATTTTGGCCTCAAGTCAGGAGTTAAAAATCAAAACGCATTCATGAAAAAAATTAAACAAGCTTATCCCAAAATGGATGCAGTAGAAGAAGCAACTATTCGATTCACATTATTGCCAATTATTTCATACACATTAAAAAAATATGAAAAAATGAATCGCGTGTTACCTTTTCCAAATGGGGGACCTGGAACAACAAATGGAATTGGAGCTTTCAAACGAAATGCTAAATTGATTAAAAACCCTTTCGCTTTCAACCCCCACGAGGCTGGCTTTGTTTCAATTCCAGATATTTCCTACAGAGGTTTTCGCTCTAGCTTGCTGTACGACGGCGTCTATGTAAACAAAGGCCAACAACGATTTAGGGAAATTACAGCAGCAGAAGCCGTCAATCCAAAACATCTTAATCAGCTTTCACAACTGATTACTTTTTTTACCTTTTCAGCCATGGGTAGTTTATTAAAAAATATTGAAGCTAATATGAGCCACACTCAAGAAATCGTAGGTTTTTTAAAAGAACTTACTCCCCCACCATTTCCTGGAGATCTTGATTTCACGAAAGTCAAAAGTGGCGCAAAGATTTATGCTGAAAACTGTTCAAAATGCCATGGGGTCTATAACTTTGATGGGATGAATAGACCTCAACTTGTTTCATTTCCCAACAAGCTTGTTCCTCAAAAACAAATGCAAACAGATCCGATGCGATGGGTGACAGTCGATCATTCCGTGAAGACATTTGCAGACCGGAGTATATTTGGCAAATATTCCAACCCTGGATTTTCTATGGGGGGTTATGTTGCTCCAATACTTTCTGGAGTATGGGCAACAGCACCCTATCTTCATAATGGTTCAGTACCCACTCTTTGGCATTTAATGCATCCTATGGAGAGGCCTCAAAAGTTTATCGTTGGAGGTCATGCTTTAGATTACAATAAAGTAGGAATTCTTGGAACCCAAAGGCACGACAATGTCTATTCGTACCCAAGTCATTATAAATCATGGTCAAAGGCTTCTACCTACGACACCAGGAGGCTTGGCCATTCAAATCGAGGTCACGAGTCTGAATTTCTTAATCTTTCCGAACAGGACAAAGACTCTTTAATTGAATATTTAAAGCTCCTTTAATCTAAAAAATCCATTTTTTAAAAAAATGCTTATAAAGATACTTAATATAGCAACTCAACCCCATTTGCCCTATCTGAAGGAAGTCATCTCCTCGACTGTAGTTCAATGAGTTCTGTGCAAATTCGTTATATATTTGCTTACGGTGTTTTTGCGTTGATTCATATGATTTTTTTAAACACTGACTACCGCCCGTGTAAGATTCTTCAATGATAAAGTTTTTTTCGTTAAAACGAGCTTCCACTCCAACTCCAAAAGCCGCACGATGCTTTAACATTAACTCCCGAGCAATTAGTGACTGAAGACTGCTTGGCTCTTGTTGTGGACTGGCAGGATTTGGATACACACTATAAAACCCTTCACACACTACACCGATAATTGCGGGCACCTGCGACACACTGCTTATCCAAAAGTTACGAAATTTATAGCGCAAACAAAGCAACAACATACTTAAACTGTACAGAGACCACGAAAGCCCCTTCGCCTGATGCTGTGGAGCTACCACGACAAGCCCAAGATGAACTATGCGAAGAGTCCTGTTTAAAATCTTACATGGCAAATACATCATAGCATTAAATGCTAACAAATGTCCTTCTGCCTTATCGTATATAAGTGTTAGTACACAATCCTGAACGGATGTTTTTTCTCCTGACAAAATTCCATAATTAACTTCGCCAAGCTTGTGCTCAGCAACAAGTTTTTTCATATCATTTAAAATCTCTGCCAGCTCATGCTCATTCATCCATAGGCCAGGACACTCTACAACACGAGTAATAGTTTTACTTGAAAATCCAAGTCTTACATTAATCCAAGGGGACATTTGGAGTTTTAGAATATGATTGCTGCCATTGGAAACGCGAAAACAGCGGCTCCCCATGTCTGACTCAGAATTCGAGCGTATTTGGGAACTTCTGTTGTTGTTTTTCCCGCATCATTTGAAGCTATATCAGGGAAAATTTTCTTGTAGGCATTATAATTCCAAGCAGTTGCCATCCCTCTTTTATAGTTTCTAACCTGATCTTGCTTACCCCAGGCCTGTACTGCTGATGTTGCAGGGGCGCGGTTCCACTTGATCGGATATAGTTCACTTAAATGCTGGGGCGGATTATTATAAAAATGATTTAAACTGACGCGAATTCTTTCGCCATTTACAAGTGCACTTGACACGGCATCTTTTTCGCCGAGCACCTGATCAATATTTGACAAGGAAGCGCCAGTAACACGCGCAAAGGCATTGGCAACTCGTGGATCAAATAAGTTTTCTTGCCCCTCGGGCATACGCTTGGTTTCTTCATATGAAATTTTTGTCAAGCGTGCAGAAGATAACAACATCTTGTAAGCTACAGCCATACGCTTTTTTCCATCTGGCATCAGAGCGAATAGTTTTGGATGCTTATTGAGTATAGCAATTCTTGTTGCGGAAGACATTCCATCAGCGCCCATATTCGATGTTATTGCCTTCAAAGTTGATGATAAAGAATCAACACCAAAAAGTTGGCCAATGGATTTTACAGAATCCTGAAGTCCGTTTAAAGAATAAGCTGTTGTACTATATAATACACTCAAGTTCCATGAAGCTGCAGCTAGCAATGCATGCTGCTCAGGAAGCCCCAACATTACATAACGATCTTGTTCCGAGACAAAATTGGCAAATGAAAAATACAATTTATTATCCCACCAAATTGGTTTCTTCTCGGCCACAAGATTAGCAAAGTCAGCATATATATAAGAAGATGCATTTGTAACTTGAGTAATAAATGCATACAGACCCTCATCAGAATTAATTGGCGGACCCATTCCTTCCAAGGGTTCAGTGAGGTATTTAAAAACAACTTCCCAATGATTAACATGAGCTCCTTCTGAAGGAAAAAAAGATTCAATTCCAGCTATTTGTGCGCGCAACATAGAGACAACAATTGTGCGAGTTGCAGATACAGCTCCTAAATAACCACGTGCTCTGAAAAAAAAGCTCTTGTAGGGCTTCAGTAAACGCAACTGTAATGCCACAAAACGAGCCTGATGGCTAAGAGCCGAATAGACTTTCAAGTTTGAATACTTATCAATAGCCTGATCCAATTCTTTCGGCGTCGTGATACCTTTTTTAGCGGAGCCATTTCCAATGAGCTCTTCTCTTATCAATTTAAAATCTGACTCAAATTTATTTTCAATAGCTGGAACGTCAGTTTCTGCAGCGGCAACTTGACGCTGACTTTGCTTCACTTCTTTAATTGACGCCTCATAAGCCTTGTCATCCAAGTAAGGAGCTTCCACATCAACTACTGGAGCTAAATCGAAAGACTCAGATTGATCCGGTGTTATTTTTTTTGCATAAAGACTCATCGAAAAAGTCAATGTAAGCAAAGCGATTGTAATACTAATTTTTTTCATTTCATCCCCCAGCGAATTCTTTTGCAAAATGGACAACTCAAATGTTAGCCTTCAGAGGAGATTTTTTCAAAAAAAATGACACTACTGGACCTTTCTTGATGCTTATTAAACTTCATAAAACACTACTTTTGGCACAACGTGGTCTAATTCATAATTCAAAGACAGCTCTAATCATCATAGCTGTTGTCTTCTTCGGGATGATTGCTGGAACCCATCAACTGCAGTTTTTACTAAGTATTGATGACCTTATCGATCCCGATTTCGCGACCCATGAAAGCTTAAAAAAAGTTAATGATCAATTTCACGATAAAAACACAATATTACTTTCTATTGAAAGCAATACGGTCTTTGAAAAAAAATACCTTTGTAATTTGCAAACATGGATACTTGATACAGCACAAAAACGCCATGATCTAATAAAAATCCAATCCACATTTGGAATTCGCCAAGCCGTGGCGATTGGTCAGAATTTAAAAATGGAAAGCTTTCTCGATGTAAACTGCTCAAGCCCCGATAGCGAAAAAGAGAAAATACATAACGCCTTTGAAAAAATTAGCCAATCCCCTTGGGCCAAAATATTAAGCCAAAAAAAAGATTACAATTTGACCATTAATTTTATTGTTCATGATCCAAAAAATAAAAAGTTTGGAAGCATAGACACTAAAGTTGTCAAAGAACTTCAAAAAAGTTTCTCTGAAAAAGTAAGCAGTCCTAATGTTCAAATCTACTGGGGAGGAATCACAACCTATCAAAGCCACCTACGAGAAGCTTTGGACTTCAATTTTATTTTAAATTTTTTAATGTTGATTCTCGCACTTGTTCTTTTTCGACTTTTTATAGGCTCATGGACGGCTGGTTGGATATTCACTATGAGCGTTTTATTCAGCTTAGCAATCACCTTTGGGTTTATGGGCTATGCGCGAATTCCTGTGGATACATTGACAAATTCAGTTGGACTTATGGTTCTAATAAGCTCTATGGAAGATTTTATTTTTGTCAGCTATGGAATGCTTATAAACAAATGGAGTCTAAAGAAGGCCTTAAGAAAGTTTCTACTTCCATCATTTTTCACTAGCTTAACAACAGCCATTGGCTTTGGATCACTCATGACATCAGATCTTGGCATCATTCGTCGCTTCGGACTTGTGAGCTCAGCAGCTTCTATACTCGAATGGGCAGCGATCTTCTTATTTCTACCAGCCCTTGCGACTAAGTTTCCCAAAATTTCAAATATTCGTTTTAACTCTTTGCGCATCAAGCTCAAAGATCCCTTTCAAAAAAAATCACCACGTAGCTGGGCATTCATTTTAGTGATTTGTGTTGCCGCAAGTTTATTCTTCATCTCTCATTTATATGTTGAGGACTCTCCTGAAGACTATTTTTTTAAAAATCACGAGGTGAGCAAAACATCAAAACATTTTCAAGAAAGTCGTGGATGGACCAACGAAGCTAGCTTAGTTTTTTCATCCAAAAACTCTGAAGAAGAAAATAGACGACTTATTTCAGAAATCAGAAACCTATCCTTAATTGAAACAGTAGAAAACCCTTACGATAACATCGACTTTATTACAAAAAATTTGGATTCAACTGACAAAAGAATGATTGAATCACTCATCGAAAATAGCCTCATATCTAAACGTTTAATTTCGGATCAAAATTTAATTCGAGCACAGCTTTTTATAAAAAGCATGAAAATGAGCGATATCAGAAATCTAAAGGATCAGACTCAAAAAATTTGCAATGATAAATGTGAAATTGTTGGAAGTCTAATATCCTACAACGAATTCAGCGACCGAGTAATCAATACACTTTTTTCGAGCCTAGGAACCAGTCTTATTTTAGTAAGTCTTATTATTTTTTTAATCCGTGGACCATTATCCATTTGGGAAACTTTTTCATGTATTTTATCTTCAATTTGGGGCCCGCTGGCAATTCTGTCGTTATTTATTATTTTTAACATTCCATTGTTTTTTGTTAGTTGTGTTTGCGCATCAGTTCTTGTTGGCTTAGCTGGCGACAATGCTATCCAATTTATTTTTAGCGCACGTGACAAAACCCTTGAAAAATCGGTCGAATCTTTAGCGGATGCTAGTCTTATTATTTCTGTTACAATGATCATACTAACCGCTGTTTTACTACTTTCCCCACTGGCGTCTTTGGCCAAACTTGGATTGCTGATGATGCTTGGACTGGCACTGTGTTATTTAGGTGATCTTTGGATTTTAAGAGGACTTTTAAAAAAATGACAGATTTTCTATGTATACACCAAGCAATAACTCGTAGACTACAAAGCACAGCGCAAAAATATTTGGTTTTTGCATTGAAAGAATTAGACTTGTGAGGGGTTTAATTTTGTGTTGAATAATTTTTTTAGAAAAAATAAAAATATTGAGTTAAGAAAAAATGATTTCAATACATTTTTCAAAGTCCCATTTGAAATTTATGACTCTAAAAACGACTACATATCTCCTTTGCGAAGCGACATAAAAAGATTTTTAAGTTTAAAAAATCCGCTCTTTAAAAATTTAAATGATTTTGAGTATTGGTCACTTTTAAGAGATGGAAGGCCCGTCGGGCGAATTGTTTGCCACATACACCACGCTTCAAATATTAAGTTCGGCTGGAAAAATTCTTACTTTGGTTTTTTTGACTGTGAAAACAATTATGAATCCAGCCAAATATTGCTAAGCAAGGCAGAGGACTTCTGCAGAAGGAATTCCTGCAATCAAGTGATGGGAAATTTCAACTTAACTGCCATGCAACAAATTGGTGTTGTTACTCATATTTACAGGTCTGGGAGCTATACTGATCAAGCATATAATCCCACTTATATTTCTGATTTACTTCTCAACCAAGGATTCAGCCCGTTTTTCCCAATGAAAACATATGAAATGGATCTTGATTCATTTACCCCAGAATCCTTGCTCTCCGAAAAACAGGAAAAAATTCTAAATGATTCAAAATACAAATTCGTAGATCTTAAAACACAATCTTTGGATAAAAATCTTGAGTCTATGCGTGAATGCTTAAATATGGGTTTTGTTGAAAACCCTTTCTTTGTACCCTTAACAAAAGATGAAATGTGGTTTCAAGCAAAAGATATGATGTATATTATCGACAGAAGAATATCCTCAATTGTAGAAGAAAATGGCGTTCCCGTTGGAGCTATCATCTGCATTCCTAATTTGAATCCATTATTAAAGAAAATGGGATCTGAATTTCATTTCAGCTCAGTTTACCATTACATCAAGCACAGATTATTTTGTAATTCAGCTGTCATTATTTATTATTCTGTAAAAAAATCGCATCATGACTTAGGAATTAACGGAGCCATGCTATACAAAACTATTTCCGCCCTGAAAAAATATGGATATAAAAAGCTAGGTGGAACATGGATTTCAGATTCAAATTCCGCATCCATTCGCCAAATCGAAAAACTTGGGGGGAATATTATGCACGAACTAAGCCTTTTTTCAAAGAAAATAGAGCCATCTTTATGAATCATAGTTCAAACGAAAAAAACAAAATAGTTGAATGCTTAAAAAATTCTCTTCGACACTCTGTTAGCGCCCATAATTCCCAGCCATTTCAGTTGAAATATTTCTCGGAAGATAAAATTGAAGTTTGGGCGATGAGAGATCGTCTCCTCGGGGAAGCCGACAACGAAAACAAAGCTTTTTATGCTAGTTTAGGGACTTTATTTGAAAGCATTAGCCTATCACTATGTAAGCTTTCTGCTCCGTATGATGTCGCTTTGGTAGACATGATTAATATCCCAAATGAAATCGAATTGTTAAGTTCGATTTTTTTGGTTGCAGTTTTTAAAATATATCCAAGCCAATCTCGAACCGATGAAGACAAAGAGCTGTGTCAAATGTTAGAAAAAAGATTTTCCCATCGTGGGGAATTTGAAAAATTGAAATATGAATTGCCAGCATTGATAGACTTACAATCTTGCCGTATCCACTTTATTCAAAACAAAATGGATAAAAAAAATATCGCAAAAATTTATGACGAAATTAACTACAAATTCCTTTCGAAGAAAAATTACGCAAAAGAACTTTACACTTGGATGCGCCTTTTCTCCAATCATAAGAACTGGTCAACAGACGGATTGAATAGACAGGCTCTAAACCTTTCCTTAATTGAAGCCATTGGTGCAAAACTCATATTAAGCACTTTTCTTCATGGCGTTTTAAAAAAAATCAAAATGCTTAAGCCCATTTTAAGCGAAATGCACTACACCGCACACGCCCCAGCCATTGCCGTTATAACTGGGCAAAGTACAAATGCATTCGATGCAGGTAGGGGCATGATGCGTGGCTGGCTTGCTCTGACCAAACTTGGACTTTACGGATCCTCAATGTCTGCTCTTTTAGACACTGAATTCAGCCGCACAAAAATTTTAACTTATGTTAATAGCTCAGACATTGCGATTTATGGAATATTTCGAGTTGGTCACTTGCCTGCAGACAAGCAATTCTTTGAAAGAATCCGACTGCCTTCTGAAATCACTTTTCAAGAGATTAGAAATTGAATTTCACATACGACGAATTTATAAGTAGAAATTTAGGTTTTGTAACTGCAGAGGAACAAAATCGGATAAGAGATGCTAAGATCTTTATCCCTGGCCTTGGCGGAATGGGAAGCGTAGCTCTGTCTTGTTTAGTTAGGGCTGGAGTTCAAAATTTTCATTTGACCGACCCCGATGTATTTGAGGTTTCTAATTTAAATCGTCAAATTTTTTCAAATATTAACCGCCTAGGGGTTAGTAAAGTTAATTCTGCTTACGAAGATATCCTTGCAATAAATCCAAATATTAAGGTAACTATTGAATCAAATGACTGGGCTCACCGCTTAGACTCTATTTTGCCAATGGTCGATCTTGTTATCAATGGCTGTGATGATACACTGGCTACGACACTTTTACTTCGTAAGACTAAGCTTCATCAAAAGAATGTCGTAGATGCCTTCCCCTCAACCCTTCCAAATGCATATGTCATATCCCCACAAGATATTTTACCTGAATTGCGCTGGAAGTACCCAACACTTGGCCTTAGCCCTGAATCGTGGAATGAAGAAATGGCTCATTATATTTTAAATCAAGAGTTCGAGTTTGTGCTGACCAACACATCCGCCAGAAAATATTTAGTTGAAAAATACGCCATTGAAATGATCAAGGGACTACGTCCTAGAATTTCACATGCACCAATGGTTTGGTTTACAGGCTTACTGATGGCCCAAGAGGCAATAAAGTTGATTTTAAAAGGAAAAAGTACTGCTGGCCCCTACGGCATCCATTTCGACATTTGGAAAATGCGATTAGAGAAGCCTCAGCCAACATGGTTTTCTAATATAAAAAAAATTTTCATTCGCAGGTACATGAAAAGAATAAAGGATTCTTAAAAAAATACTCTTTTACAGCTTCTTGAAATAGAATGACTTTCAGAAGCAAGCGCAGAATCAGTGTGCTTAAGAAAAAACTTTTTTAATGCTGGAAGGGCTTCCACGGAAAACCCAAACTTCAGCCATTCTTCATAGGCTTTTTTAATATCCCACCCCTGCTTCTTTACCCTATATAAAGCAAAGACAAGACCCGTACGATCTTTACCCAAAGTGCAATGCAAATACACAGGTTGCTTGGCTGGATCTTCAAGAACAGAAAAAATTTTTTGCATTTGTTCTTCCGTAGGACCAAGCTTCGCTCGGAAAGGGACATTCACAAATTCAATGCCCCTTTGCTCGGCCTGGGATTTTGATTCAGCAATAATCGCCTCTTCCCAGCGCAAATTAATAATTGTTTTGATTCCAAGCTCAGAAAGCTCTTTATAATCTGCTTCAGATTTTGGCTGTGCCCCACGCCAAATGTGATTTGTGGGATCAACATTTTGAAGTTTTTCAAGCTTTGCTTCGGCAAGAGAAAAAGACAGAAGCATAAAAAAGATAAACAAAATAGGTCGGACCAAAATTGTTTTACTCATAACAACTCCACATATTGGATAAGGACTTTCTGGGGTTTCGCAGGCACTGGCAAAGGCATAGGTATCACAGGCAAATCCTGGGGCTTTTCGAAATCCCATGAAGGGATCGGATCCATGGGATCCATTTTGGGATCTGGAAGATTGAACATATCGTACTGGAAAGGAAATTTTTTATAGTCTCCTATCTCAACACCTGGCAATGGTGGAAGCGTGGATTGGTCACCAGAGATCGGCGGTAGAGGCCCATCTCCTGGCGCTGGAAAGAATCCCCCAATTTGTGTACTCGTATCAGCTGGCTTATTTTCAACAGTCACCCATTCTGATCTGATAATTCTAAATCGAGACCCTCTATCCAATACAATTTCACTTTCGAAATCCATATTCTCGCTCTCGATGTAAAGCCCACGAGCCTTCTTAGAACCTACATAGATGACTTGAAAAATGGAGGTCTTTGAATTTTCACCATAAGGGCTCCCAATTCCACTAAAGTTAACAGCGGTTTGACTGCGCAAACTCGTCGATACAAAACCATTATCTTGTAAAATTGCTCCATTGTTTTTTATTTGATTGGCTGGATGACTTAAAGCCATTCCCCTGAAAAGCACAATACCCTGGGGCAGAGCTGGCCCGGCGTCGATGGCGTGATCCAAATCTGCAATTTCTCGAAGGTGGGGGGCGTTTTTCCAATCCTCTGGCTGCTTTACTTGACGAAGAAAAGAGTTAATTTCAGAAAACCCACTGCCTTTGTAAAAGGCGATGGCGGACCTCTCCCAAGGCTCTAGACTTTGAATATACTTTTCAAAGTGGAAAAAGGCTTTCCGAGTGTCTAAGACTCTGGCGAGTTCCGCTCTCTCCATATAAATGGCCAGCTCGGTACTGTCCCTGAACACATCTTTATGTGTAGACACCACAAGGGCCTTTGACCTTGGGATTTGCTGGTAGACCTTCTTGCCGGGATGTGATGCCGCAGTCGAAAAAACCTGCTTACAAATCAAGACATCCGCCACCGAGATTGATGAAAGAAAAAAGACTATTGCCAATAGCCCGAAACATACAAAAAGTCGAAAATTGTAGCCTGTGATGAAACTATAGACAGTAGACAAGCCAATGGCTTGTCTGACATGAACTTTGTTTAGATCTGACGGCGTATTTTGCATCAAGAGGCTATAAAGCAATCCCAATGCCAAACCGCATTTCATTTATAAAAATTTATTTGATCGAATAAACCGCGCGCAAGGTCACACGCATTTTTTCAGAGCGAGGGTCGACCTGGGGGGCCGCATCGGCCGAGGACGCCATTTCCATTTTGGCCATTCCACGAAAGCTAGGCACGGGATCAACAACTACTGCATCGCCTTCGACAACACTTGTGACTGGGCCCAGCTTCACATTGCCAGCCACAGCCAATTTTTCGGCTTTGTCTTTGGCATTTTTTAAAGCTGTTTCTAAACAAGATTCATGTTCCTTTTGTCTCATTTCCATAGACACAAAGTTTTCAGGCCCAGACATGTTTTTAATTTTAAGATCTGCACCTAACTGAATCAATTCTCCTAAACGTGCAAGTTCAGAAGTTTCTACCCGCATACCCATTCGAGCACGGAAACCTTTAGATTTTCTTTGATTATTATTCCAATCAAATTCTTCATAGACAGAAAAGTCTGTGGTTTCGATCAAAGCGTTTTTAAGTTTTAACTTTTGCACACGCTCTTTTAATTGATTGTAGGCTTCCGTTGATTTTTTGATAGCAATACCTGGTTGGGCTTCGAGGGATTCAAGATTAAACTGAAACGCCCCCCGATCAGGAATTAAAGTTTTTAAGCATTCGCCTGTGACTGAAAAACCGCGAAGTTCCGAAGCTAAAGAAGCCGAAGACCACAGTGCAAAAACAAGGATTAAGACATTCCATCGATTCAAGATTTTCATACTGTGCTCCATTTCAACCTACACCTCAACCTACTCTTCACCCTCGTCATCATCGTCTTTCATATCAGGAAGTTTTTCTTCTTGAACTTTTTTCAACGGATGCAATTTCAAATACTCTTTCACCTTCAATGGATCCGGAGCAATAATCAAAAACATCTGTTTGCCTTCAAGTTTTGGTTGGGATTCTACCAATGAAACTTCTTTCACAAAATCAATCGCCTTGTTCATCAAAGAAATACCGAGTTCTTGATGGGCCAATTCCCGACCCAAGAAACGCATATTGATTTTTACTTTGTCGCCTTCTAATAAAAATCTTCGTGCATGTTTCATTTTTGTTTCAAAATCATGCTGATCAGTTCTTGGGCGCAATTGGATTTCTTTTACATGCACAATAACCTGTTTTTTACGAGCTGCAGTGGCTTTCTTTTTGTTTTCGTATTTCCACTTGCCGTAATCCATGATTTTACAAGTCGGAGGAGTCGCCGTCGGAGCAATTTCAAGTAAATCTAAACCACGGTCTTCAGCTAAACGAACAGCCTCTGGCACGCTCATCACACCAAGCATTTGTCCTTCTTCATCGATCACGCGAACTTGAGGGGCACGGATTTCTCGATTAACTCTTAATCCGTCTTTTTCTTTTTTTCGATCAAACTTTCCACCGCCTCTAAAATCGTTCTTTTTTTCCATGCGTGGGTCGCACTCCTTATGTTTTAGGCCAAGGGCCTGTTAATTATAAATCGCCATTTGCAGATTCAACTTTTGATTCCGCAGGCACAGTCACTTTTTGTAATTCCGAAACTAATTTTCTATTTTCAATATCTGACTTCAAAATTTTCATAAACTGATCCACTGTCAAATTTTGATGAGTTTGACCATCACGGGTACGAATAGAGACCATTTTTTGCTCGGCCTCTTTGTCGCCAACAATCACCATGTATGGGATTTTTTGCATTTGTGCTTCGCGAATTTTGAAGTTTAATTTCTCATTGCGACGATCAAATTCTGCGCGAATATTATTGGCCTTCATCAAATCCATTAGTTCGTCACAAAAACCATTCACTCGATCTGTGACATTCAGGACAGTCACTTGCACTGGGGCCAACCATGGTGGCAAATGTCCTGCGCAGTGCTCAAGATAAACACCAATAAATCTTTCCAATGATCCCAAGACTGCACGGTGAAGCATCAATGGACGATGTTCTTTATTGTCTTCGCCTGTGTATTTTAAATCAAAATTATTAGGCAAATTAGGATCACACTGCAAAGTTCCCAATTGCCATGGTCGATTTAAGGCATCCACAAACATAATATCTAATTTAGGTCCGTAAAATGCCCCGTCACCAGGATTAATTGTGTAGGGAAGATTCAATTCCTTAAGACCATTCGCCAAGGCGCCCTCGGCTTGATCCCAAAGTTCTTCTGAACCAATTCTATTTTCAGGACGAGTACTTAAATAAATTTTATAATTGTCCATGCCCAAAAGTTTATAAACTTTATTCAGCATATCCATAAACTTCACAATTTCAGCCTGTAGCTGATCCATGCGGCAAAAAATGTGGGCATCGTCTTGGCAAAAAGTTCTTACCCTTGTCAATCCATGCATCGCGCCTGATTTTTCGTAGCGGTGCAAACGACCAAAGTCAGCCATTCGAATCGGAAGCTCCCTGTAAGAGTGCTTTTCATTGGCAAACATCAAACAGTGCGACGGACAGTTCATTGGTTTTGAACCAACGTCTTTTTCATCCACTTTTGAAAAGTACATATTCTCTTTGTAATTTGCGATATGCCCTGATTGAACAAAAAGTTGTGTATCAAAAATTTGTGGGGTGATCACTTCTTGGTAATCATACTCGCGGTACATATCACGCATCAATGCCTGCAGCTGATTGTAAATCACAGAGCCTTTACCTGTAAAAAATGGCATCCCCGGAGCAAATTCATGGAACATAAATAGTCCCAATTCTTTACCCAGTTTTCGATGATCACGTTTTTTTGCTTCTTCTAAATTGTGAAGATGAAGTTCAAGTTCTTTTTTATCACCAAAGGCTGTCGCATACACACGCTGAAGCATTGGGTTCTTTTCATCGCCACGCCAATAGGCCCCAGCCACACTCAGCAGTTTAAAGGCCTTCACCTGGGAAGTATTTTGCACATGGGGACCGCGGCACAAATCAAACCAATCTCCTTGGTCATAGATGCTCACTGTCTTTTCACCCTTAGCGGCAAGATCCTTAATCAATTCAACTTTAAAACGTTCGCCCATTTTTTCAAATGTTTGAATGGCATCTGCAATGGCAACATCACGACGAACAAGTGGATATCCTGCAGAAACAATTTTCTGCATTTCAGATTCGATTTTTGCAAAATGCTCTTCGGTAAATGTAAACGGAGAATCAAAGTCATAATAAAAACCATTTTCAATCACTGGACCGATGGTGACTTTGACCTCGGGCCAATTTCGCTGAACGGCCTGGGCCATAATGTGGGCCGCAGAATGGCGAATGACTTCGTTCGCCTCTGGACTTCGAGTTGTGACCAATTCAATTTTAGTTTTATCTTTTAATTTTAAACGCAGATCTTGAATCTCTTTTGATCCATTGATTTTTACACCAAGGGTTTCCTTGGCCAATCGTGACCCGATGCTTTCCGCAACTTCAAGGGCTGTGGGTTCGTGGTCAAAGCTTTTAACACTATTATCAGGAAGAATAATTGAAATTGAGTTCATTAAGATTTTGTAGAAAAGAAAAATGATTTATTAATTGATTTTAAATTCACTAGTCCAAACTAGAAGACCTGCCGCCCTCAGTCAAGGGCAGATATGGGTTATATGAAAAGTTGGCGGTGCGCCGACCCAACAGAGCCGCTGGCATCAGAACAAGCCATGACAAGGGAATAAGAGCTCCAGAGTGGACAGAGCCCTTTATAAACAAGCCTTAGTAGCTAACGTGATGGTGTAAAGCTTCGTTTAAGCGTGGGTCCTTAACTGGAACCAGGCTATTCTTAGTAAAGAAATTAAAGACTAAGAACATAAATAGACCTGCGAAACCTGCAAAAACACCGATTTCAAGCAGTCCAAACTGAGCAACACCGTCATTAAAGTTAGGGTAAACCATCCAGTAGATGTCTACATATTGCATAACCAAGACCAGAATAGAAACCATGGTCACAACCTTGTCGTCACGTTTTGCACCACGTGGCAGCAGCACAAGGAAAGGAACAATAAATCTGAAGATCAAAAGCATGATAGAAACCATCAACCATCCATTTTGGGATCTCATGATGTAGTATTCAGTTTCTTCAGGGATATTTGCGTACCAGATCAACATAAATTGTGAAAAGGCAATGTAGGCCCAAAAGATCGTGAAGGCCTTCATGTATTTCACGATATCGTGCTGATGTTCGTGGGTGATATAACCTTTAACAAAGCCGCTGTTTCGAAGATGCATAATCAACAGCACAAGCACTGCCATTGAAGACTGAAACATCCCAGCAAAGTTATAAACTCCAAAGATGGTGCTGTACCAAGTTGGCAGCAAAGACATCAGTAAATCCACACTAAAAAATGAAAAACTGAGGGCAAAAAATAAAATAAAGGCCACAGAGCTTCCAAGGTTTTGATGAGTAAGCTCATCTGCACCCGTCGAGTCTTGCTTTAATGAGTTTCCAACAATTTTATGTTTGAAGAACAACCATCCAGCGCAAAAAATCACCAAGCGACCAACAAAAAAACCAACGTTCAAATAGCCTGACTTCGCTTGCAATACTGGGTTTTCAGCCACCTGGGCAGGGTCTGCCCAGATATATAAATATTTAAAACCAACCAGCATCACAAGTCCGGCCACAAGAACCGCCGGAATAAATGAAGTCATGGCTTCAGCACTACGACGTATGGTCACTGACCAACCCGCCCTAGAGACATGGTTAATGGCCGCAAAAAATAATCCACCAAGACCTAAACTTGAAAAGTAAAAAAATGAAACCAGATACGAGCTCCAAAGTCTTTGCGGATTTGTCATAAATCCTAAAGCAAAACTAAGAACCCCAAGACCTAGCAAAGCATAAATCAAAAGTTGAAGTTTTTTTGAGATCACATATTTTTTTAATACTAACTCAAGAGAATGATTTGAACTTCCCATCGTAACCTCTATTTTCCGTTTTCAGATTGCAAAAAGCGAATGTAGTTAACAACTTGCCATCGGTATTTTTGTGGAATGTGTGAAGCATAGGGCCCCATCAAACCTTGTCCCATGGTGATTGTGTGATAAATCTGTGCATCATTCCAACCACGAATTTTTTCAGTCAACATACTTGGTGGCTTTAATGCCATCAATTGTCCAACAGAAGAATTTGCAGACCCTTCGCCATTCGTGCCATGGCAAACAGCGCAGTTCGTGACGTAAAATTTTTGTCCAGTCATCAACACATCTTTTGACATATCCCCAGCCAATGGATTTTTAAGCTCCTTCTGGGCCTGATCAAAAGTCATTTTATAAGGAGTAAAACCAACAGGAGCAGTATTTTCAGGAGGCAAACGCATTCCAGAATGTCCTGGTGAAGATTCGTCATACTCTTGGGCTTTGATCGCTGGTGACTCCATCATATCTTGAATGACTTCAACATTGGGCTTTGATTTATCCCAGCTGCAAGCAGACATGTTCACAGCTACAAGTAAACTTAGAATTGGTAACATCAAGGATTTCATCTTAGTACTCCGCCACTTTCTTCACTTCATCAGCACCCAGATCTTTAAACATTTTTTCCAATTTAGCGACATCGTATCCATGGTCATTTTCAGGAACAAAAATCGCAAATTTATGGCAAGTTAAATCTGGATCAATCGTTGGAGGATCAATTTTTGGCATTCCAGCGTGATAAAAAAGCGCCCCAACAGAACATAGTGCTGCAAACAAAATTGTTAATTCGAAAATGATTGGAATAAATGCAGGCAAACTAAAAAATGGTTTGCCACCTACATTGATTGGCCAATTCACAGCCGATGTCCACCATGTCAAAAGCAAACCAGAAAGCATCCCCGTCATGCCTGCAATAAAAGTCACATAGGGAATTGAAGATCTTTTAATTCCGCAGGCTTCTTCCATTCCGTGGATTGGATAGGGTGAAATTGCATCGAATTTTTGAAAGCCAGCTTCGCGGGTTTTGTGAGCAGCGTGCAAGACTTTAGCTTCATCAGTAAAAATAGCGGCAAGACCACTTGTTTTGCGAGCCATTAGTGACCTCCTTTGTGGTCATCGCGACCGACATTCAAAACAGGCTTAATTTCTGCAATCGAAATGGCCGGTACAAAACGCAAATACAACATAAACAATGTCAGGAACATTCCAAAACTTCCGAAGATAACAGCGCCATCCCAGAAAGACCAAGCGTAATTTCCCCAGTTGGAGGGCAAGAAATCATTGTGCAATGAAGTCACCGTGATCACGAAACGCTCGAACCACATCCCGATATTTACAAAAATAGAAATGATAAACATGGCTGTGATATTGCGACGAACTTTTTTGAACCAGAACAATTGCGGAATCACAACGTTACACATGATCATCATCCAATAAGACCATGCATAATCACCAGATGTTCCTGGGATCCCTGCACGATTCATAAAGACATAGCGCTCGTAGGGATTTCCAGAGTACCAAGCAACAAAGAACTCAGCTCCGTAGGCGTAACCTAACATCAAACCTGTGGTCATGATGATTTTGTTCATCACTTCCATATGATCGATCGTGATATAATCGCGAAACTCTGGATAACCAATGCGAAGGAAGGTCATCAATGTCACAACCATTGCGAAACCAGAGAAGATGGCTCCGGCAACGAAATATGGTGGAAAGATTGTTGTATGCCAACCGGGTAAGTTTGATACCGCGAAGTCAAAGCTTACGATGGTATGAACTGAAAGAACCAATGGAGTCGATAATCCCGCAAGCAACAAGTACAGCATTTCATAGTGGGACCAGTTGCGAGCAGTGCCTCTCCATCCCAAAGACAATGCTCCATAAATCGCACGACGAACTTTTGTTTTCGCACGATCTTTAATTGTCGCAAAATCCGGAACCAATCCGATAAACCAGAAAACCATTGAAACAGTTGCGTAGGTAGAAACCGCAAAAACGTCCCATAAAAGTGGACTTCTAAAATTCACCCACAATGGACCACGTTGGTTAGGATATGGAAACAACCAAAAGTCCAACCAAGGACGACCGGTGTGCAACAACGGAAACAAACCTGCAGTCATCACCGCAAAAACGGTCATTGCTTCGGCAGATCTTGCTACGGAAGTTCTCCATTTTTGTCGAAACAAAAACAGAACCGCAGAAATCAATGTGCCCGCATGGCCGATACCAATCCAGAATACGAAGGTGATGATCATTGTACCCCATCCAACCGGATGGTTAACCCCAAGAAGACCCATACCGTGGGCAACGATCATTCCTAAAACGAAAACGTAGAACAACAACATTGTTTTAGAAACAAGGAATATTCCCACCCAACCTTTTGACGGGACACTTTCCACCGGTGCACAGATATCATCGGTGATATCCTTCAAAGACTTATTACCTAATACGAGTTGATTGCGCTTGATCATGCGTGTTCACCTTTGTTGTGCGTCTCTGCAGATTTTGACTCTTGTCCGTTGTTGCGAATTTTCGCCATGTAACGAACCGCTGGGGCCGCATGCCATTCTTCAAGAAGGGCGTAGGCTCTTTCATCTTTAAATCGTTTAGACAATTTACTTTCCGGATCATTCATATCACCGAAGACAATGGCGTCTGTCGGACAAGCCGTCTGACAAGCAGTTTTGATATCGCCGTCACGAAGTTTTCGATCCTCTTGACGGGCTTTATCTTTCGCTTGGCTGATACGATGAACGCAGAATGTGCATTTCTCCATGACCCCACGGACTCGAACAGTGACATCTGGGTTCAAGGCCATGTGCATTGGTTTTTCAATTAATTTAGCGTAGTTGAACCAGTTGAAACGACGAACTTTGTACGGGCAGTTATTTGCGCAGTAACGAGTCCCTACGCAACGATTGTAAACCATTGCATTCAGCCCGTCGTCAGTGTGAACCGTTGCCAAAACTGGGCAAACAGTTTCACATGGAGCATTGTCACAGTGCTGGCACATTACAGGTTGAAATACAGTTTCTGCATTTTCAGGAGATCCTGTGAAATAACGATCCACGCGGATCCAATGCATTTCACGGCCCTGCATAACATATTTTTTACCAACAGCTGGGATATTATTTTCAGATTGGCAAGCCACCATACATGCAGAACAGCCTGTGCAAGAATTCAAGTCGATGGCCATGCCCCACTTGTTTCCATTGTACTGATGCCCTGACCAAATATTCCAAGTGTGATGTCGATGGATCAGATGTTCTTTTTTCTTTTCATAATCCTTCAATGTCGCTTCGACAATAATTTGTCGGCCTTCCATCGAATGATGCTGCTGTGTTTGTGCAAGTTTGTATGTGCCTTTCAGCACTGTTGCTTTCACAGGCAATCCTGAATGAATAACTTTTCCATTCACAACTTGAGCCAATTGATAAGCGTTTTTTCCAACGCCTTTACCAACTTCCCCGCCCATCATACGACCGTAACCTACAGCAACAGCAAGGACACCGTCATGTAAGCCTGGTTGAACATGCACAGGAAGTTCAAGACTGTCTTCACCCACTTCTAACTTCATCAAACTGCCATCTTTAACATTCAACTTTTGAGCTGTGGCTAAAGAAACAGAAACATAGTTATCCCATGTGATTTTTGTGATTGGATCTGGAAGTTCAAACAGCCAAGCGATATTGCTTTGGCTTCCGTCACCCAATTGAACTGTTGGGTAAAGGACAAGTTCGTAGCCTTCATCTAAAGACTTAACATTTTTAATTTGAGTTAAAGACTCGGCCTTAAATCCACGAGCTCCAGCATTTTTTTCTTCGCCGACATATCCCTCTTGCAGAGCTTTATCCCAGAAGGCATCAAACGATAAGCCCTTACCGTATTTAGGAAAAATTTCTTCTTTCCAGAAATTGCGTAGGTAATCGTAGAAAGTTTCATAGGCCAAGAGGCGCTGAGGACCTTGCTTCGCCAAGAATGCCCAGGTCATTAAACCCAATTGCACAGAGCGAGTATCATACATTGATCGCAATGTGGGTTGTTGAAGAGAATAAACACCCGGTGCGATTTCAGCATCAGACCATGTTTCTAATGCATGGTTATCTGGCAGAATGTAATGGGCATATTGAGAAACTTCATCCATTCGATCCGAAGTGCAAACGACCATTTCAACTTTTTTCAAAGCTTCAGCAAAACCAGATTTTTCAGTCAATCCATAGATTGGATTTGAACGATGAATAATCAAAGTTTTCACTTCACCCTTGTTCATTTTTTTCACAAGCTCTAAAAGCCCTTCGTTAGAGCCTTTCAGCGCCGCAAGTCCATGGGTTCCTTCAACAGTTTTACCGTCGTTTTCAAGGATTGAATTCAATAAATTAACGGCGACTTGCAAGGACAGGGAATGAGCTGTCGATGCAGCCAATCCACCAGCAACAACTAAGCTTTGACCGCGATTTTCCCAAAGATCATTGGCAATACGTTTTAAAAGTTCAGGCTCCATTCCAAGTTTTTTTGCAGAACTTGCAAAAGAAGCCAAATTTGATTTTAACTGAGTATTACCAGCGTAGCTTGATTTCCCTTGAACAACCACAAGCTCGTGCAATAGCCCCATGACCGCATCTAATTGCAAGCTTGGCTTGATACGAACACGAATATCAGCATTCGCACCCGTCAAAGAGTAATTCGAATCAAAAACCACAAGACGAGACATTTTTGAAAAATCTTTTCTTGTTTTTGAAAATTGTTTTGTGAATGTCACCGGAGTCAACCATGTCCCTAGGAAATCTGCATCGATGGACACGATCATTTTTGCACGATCAAAGTGATACACAGGAACAAGGTCTTCGCCATAGGCCGCTTTTTGCCCAGCGCGGACATCATCATGGGCCAAAGCTTCCCAGGAATAATGATCAGCTTTGAAAGCTTGGCAAAATTCACCAACAACAGACCGAGTTGCAGGAGACGCCAAGGCCCCAGTTAAAATGGCAACGCCACCTTTTTTAAGCTGTTCAGAAATGGCCGCATCGGCTTTATCCCAAGTCGTATCAACCATGTCTTTATTTGTGCGTTTTTCATTGAATAAATTTTTGCGAGGACCTTTTAGTCTTTCTGGATCATAAAGACTAAGAATTGCGGCCTGCGAACGAGCCGAAGTTCCACCTTGCGTAATTATATGATCAGAATGCCCCTCGAGTTTCAGTGGACGACCTTCGCGTGTTTTAATTAAAACACCCAGGGCTTCAGATCCATCAAAGTAAGTGCTGGTGTAATAGTTTGGAACTCCCAGAGTAACTTCTTCTGGTTGCTTGCTGTAGGGAACAATTTTTTGCACTGGTCGACGAACACAACTTGCTGTCGCCATGGCCAAACTTGCACCCATTAATTTTAAAAACTCACGACGGGCCCAACCACCTTCAGATTCATCTTTAGAATCTTCACTTAGTGGTGAAGACATGAATTCTGTTTGTGCAAGCTTCATAAATTCTGGGTCTTTTGAATACTCTTCAAGACTTTGCCAGTATTTTTCATCCCGCGAAGTTTGCGGACGAAGAGATTTTTTAAATTCCAGTTCCTGATCGGTGTGATGATGATTCATATCAGACATTTCTAAATCCTCTTAGTAGTGGCAAGTCGTACAGTTAAGTGGCGCTTTATTCTCTGGCTGTCGGTGGCAGTTAATACACCAGCCCATGGAAAGATCAGAGTACTGGTAAACCTTAGTCATGGTTTCAACAGGCCCGTGGCATGTTTGACAGTTCACTCCTTTTTTTAAGTGAGCCGCATGGTTAAATCTTGCATGGTCAGGCAGCATATGAACACGGACCCATTCAATGGATTCACCTTTGTCATAGGCTTCGCGCATTTTTTGAATATGGGGGGAATCTGTTTTGACTTGCATGTGACAGTTCATACATGTCGACAAAGCAGGGATGTTCGAGTGCTTCGATCTTTCGACCTGATTGTGGCAGTACTGACATTGAATGTTTTGCTTGCCTGCATGCAGGGAGTGATCAAATGGAATTGGTTGTTCAGGAGCATGCCCCTGATTGTAACCAAATCCGGGCTGAAATTTACACCCTGTCAGTGAAACAAGAGACATTAGACCTGTAACAACAAGTCCGACAAATAAAGAAAAGAAATATCTTCGCTGCATATTTAACCTGTTTTTCATTGTTTTTTTAACTATTTAAGATGTTGTTCGAGTTCAGGGCAACAAGTTTTTTGAAAACTTAATGAAAACAAGTTTCGAAGTTTTTTCGAAACTTGTTTGGACTTTCAAAATGAAGAAAGATTTTCGCTCAAACTTTAAGCATTTTTTTGCCGGGAACTTCGAATCACAGTCACATAGATAATGGCCAAAATATGGGCGAGCACAAAAGCACCCACGTACTCTACGCCACCCGCGCCGAATCCGTAGGAATGAAGCCCTGCCCCAAGAACAAAGTTCACACCATACCAGGCCATGATCACTAAAGAAAATGTAAGAACTCCGGAAACGACCATTCCAAAGTCCCTGACCCAACCCGTGAGCCGACCATGAAGCACGGCAATATAACCTAATAATACAATCAAGGCCCAGGTCTCTTTTGGATCCCAGCCCCAAAAACGACCCCATGAATAGTCGGCCCAAATTCCACCCAAAATAATTCCCGGCCCTAAGAAGACAACACCAATTTGAATGGCTCTATATATAGACAAAACAATGGGTTTAATTTTTTCTTTGTGCTGCTCTTCACCACGCAAGTAGTAGAACAAACCAATATCGCCCAATGTAAAAGCCAAAAAGAAAGCAGAATAACTGATGGTGATTGTCATCACATGGACCACCAACCAATAGTTACTACGTAAGACTGGCTCCAGCGGCTGCAAAGATGGATCTAAAATGGCCGGCGCAACATCGGCCACAATCATACCGATGGAAGCCACAATGGAGCCCGCAAGTAAAATAAATTTAAATTTGTAAATGGCTTCGAGAATAACCGAAAAGATTAAACTTCCAAAGACAACCCAAACAACCGTTTCATACATATTTGAAACCGGAGGTCGTTCAGTCAAATAAACACGCAAACCAAACCCATAGGTATGAATGGCAAAACCAATACCTACTAAAATCCACGCCAATAACATTCCATTTTGCCTTCCCGTGATCCATAGAAAAAGCAAAACAACTGCCGTTAAAATATAAAATATCGAAGCCCATCGAAAAGGATGGAATAAGTTGTAATGCATTTCCGCATTGATTTTATCTTCGTTAGCATAGGAGGCTGGATTAACCGCTTTTGCAAAGGCCTCGAAATCAATAACGGACTGATCTAAATGTTTTGAAAGTTCAGAAGTTTCCGAATCTGGCTTAGCTGTGGCTTTTGCACTAATGACAGCAATAAAGTCCGTCGTAATATCCATGAATTTTTTCTGAGACTCGCCCTCTAGCTGAGCCACTGAAAGCCAATTCGCCCCCTCGGAAGCCGGAAGAACTCGCATCAACCTCCCCGTCGCCATTTCGGTGAAAACAAAAAATTGGTTCTCGAGTCGCTGCAAAGCTTGATAATAGGGGGTCAACTTTTCTTTGCTTTCCCTTTTTTCTTGCAACTCTTGTCTTAGCATTGTGAATCGATCATTCGAAAAAATTTCATCACCGCGAAAGTAACGCCGTTTTTCATCCAGCTTTAAGGCGGTCAATAAATCATGATTTTTAACTTCAAAAAGTTCTTTATTTTGCCAAGCCTGGGGCGACAACATCCAAGTTAAAATAATTTCATAGGCCTCGCGCTTTTCAAAAGTTTTTTTACCGTAAACGATTTCAAGCATTTCTTTTGCGAATGTATCAAAGGGCTTAATACGACCATCGGCTTGTACTGGCAATGCCCGCAATCTTTCCCCAACTGGAAGAGCTTGAGCGCCAAAGGAAATCAAAAGACTCAAACACAAAACGCCAAACAAAGTCATTTTTTTCATGGACGGACTCCTGCTTTCGCACTTTTTCTTTTTTTGAAATAAAAAAGTAGTATCACACCAATCGACATCACCAAAGAACCCAAGTATTTAATCCAGCGACCGGGGTCTTTATTAATAGAAAAAATCGAAGCTGTCGGTTGCCCCGTGGGGGACTCTTGAAAGCTGGACTGATAAATGGTCAAACCTTCATGCTTTAAGGGTTCGTTCATAGATATTTCATGTTCACCAACGCCTGGGATTTCAACTTGGCTTTTATAAGCAGAAGCCCGAGTTGTGCCCTGGTAACGATCCACAGAAAAATCCTTCAAACGAATCGGAAAACCAATGTCATATCTTTGGTTAGCATAGGTCACAAAAAAGACGGCTTTGTCTGTAAAAAACTTTAATGTGTCGTTCAACAGCATCCACTGCTTACGACCTTGAAACTCGACTTGAATGGCCTCGACAGTCAAAGGCGTCGGAGTTTCTTTTTCTTTAATGTCCCAATCTTCGCGGGCCGAAGGATGAAAACGCAAAACCTTAAGCTCAAGTCCCATCCAGCCCGGCTGAAAGGCCCCGCCCTCTTCGATAGAACCTTCTTTCGAAACATCTAAGGATTTCGAAGTGAAAACTTTGTACTTTAAAGTTTTTTTATCTGATTGTGGAGTTATGTAAATTTCATTTGCGCCGCGACCCACTTGCGGAGCGGGCCCAAGATGAATTTGCGCCGGTCCGAAATCATGGGTGTCCACTTGCTGTGGATTGCGCTGAACCAACCATTCAACCACATTGACTCTGTCGTTGCGAATTTGAAAACGCAGGGCTGCGCCCAATAATGGATTTGCGTCTTCAATGACTTTTCTTTGCGGAAGCACATAGGGTTTGTAATCTGAAAAAACAAAAGGAGTTGGCTCTCCGGGAGCCGTGAATGGCTTTTCAGCTGTCGGCGGATTTTTTAAAAAATTCACATCGGATTCGAAAATTTTTGTAAACTTGCTTCCGTCAAATGACGAATAAATGATTATTTGCGTTCCAGGCAAAGTGATATAACGATTTTCTTCGCCGATTCCCACCCTCATTGATCCATCTAGCCCTGTGGACATTGTCACAAGTGCACCCAATAAAATCAGCAAAATTCCAATGTGGGCCATTACAAAAGAAGCATGGTGTTTTTGCCAGGGCCAACGGTCCACCATAACTGCAATCAAATTGATGGCAAAAATAATCATGACTGCGAACATCCAAACAGAGCGGTACACAAATGTTTCTGCCATCTTAGCGTCGTATTTGGCTTCGACAAAAGTTCCAATCGCTGTGAGCGTAGCAATCGAAGCAATAACAACAACGGCCAACTTGATTGAAGCTAATGATTTAATAATAGATCGAAATGACATTTTTTTAGGGCTCAAGTGAATCTCCGTATAAACTGAACTTGACCACGCTAGCAAAAAAGAAAACAGCTCACAAGCCTAACTTAGGAATCGACTGATGAATTCTAGAAATGGCTACAGTTATTTTCTTAGAAGCATCCTCAGCTTCTTTAGTTTTTATCTGCTTGGTGACTTCATCCATGTACAATGAACGATTGAGCTCGACCTGAAGTGCGTGATGTCCCTGCCCGGGATCACCATAGACCTCTGTGACACGCCCTCCTAAATAGGGCCAATTGTAGGCCACCTTAAAGCCTGCACGCACATAGGATGAAACCACTAAATCCACAAAATTTTCACTACAACTTTTGCCTGCGCAATCACTCACAACAATGTCCGCGCGACGCTCGCCTGGGTCGCGGTGCTGATTTGTGCCCACAGAGGGCATACTGTGGGCGTCCAGATGGTAAACCGTTTTTGCGCCCGAAGCTTTTAGATCTGTGTATGTTTTCTGCACAGATTGATGGAAAGGGTCATAAATTAATTTCGTCAACTGCTCATGGACAGATTTCGAAATTGGCTTTGGCATCAGTTGATGATTCAAAGTTGTTACAACCCAGTGGTATCCACGGGAATTTTTTCCAGCAAGAATTTGAGAGCCTTCGACAGATTGCTGATCCACATCTTCTGGAATACGATTTAAATCCACAGCATATCGATGCCAATCGGTTTTAACCGAAGGAATTTGTA
>DGYJ01000093.1:37857-42316 GCA_002396665.1 Bdellovibrionaceae bacterium UBA5009
AAGGAATTTGTAGTTTTTGAATTGCTGGCGCATAAAGACGATCGACAAATCGATCCACATCACACATTAAAATATTTTCCGGTAGACCTTGAAGCCAATGGACAAAATCAGGAACTTTTTCACCCGAATGGGGAATGGTGATCAAAAAGGGAACTTTCGACACTTTGACTCCTCACTTTGAATCCGAACTTAGACTCTTTGCTACAACAGACTTGATGTCTATCAATAACACGGTCTAGAATAGAATCCAACAAAGAGGAATCATGTCAAACACTAAAATCTACACAAAATTCGGCGACAAAGGCCAAACCCGACTTGTGGATGGAAGCTGTGTTGAAAAGCACAATCCCAGAGTTGAAGCCTATGGAACAATTGACGAACTCAATAGCAGCCTTGGCCTGGTGATTCATGCGCTATCGTCCTCTGTTCATCAACCGCATTTTTCAGCCGACGCAAAGGCCGATCAAGATGTTTTGCATGTTTTATTTCAAATTCAAAATCACCTTTTCAGAATTGGAAGCCTCTTGGCCTGTGCAGATTCCGAAGTGCAAAAAAAATTACCAGCCGTTGAAGAGTCCCATATTCTTTTTTTAGAGAAAGAAATTGATCAGAAATCCGAAGAACTTCCTCCGTTGAAAAATTTTATTTTACCTGGCGGAACAGCCGCCGCATCCCATTTGCATATGTCGCGAACCATTTGCCGTCGTTCAGAACGGCGAACAGCCGAAGTGATCCATGAATCCAATGCGTTGGAAAGTCGCGCACTGATTTATTTGAATCGCCTCAGTGATTTTCTTTTTGTACTTGCGCGATGGGTGAATTTAAAAAATCAAACTTCTGATATTTTATGGAATAAAGATATTTGAGATGAAATTAGAAATTGCCCAACCCCAAGACCGCGATCAGCTGAATCAGTTTTACAGAAACTTTCATTGGTCTGGCCCTGTGGAAATTAAAATTGATCGGCCCCAGGATTTTTTTCTTCCCTACAGTTTTATTTCTGACCAACATCTGACCTATACTTTGAAAGAAAACAAAGGCGACATCCAAGGGCTTTGCTCTTTTGTCATTAAAGACGCCATGATTGACAACCACGAAACAAAAATTGCCTTCGCCAAGGATTTGCGAATTTCTAATCATCGAAAGGCAATTTTAACCTGGGGACAGCATGCCTTGCCGGTGATGGAAGAAATCAAAAGCACCTTGGGGTGCAAATATTTTTTTTCAATCTTGAATATGAACGAGGTCCAAACTTTAAATACCTTTCTACGGCCCCGCGAACAAAAGCGATCCTTCCCAAGATATTATATGTACAAAAAATTTAGCCTGGTCAGCTTGCATGGCCGTTGGCCCGTGGAACGACCAAAACCTGAAGGACTCCGTCTACGCAGGGCCAGCGAAAAAACCTGGGATGCGTTGATTTATTACATCACGCAAAAGTCCATCAGTAGAAATCTTTCGCAAACCTGGAATGCTCAACAATTTTTAGCACAAATGGAACGCATGATTGGCGTGCAAAAAGAAGATTTTATTATTGCCCAGGATTCAAAAGACAATATTGTTGGCTGCGCCTTGCCTTGGTCTTCGGCAGGAATTCAAGAACTGATTCCAATGACCTACAATCTTCGCGCCCACAATTTTCGACAATTTTTGAAGTTTGGGAAGAATTTTGGTTGGACGAGAACTTTGACCAAGCCCTACTCGCGACTTGGAATTGAAGCCGCTTTGAACTTTCGCTATTTGCTTTACCTGAACGCTGACAACGAAGATATTTTTGAAAATTTACTGCAAACCTGCTTTGAAGAATCCTCTGAAAATGAATTCTTAGTCTATTTGCAAACAAAATCAGATCTGCATTTGCGCCGCCCAATCAATTGGATTTCAACGCGCATGGAGTTCGGCCTTTACGCCATGATTTTTCCAAATCAAAAAGCACCGGACTTTCTGCATCCCAAAAACGATGCCGTGGTTGAAATTGATCCGATGCTGGTTGTGTAGTGAAGTCTTACTTCGCACTCGAAATCAAATCCGCAACCATCCCCTTGCCTTTTGGAATCAAGATCAATTCCCCAGGGTTTTCGAGAAGTTTTTGAGCTTCTAAAATTTCAAAAAGTGCTGCGGCGACCTCGGGATCTTTTGCAATTTCGCTAAGGGCTTTACCAACAATTTGTGGTCTGATGGCGCCGGCCTTACCGAACTCAGTGGCGGCGGTTCTTTGGGCTGTGTTCGTGATCACATGGACTTGATTGTCCCCATCTTGCTTGATGGAAGCTGTCACTTGGCGCAAACGATTCACAACTTTGCCTTCAATTTCACGAATCATATTGCTATCTCGAAAATGGACTTTACGAATGTACACAGATCCCAAGTGATAACCCCATTCATGGGATTTCGGGGTCACTTCGTGCTGCACAGATTGACTCAGCAAATGTCGCTCTTGCAAAAGTTGCGAAAGCGGCAAATTGCTTAGACAACGAACCGTCGCATTGCTGACATTCGCCGCCAATGAACCCTTGGGATCAGAATTTCGAAACAAATAGGCCACTGGATCAGCAATAAAGTTTTCATACCACACACCAACGCCCATGGGTGCGCCCTCTTCAGAATTGACGGGCTGACTGCGCAAATAAGTTTGATCCATTCGCATATCCAATGTGTACACTCGTCCTAAAAAATTAATAATCAGCGCCCGCCATGTCAGCTTCGGCAGAAGAAAATGAAAACCTGGTCGATCAATCACCAAGACCACTTTTCCGAAAAGAACATAGACGCAACAAGTTCCTTCTTTCAAAGTCGTATAGACAGCGAAGAATTGCAAAAGTCGCAGAACAAAAACTTCAATAAATAAGGCTGCAACGAATCCCGTAATTATCATGACCATGTGAATATCTCCGTTTCCCTTAATTTTTTATTTTTCAAAAATAACTTTTTTTGCACGTTGGAACAAATTCAGCCTAACGTTGCGTACAAAACTTGAAAGCACATCAGGTCCCTGTTTTTTAAGTGCCGTTAACTGATTCGCCAACGCAATCAGGGGCTCAACTTCTGCTTGAACTTTTAAGGTTTCGATTTCGACGGCTCTTTTTGACAACACAATTGTTTGATCCGCTGATGCTTTTGCCAAACTAATTTCTGAAGAGACATTGTTGTAGGCCGTATTGATGGCGGCCAGTGCAGACTCAACTTCTTCTGGTGGCTCGATACTTGTGATCAGCGAGGCCTCCAGAACCACACCGTAGCGAGCTTCGGCCGAACGACATTCTTGCAACATGCTATCGTTGATTTCACGAAGATTTTTGCGAAGATCGTTGATCGAGACCGAGTCAGAAATGTGCATGCCACTACTTTGCGACGTGTTTGCGTTTGAACTCGACGAGATTGCGTTGGAATTGTTTGCGTTTGCATTTGTCCCGTTTGCATTTGTCCCGTTTGCGTTTGCTCCGCTTGCATTTGAGCCTGGCCCACTGGCGCTTGATGAAGCCCCTGCCCCAGACTCTCCACTGGTTGCAGCTTCCAGAGATTTACTTTCATAATTGGCAATTTTTTCGCGCAACACAGAAACGAAATAACCCATCACATGAACCATGGGTGATTTAATTCCAAAAAATGCGGCGTACAAATTTTGCTCTGAAATACGGTAACGAATTTGTCCTTTCAGACCAATATTCAACTGATCGCGAGTCACGGCCTCAAGAATTTGCCCCCCACTGTTTGCCGATGGGGACTCTAGATCCAAAGCCATGTTCACTGTTTCTGTGGCCACTGATGTTTTGTAAATTTGCTCCCAAGGCAATTTAAAATGGAGTCCCGGCCCAATGACCCTAACCAATGGGAATTTGTAACGCTTCTTTTCATCATCGGTCAGCATTTCGCCAAGAGCCGTTGAGGCCGTTGTTTGATCATCTAAACGATCAGCCCGACCAAAAATTGTTTTCACTGCGCGTTCATTTTGATCGACAGTGTAAAATCCGAAGATGATACAACGTACGAAAAAATAAATTGCAAGACCAATAATTATATCAATTTCCATTTTTACCTCGTTAACTCTTTAACTTTTTTAATCTTTTAATCTTTTTAACCATCTTAACTCTTTAACACTTCAACCTTTTTAAGCATTTTAACCACTTCAACTCTTCAACCTTTTCAAACTTTTTAAACTCTTTAAGCTTTTTAAATCTTCAATTTTTTTAAATTCTTTATCCTTTTTTTTAAACTCTTCAAACTCAGAAGCTTTAAGTTTAATCTCAGGAGCTGTAAACTTTGAGGAATTTCACCCCTCTGCAAAGGTCGCCAGGAAAAGTACATTTCTAAATCCCGAACTTGTCAACGAATGGTCATTGATCCCGAGCGCAATGATCAAAATCGACAAACAACTCCATGTTTGAACTATTCGGCGTCCACTTCTAATTAACGATATTGCGAGTTACTTAGCATTTTTGATGAGCTTGATGAGCTTGAT
>DGYJ01000093.1:42620-42766 GCA_002396665.1 Bdellovibrionaceae bacterium UBA5009
TGAGCTTGATGAGCTTGATGAGCCAAGTCTTTGCTTTTACATGGAAATTGCAATTTCTTTTTTTCGATGCGCGGAGCGCAAACTACCTTTCAAAATACAATTAATTTTTGACATTTTTTAGCTCTTTAAATATATTGCCCCTTAAT
>DGYJ01000093.1:42930-43229 GCA_002396665.1 Bdellovibrionaceae bacterium UBA5009
CTTTAAATATATTGCCCCTTAATCTTTATATTTAATTAATTTTTTAAACAGATTTAACGACCAACTGGCTACCCACTTGTCACACAATTGTTAAATTTATTAATAAAGTTAGGTGGCCTTTAAAACTGAGCCTCCATGGATTAGAAAGGGCAAATCTTCAATGGCTTCTCAGCAGAGCTAAATAAAAAGCTAAATATCTCCGCAGAGAAAAATACCTCCTCACAGCAAAATAAAAATATATAGTACAAAATAAAAGAAAAATCTCGGCCAAATGTAACCTCATGAAATAGAGAGCTTTA
>DGYJ01000077.1:0-1966 GCA_002396665.1 Bdellovibrionaceae bacterium UBA5009
ATTTTGGCTAGTGAAGTTTAAATAATGAGTTTAAGAGTTAAATATAATTATATTAAACTTGGTTTTTGGCCCGTAGACTTCTATCAATGTATAATCCAAGATGATAGCTTTATAAGCTACGGGTATTCCATCGAGCGCTCAAAGAAAATGGCAAAAATTAAATCTTACCATGAAGCGGTTGAGCGCCTGGCATTTAAGAAACTAAAGCAAAGTCATGGATATACTTCAACGACAGGCTTTGCTTCTGCGAAAAACATAAACGATGCGATTAATTATGCAAAGGAAGAGTTGATTGAAAGAGAACTTTTGCAAGTTGCTTGGTCTACACAAAGTGGTTGGCAACCAATTTTTGCCAAAAATTTCTTAAATAAGGTTTTGATTTATATATTAAAATCACAAGGATGGGGCGTTAGTCTTTTTAAAATTCAGAGCAGCTGTCTAAAACATCAAATTTTATGTGGAATAGCTTTAAATAAAAAACTGGGCGCTGTATTCGACTGCTCTTATGGTTATAGTCCATTAGTTGAAGATAAAATTATCAATTCTTTACTGCGGCAGATATATTTTTTTAATTCATCAAATAATGTCAGTTTAGAAGAAAAAGGATCACCTCAAGATCATAAAGCTTTTTATTCAAATCCGAATAATTTATGTGCATTTGATTTTTTAAATCAATCTTTTGAAAAAGTGAAAATTAATTTAGAATTTGTTAATGACATTAAAATGACAACATTGATTGAAAACAATATGCCCCCAGTCGCCATTGCAATTAACCCAAATTGGAAGCCATTTAGCTGGGGTAAGCAAAGTATTTATGGAATTAACCCTTACCCACACCCCCTGGCATAGAATGAACCCCACGAAATACTTTAAAATTTTCTTAATCACAAATGCCATTGTTTTAATCCTGTCGTGCGGTGTGCTGATTTTTTCTAATTATCTTTCATACAAAGAAATGATTCAGCATGAGCTGATTGTTTTAATTAAAAGCCATCGGGAAAGCATTTTAAAAGAAAATTTCAGAGACTTGGTATCAAGTCTTGATATTGAAGATGAAAAATATTTTTTGAAAGTTTTAAAAAACAACAATCAGCTTTTCCAAAATGGCAATTCGCAGCTAAGTCTAAGCGGGCAATGCGAAATGCAAAGTATTTTTCAATTTAATATTTTTTATTGCAAAGAAAGAGTTTCTCTAAGTCCATCTGTGATTATTTTTATTTTTGCCGCCTTAGCTATATTAATATTAGGAACATTTATTTTTTCTAGATTGAACGGAAGCCTCAAGAATTCTTTTGAAGACTTTTTTAATATCATTAAAATTAAACAACAGCCAAATAGTAAATCCCTTGCAGATTATTGGGATTCTATTCTTTTATTGGGCGAAGAGTTTAGGCAAAATCAAGAAAAGCTACGTCATCTTGAACGGCAAAAAGCATTTTCAGAATTGACAACAAAAGTTGCCCATGACATTCGCAGTCCACTGCTTGCTTTGAATTTAATTAAAAATAAAATTAGTAAAGACTCCGACGTGCATCAAATTTTAGATATGACCATTTCACGCATTCAATCAATCGCCAATGACATTTTGTCAAAAAGAAAAGAAGTCACCGAGCCTAAACTTATTTTTTGTATGACTTCTAGTCTAGATGTTGTTCTGGATGATGTTTTCAAAGAAAAAAAGGTTATTTATCCAGAAATCATCTTTAAAAAAATTAAAAATGAAACTTCTGAAAAAACATTTTTTTCCCAAGTTAAAGTGATTTCAAAGGCTGACGAGATTGGCAGAATATTTTCTAATCTTATCGATAATTCTGCACAGGCACTGGCTTCTGGCGATAAGTCAGAAAAATGTATTTCTTATGAAATGTCTTGCGATGAGCAATTTTTTAAAATCAAAGTAAAAGACAACGGACCTGGAATTGAATCAAGTTTATTAAAAAAATTAGGTGAAGAGGAGCTCAGTACA
>DGYJ01000077.1:2145-2639 GCA_002396665.1 Bdellovibrionaceae bacterium UBA5009
TTTCTTCTGAAAGAAATCAGTTTACTGAAGTTTTAATTCAAATTGCACGTACTGTTTGACCCTATTTTGTTTACAAAAAGTGAAATTTCGATTCTTCTTAAACATAAATAAGTTTGGCCGACAAAATGCAAAAAGAGTCATTGGCCAACTCAATGACTCTTTAGGACGCTATCGGATCCGCCTCTTTAAAAGGAGGTCCGTATGGCGAATAAACCTACCAAACATAGGAATATTCGGTTTTTTTTTAGAATACTTAAATTTGTTTTTAAAGTGATTATTTTCATTTTGCGACAATAAACTAAAAAACTATACAACCTAAAGGTTGATCAGTTTCTGAGGGGCAGAGCTGGGATTTCAAGGATAGGCTAGGCAATAAGCGAAGCTAGTAGGCTAGTATAGTAGAATAGGCAATATAACCATAACCTCAGCCACAAACCTGTGACCGACTAAACTTTAGTCAGTTGCCTGACCAAACCAAGCCCAAAAGCGTCCCA
>DGYJ01000077.1:2831-3959 GCA_002396665.1 Bdellovibrionaceae bacterium UBA5009
TACAGCAATTCGGCGGCTAAAGCAGGGCCTTAGCCTTGCTTTAGTAATTGT
This sequence comes from Bdellovibrionaceae bacterium UBA5009, assembly GCA_002396665.1. Classification (GTDB taxonomy): domain Bacteria; phylum Bdellovibrionota; class Bdellovibrionia; order Bdellovibrionales; family Bdellovibrionaceae; genus UBA5009. The sequence goes on from DGYJ01000077.1 coordinate 2,883, forward strand.
TTGAGGTGAACTGTGAAAAACACATTCCGTCAGTCTTTAATGATTTTTGTTGTTGTTCAGCTAGTTGTTGGACCTAACGTTGCTTTGTCTGCAAATGCATCATCGAATACATCCACAAACGGATACGCAAGCTCAAATGGTACGGCAAAAGATAACAGATCCAGAGCGGCAGCAAAACGAAAAGTACAAATCATTAACGAAGGCGAAGGCATCGAGGGCGCACAGTTACAATTCGCATTTAACGAGGCCGCGGAAAAAAAAGCTAAGCCAAAAAGTTCTAAGAATAAAAAAACAAATGACGAAATTAAAGATGCCAAATCTCAGATTACAGAAGTCCACGAACCAACCGCAGAACAGACTCAAAAAATTTATGAAAATGAGTCTCCTCAACAGTTTAGACAAAAAATCGCTAACTACTTACAACTTGGCCCTAATGGTGGAGAGCTTTTACATGATGCCATGACTGGCGGAACGCAAGGACAAGAAAAATTAAAACAATATGCGGCAAGTGCCAGAGATGCACAAATTGCAAAAGGTGTTTGGCGTTTTTCGTCTGAGTCTGCATTGTTTGCCATTGCGAATGGGGCGATTCAAACTTTTCAACTTTCACAAATGTATGCAACAAATCCCGTGGCTTTTGAACAGCATATTCAATCGCTTAAAGATCCTTGGGGACATTTTGGTTTTTATGCCTTCATGGCGACAAATGGATTTACCGAGGATGTCCTTAGGGATTTCACTTTGCGGGGTACACAGGTTGGTAGTGCAAGATGGATGATGTACACAAAAATGATTCCTTATCTTGGAATGACGGCCGGATCTATAGCATCTCAATTTGTTGGGGATTTTGGTCAATTGATGCGCTCCTGCGGTTTACAAACTTTGGGCATCACAACACCTAAAGCTTTAAAAGAAAAAGAAAGTCGTCAGCAGCAAGGTCAAGGCGACCCCTGCGAAGAAGCTTGGCGCCAATGGACGGTCGAGAAAAAATTTATGCAGTACGCACCGTCAATCGGATCCATGGTATTATCAACCGCTGCTTCTGGATTATTAACAGCTGGATATTCAAAAGCAGCT
>DGYJ01000077.1:4103-5916 GCA_002396665.1 Bdellovibrionaceae bacterium UBA5009
CTACAAAAATCTCAACTACAGTGGCGGCAAAACAAGGTGAATCTGCAGTTTTTAAAGCGATGTATTTAACTGGCAGTAAAGTGGCTGTTTACTTGGCCGGTGGACCAGAATATTTAGCTGGTCGCGGAATTGCTTTTAAAGGCTTTCAATGGGTTTCTTCAAAGCTTGCTAAGGCCACTGGTAAAGTTACACAATTTACTTTATTCACTGGACTGGATGTGGCGATGCACGGCTGGGTCGCAGATAAGGTCGGGAACTTACTGCGCGGCCGTCAGTGGGGTGACTGGATTGTTGAATCTTTTTCAACAAAAGCAGAAAAACTTCAAGAGACAATTGAATCAGAAAAAAAATCAAACTGGGAATCTTCAAAAGCCTTAGCCTTTTCAGAAGATTTTATGGGTTCAATGACTGCCTGGAAAGATTTTAATCAATCGCACCCCATGCAATCTTACTATGGATGGGTGCAAGAGACCGCCAATTTAATCAATGTAGAACGCATGTCCTACCACTTCTATGAAAATATGATCCAAGATCTGCAAGATTCAAAAATCCAAGCTAAGGCGAAAGCCGAGGCCGGCAGCGTGCAAGACAATGTTCAAAAGAAGTTAGAAACTGCCGAAGTTGGAAGTGATGAAAATTTTGCGGCATTAATGCAAGAAACTGAAAATGCCATCGAACAAAACACACACGAGTCTGTTGTAAACAGACTTTTTCCGCTCTATGGAGTAAAACCATCTGCAGCTTCTAAACTTACAAACGCAGATTACCTTTTGCATCCAAATGCTTTAGAGGCAGATCAAGCTCGCACTGTGGACATCATGGCAATAGCTTTCAACAGACTTTTGACTGAAAAAAAATCTGAGTTTACAGCTGAAGATTTAAAAATATTATCGCCAATCGCTGTGGGAATAAAAAATAAAGATGTTCGTCATAAGGGTGTAGCATTAAAAAAATTGCAAGAAATACTTTCTTCAATCACGAATTCTTCAGGACTTAGTGGTCGTGCACGTAACTATGCCAGACAAATTTATGACCATTTAGGCCGTCCAACACCTTTATTAAATTATGGATTGGCCTATACCTATGCTTTAAATACTGCAGTTGCGGCTGGGGCACTTGATTCAAACGAAGCAAAAATTTCTGGATATTTTCAAGCAGCAAATGTGAATAGTTTTTTTGGACCCTACACAAGATGGAATGTGGGCTCGGACTTACCAACAAACACCTTGGACTATTTTATTTACAGCATGATGTGCGGAGCAAAGTCTTCGCAAGAATTAGTCAACGAAAGATGGGGTTCATCCGACGAATTCCGCGCCCCAAGAATTATTGATGGAAAAATCAATCCAGACATTTGCAACTATTATTTGACCCGATTCCGTATTTCTTCCCTCATTTATACTGATCAAATCAAAGATCTAAACAATGGAGCTTCATACCAAGGGGCTTGGAGATTAATTCTTCCAAACTTGGCGGCCCCGATTAAAGCAATCATCAACTCTTCAAAAGATTCTAAAGATGTGCGGTTCTCTAAATGGTGGATGGATTTAACTGACGCGAAAATCAATCGCCAGTTTAAGGATTATAAAAAACATTACAACGAGGTTGCAGTTGAACTTGTTAAGACTTTGTACAGAAAAGACAGTGCACTTAATAATGGTGTTGTTAAAAATGGAGCTGGCTACACTTGGATGCAGCAAATCCGAACATTAACATTGATGCTTGGTGAAATGTATAAGGATCTTTCTGCAAAATCAAAATCACTTACTAACGATGACTTTGTTGCTGACAATAAATCCAATGTTGAAAATAT
>DGYJ01000077.1:6073-6717 GCA_002396665.1 Bdellovibrionaceae bacterium UBA5009
CATCAGGTGATTTATTAAGGTTTCAACAAACCTACAATAATTTAGATTACATGGCTTTAAAAAATGGAACTAAGCCAAGACTATTAAAATTTCAATACGATGTTGAACAAATGATTTCACATTATAAAAACATTACTTCTAAGCTTAAAATAATTTCAAATGACGACCATGAATTGGTTGAACGAACATTTACCGAGGCCGAGCTAAACGCCTTTCATAACCAACAAAACGTAGTGACCAAGTCTTTAGAAAAAATGATTGCTGATTTAAGTAAAAAAACTCAGCTGACCGACAAGCAAAAATCTTTTGTTCAAAAGTCAGTTCAAAACATTCAGATGTTATCCCAGGACTTAGACACATTGTTAGGCTATGTGGCCTTAGTTGACCGCGACATGAACCCAAATGCTGTCAAAAAAGCAGCCCAAGGAAAATGCCAAGTCGGAAATGCCAATGGTGGTTCTCGGCAAAACGCGATTCGTGGTGGCCAATACGGCGATTGTCCCTAATTGAGACACCGTCATTGGCTTGGGCTGTTGGGCCCAGGGTAAAACTTCTAGGCTTGTCTAATGATTAGACAGGCAGTTCAAAAAAAGAGCTCTTTCAGGATTTGGTTAAGGAAAATGCTCTTCAAAGTGACTCAGGAT
>DGYJ01000077.1:6882-7123 GCA_002396665.1 Bdellovibrionaceae bacterium UBA5009
AACAGGATGAGATTAAACAGCCAACCGGATCTGGAAAGATCCTAAAAGTTGGCCCGAAAGATGAATAGGTAAGTAACGTAACTAAAAATTTACAAAAAGTTTTGATTTAAAACTTTATATATAAAAGGAGAATGAATATGAAAATGAACAAAATGATCACAATGACAGTATTAGCAGCGATTGCATCTTCTACAGCTTTCGCAGGACCGACTCGTGAAGAGCCTGTTAAACGTGCACTAGA
>DGYJ01000077.1:7303-11721 GCA_002396665.1 Bdellovibrionaceae bacterium UBA5009
GGCACTAGAAGAAACTCGCCGCGAAATGAAAGAAAAAGGAATCGAAGAAAGATTAAATGCTGCCAAAGGCGAAGCTCAAATCATTTCTGAAGTTGATCGCATTTTAACTGAGTCAAATCTTGAATTGAATCGCAGTGAGATGAATATCTTGGATCAATCTAAGACTTTAAAATCAAACAAAGACAAAATTGAATTGGTAATTGCTTTGTCAAAAGCAAAAACTTCCACTCAAGGCAGCTTCTTTGCTAAATCAGTTGTTCATTTGATCAAGTTGGCAAACAAAACTACAGATAAACAAGTTCTATCTGATATTTTGAATATGCTTGATAACGCTGTTCCATTCATGGGATTGGAAAGTGCTGCTGCAAAGAAAGCTCATATGACTTTAGGAGTTTACGCGTATGGAATTCTTACTGGTAAGAATGCAGTTAAAGTTAACGGATCTCGTGCTGAGTCTTTGGGCGATCCAAACAAAGTAGACAAAGAAATGTCTACTAAAGCAGGTAGAGCCGCCATCATTTACACTTTTGGTAAAGAACTTAAAGGTGCAGATCTTGAAGCGAAGATTAATGAATTTTTAAAAAATTGCATGCGCGGTTAATATTTAGACTGCTAAAAAAACAAAGGCCGGTTGCAAAACAACCGGCCTTTTTTATTTTAAATTTGTGGACTTAAAAATGCAAAACACGATGTGGGCTTGGCCAGCATCGTGTTTTTTGGTCTTTGACTCCGAACTTAAGATCGGAGGTTCAAATGACGGACAAACAAAGCAACTATTTGTTTTTTCGGCGTTGGTTAAAAATTCTAAAGATGATCTTAGTCCTGATTTTATTAGTGATTAAGATTATTAAAGAAATCCTAGACTAATTTTGCCGTGTCTCCAGCATGTACAGTTGACGGCCATGGAGTGGGCTGAAAACCCATCGAGTCGAAGAGCTTTAGAACATTGCTGGCCAGCCCACTTAAATCAAAAACTATTTTCTTTCGATCGTCAGTTTTTTGATCATGATCGTTTCAACTGGGCGATCCATGCTTCCTGTGCGGGCCATGGAGATTTTCTCAACGACATCGTAACCTTCAGTCACTTCACCAAAGATCGTGTGTTTACCATCTAACCAAGGAGTTTTCGCTACAGTCACAAAAAATTGGCTGCCGTTTGTATTTGGACCTGCATTTGCCATAGAAAGAATTCCAGGTTTGCTATGTGAGTGCGAATTTTTTTCATCTTCAAATTTGTAACCCGGTCCGCCAGTTCCATTTCCAACAGGGTCACCACCTTGGATCATAAAGTTTGGAATCACGCGGTGAAAAATCAAACCATCATAGAAAGGCTTTTTTACTTTTTGTCCTGATTTAGGGTCAGTCCATTCTTTTGTGCCTTCAGCAAGACCCACAAAGTTTTCCACAGTTTTTGGAGCGTCCTCTGGAAAAAGTTTAACTTTGAATGTTCCTTGGTTAGTTTCAAATATTGCAATCATGTTCTTTCCTTTGCTGCTTTTTGCTTCTGCTTTTTTTTCTTTTGCTGTTTCTTTTTTAGTTTCGATTTTTGCACTTTTTGTGTCTACTTTGGCATCTGTTTTTTTATCAACATTTTTTTCGGCAGGTGAAGCGTCTTTTTTAATTATAATTGCGCCAATTGATTCTTTGCTCACTTCTTCATTGGCGTTTTCTGCCCGTGAGTTAAAGCTAAAAGCCATCAAAACAAATGCTGCCAAGTAGATCCAAAATATTTGCTGATAACGAACTCTTGTAGTCATGGGGACTCCTTATGTGAACCTGTACAAAAGTCGTAATATTAAGTGTTAAAAGCGTCAAGGGGGCTCATAAGTCCGCGCTCTGTAAATGAATCCATGGACTTAGGGCCTAACTCGCTGCGCATAATCCCTATTAATGATTCTTAGACCACTTGGGTTTGAAGTAATTGAATTTGTCATTTGTCACTTGGCGCTCCTCGCTACCATCCGCGGTCGAGATATAAATCTGACTTTTTCCCGTGCGGTTCGAGGTGTAAACAACAAATCTTCCATCGGGCGAAAAGGAAGGGTCTTCGTTGTTGGCATTTCGACCATTGCTTTTTTTAGCCGAAGTCAGGCGAATCATATTTGTGCCATTCGCATCCACAACAAAGATATCAAAATTTCCATCGGCCTGGCCAGCGAAGGCTAATTTTTTTCCGTCAGGTGACCAGCTTGGTGATGAATTAAAAACCCCAGCAAAGGTGATACGTCGAACATTGCTGCCATCAATATTCATCACATAAATCATCGGACGGCCACTGCGATCAGATGAAAATGCGACTTCTTTGCCATCGGGACTGACGGCGGGTTCAACATTCATGGCCGAGTTCGGGCCATTAGTGATTCGCCCCTTGTTTTCACCATCAAGTCCGATGTGATGAATGTTTGGTGAATTCCCCTGTGAAATTGTTAAAAGCAAACTGCGCCCATCGGGCAAAAACGAAGCCCCGGAATTGATTCCTTGGCGGTAAGAAATTAATTTTCGTTGTCGTGTTTTTAAATCCAACAAAAATAAATCAGCATTTCTTAATTTTGAAATCGCGCGCACAACATATGTGGTGTAAGCAATTTTATCACCATCGGGGGACCATGCCGGCGAAAGTGAAATCGAACGGTGATCAGTGACTTTGTCAACATTGGCCCCATCCCAGTCCATGACGTAGATCTCTTTGTACTGGCCACCACCGCGATCGCTAGAGACAACAAAGCGCGAAAGATACATGCCCTCTTTTTCAGTCAGATTTTTTAAAACATCATTGGCAAAGGTGTGGGCTATGCGTCGATTCGCGCTCACAGGCCCTTTATATTTTTTCGCAAAGACAAGTCCTGCCTTTGGCACATGGTAAACATAGACTTCAAGTTCAACGTCAGAACCAACAATGTTGAATGATCCACGAATTAAAAAATCAGTTTTTAGCGGGGTCCAGTTTTCAAATCTAAAACCTTTAGGGTCAGCACTGACTGGACGAAGACTGGACGAAATTGGTTTTTCTAAAAATGCGTCCTGCGAAATAAATTGGAAAAAGCTAGAAACATTTAAATCATTTGTGATGACATTAAAAAGTTCTGCTCCAACAGCAGAAAAATTATTATTTTTAACAATGCCTTCATATTGCAAAGACGGAAAAGCCACTAAGCTTTTCTTGGTTTTGGCCTCACCAAGCTTAATATAAACCTGAGAAGAGTCTTCTGAAAAACTTTGCGCCGTGGAAAGCAAAACAAAAAATAGGCAGAAGAGTGAAACCAATTTATTCATACTAAACCTCGCAAAAAATTAAGATCATGCAAAACAATGACAGATCGATGTCAAATAAGTATTTCAGAATATTTTAAGAAAGCCAAGCAGCACTGGGTGCAAATTCACTCTGGGAAACCAATAAGGATGCCGCGGACTTCAACAATTCGAACAAATTTTTCTGGTGGTGGGGGAAATGGTGCAGAACGATCAATGGTTTCAATGGCAACTTCGTCATAATTTGGGTTCCCACTGGATTTAACAACTTGTCGAGAAACAATTTTTCCATCGGCATCAATTTTAAGTAAAATTTGCGTTTTGTAGTCTTTATTCGCAAGCCATTGCGGCAGTTCCCAATTGTTTTTAATATGTCGATCAAGGTCTGACACATAATTATCGTGCTGCAACTGATTGAGACCCGTTAAGGCAGATCCTGCAGATAAGACATTGCCTTTGACCTGAACATTTTTGCCAGTGCCATTTTCGACACCAGTGGTTTTTTTCTTTTTTTCGCTTTCCAACTCTTTTTTGATTTTATCAATGGCGCTCATGGATTTTAAGCGGTCAAGGGCAGCCTGTTGCTGGGCCTTGGCTTTTTTTAAGTTCAAAGTTTCATCTGCCTTTTTTTTGTCAGGCATCACTGGCTTTTCAAGCACAGCATCTTTTTTTTCTTCAATGACGGGCTCTTTTTTTTCAACAACTGGTTCTGGCTTTGTCTCTGGGATTGGGGATTCTGTTTTTTCGCCAGGGGGTGGCGCCAGGTCTTCTGGTTTTAATTTGTCAGGTAAGCCAACCAAATCCACACGCACAGCCGATTGGAAATCAATTTTTTCAGAATCTAAAAAAATGTTTTTTAAAAAAAAGCTGCCAAAAATTACAGCGTGCAAAATAACAGAAATTTGAAATGCTTTTTTGTAATTTGGATCCGTCGTCGGAAGTCCAAGCGCACTCATGGACTATCCTTGGGCTGAGTGACTAAGCCAATATTGTAGATTCCAGCCGCGCGGATTTCCGCCATGACTTCTGCAACAAGGCCGTAATCAACTTTACGATCAGCCTGCAAATACAGCTGCTTTTCATTGCGTGTTTTAAAGATGGCTTTCAGTTTTTCACGAAGTTCAGTGATGGAAATATTATTTTTTGCAATGGTGATTTGTTTGTTGGCT
>DGYJ01000077.1:11821-16149 GCA_002396665.1 Bdellovibrionaceae bacterium UBA5009
ATGGTGATTTGTTTGTTGGCTTGAATGACTAAAACAAAAGGCTCTTCCTTCATGTCGGTTCCTGAAGGTGCAGTTTTTGGCAAATCAACTTCAATCCCTTGCTGCATCAGTGGGGCAGTCACCATGAACATAATCAAAAGCACCAACATCACATCCACTAAGGGAGTGATATTGATTTCGCTCATCGCGGATTTTGATTTTGAACTGCTTGCATTCATGCCCATTTGGAATCCCGCTTAGTTTTCTTGAAAAAAGTTGCGTTTGACGATGTTCAAAAAGTCCGCACTAAAATTATTAAGCTCTGTTTCTTCTTTTCTCATTTGAGTAATAAAATGATTGTACATCACCACGGCTGGAATCGCGGCTGCAAGTCCGATGGCAGTTGCAAACAGGGCTTCAGAAATTCCAGGAGCCACAACGGCTAAGCTGGCACTGCCTGAAGCTCCAATTTTATGAAATGAACCCATAATTCCCCAAACAGTTCCAAACAGGCCGACAAAGGGCCCAGTGCTACCTGTCGTTGCAAGAACAGTAAGCTTAGATTCCATCATGGCAATTTCGTTGTCATTGGCTTTGCGAAGGACACGCTCCAAATTATCAATTCCAGTTAAGTGGGGCTTGTTTTCCGTGCCTTTGTTTTGCATTGGGGATTCCGCCAATTTTTTCATTTCAATGTAAGCCGCTTTGTAAACACGGGCCAAGGGCGAATTTTTGTATTGATCCAAATCTTCAAACAAAGAATCAAAACTGCTGACCTTCCAAAATTTTGCTAAGAAAACTTCATTGTTTTGGCGAATCATTCTAAATTGCCGCCACTTTGCAACCCCAATGGTCCAACAAACCACGGAAAGCAAAATCAAAATCAGAAGTGTGATTTGCACAATCAGACTCGCATTAAGTAACGCATCCAAGGTGCTCGTGTTGACCTGTGGCTGTGGCGCTTGCGCCGACCAGGCAACTGTCGTGATCAATGTTGAAATTAGAAAGACAAAGGGATTTAAAATATTTTTTCTCATAGTCAGAAATTTTCTTCTGTGCTTATGGAAATGACAAGTCTTATTTGAATTTATTTTGAATTTTGCAATGCAAACTGTAGATCTTTGAGATTGTAAAAAATGACGCCGTCCACATCAAGATCAATAGTTTTAAGATATTCAGCTTCAGATAACACAGGGCCGACAATAATTTTCTTTTTACGACGTCGCAGTTCATTTAAAATATTCTGACTGATGACAGTGCGATTTTGTATTGTCAAAGGTGTGATGTAGATATCGCTGCGCAATTGGGCTGCGGGCTCAAGCCTAATGGACTCTAAACTTAAAAAGCGATTGATCTCAGGATAGCTAGTGCCATAGACCCACAGAGGCTCTTTTTCTTTGATGGCTTTTAAAATGACATCAGTATCACTTTGGACAAGAAATTGGTTTTTCAATTTTTGTGTCTGAATCATTTGCATAAACTGATCGTGAACATTTTGTGCACTATCAATGATGTTAAAAATAATTTTCACATTTGGGAATTCCTTCAGAAAATCTTCTACTTTTAAAATATGGGGGAAAACTTTTTGAAGCTGCTCGAAAGAATAAAAATAGGGTTTGGGTCCACGGTAATCTTGCTGGGGCCATTTTTTTTGTCGGATAGAGTCTTCAAATTCGCCATTGAACTGCAGAAACAATTGACCTTGCTCTGTAACCCGTAGTGGAAGTTCGAAAATAATTTTTGGTTCAAGCGAAAGTGCTTTTCTGGCCTCATCCAGATTTGCGATTTGTAGAATTCGCCATGGTGCTGGTTGTTCTAAGAAAGGGTGTTGAAATTCGCTAATTTCTTGTCGAAGTCCCCATTCGCGGGTCATCCAAAGTGTTGAAAACAGCATCATGAGGCAGGCAAAAATTATGGCTAAAAATCTCATTCAGAATTTATAGGTTGGGGCTGACCCATTGACAATGGCTAATTGATTTTAAGTCCCCCCCGCGCGGAGCGCAGGCCGTTTCAGAGCATTTTTCGCCACAATTATTGTAGCACAAATTGGACCTAGGATGACATTGTGACAGCTTGGATGTAGTCCTACACAAAATAGCGCTATTAATGCCATTTTTATGTCAAATTAAAGGCCATTAAGTTGCTGACTAACAATTACAATAACATATCTTAAACTATTGAATATAAACATATATTTTAAAACATTAATCATATTTTGAGATACTTTTTAATATACGTTAAAATAAAGCCTATTTAGCTTGCTTTAGAGGCCGATATCATTTAGTTTTCATCCCCATGAATAGAATGAATCGCAAGATAGAATATTCCCTCATGGCCCTAAAGCATATGTCACAAAAAATGCCCGGTGAATTGACGACGGCTAAAGAAGTTTCTGAAACTTTGCGAACACCCTTTGATGCCACGGCCAGGGTTATGCAGGTCATGGCACAAAAAGGACTTTTAAAATCTGAACATGGGGCTTTTGGTGGATATCAAATCACCAAAGATTTAGCGAAAGTGACTTTGTTTGATTTGATCCAATTTGTTGAAGGTCCAACAGCGATTGTTAAATGTTTGCAAAAAGAAGAGCCCTGCGAAATTCGCGGTCAATGCAACATCATTAGTCCCATTCAAAATTTAAATACTCGAATGAAAGATTTTTATCAAAGCGTCAGTTTAAAAGAAATTTTGTTCGATAAGCTTGAAAAGCATGATCGCTCTGAGATTGTTAAAAATTCTAATCTATCAAATTCCAACATAGCGCAGGATCTAGGGACTCAGAATATGTCAGGGGCGACCCATGTCTGAAAATAAAAATTCTGATTTTCAACAGGACTACGAATACAAGTATGGCTTCACGACAGACATTCAAAGTGATTCTGCCCCGAAGGGTTTGAACGAAGAAATCATTCGCTTTATCTCGGCAAAAAAAAATGAGCCTGAATGGATGTTAGAATACAGGCTTAAGGCATTTCGTTATTGGCAAAAAATGACAGAACCCACATGGGCCAAAGTGCATTATAAGCCCATCGACTTCCAGGACATTTGTTATTATTCGGCTCCGAAAAGTCAGAAGGATGGTCCCAAGTCCCTTGATGAATTGGACCCCGAGCTTATAAAAACTTTCGAAAAGTTAGGCATCCCTTTGCAAGAGCAAAAAAGAATTTCTGGTGTGGCTGTGGATGTGGTTTTTGACTCGGTCAGTGTCGGCACAACCCATCAAGAAGAACTGGAAAAAGTTGGAGTCATTTTTTGTTCTATCAGCGAGGCTGTACACAAATACCCAGATTTAGTTCGTAAATATTTTGGTTCGGTTGTTCCGTTCACCGATAATTTTTATGCCGCCTTGAATGCCGCCGTTTTCACAGATGGATCCTTTTGTTATATTCCAAAAGGCGTTCGTTGCCCGATTGATCTATCAACTTACTTTCGTATCAATGCTAAAAACACGGGACAGTTTGAAAGAACTTTGCTGGTGGCCGATGAAGGAAGTTTTGTAAATTACCTTGAGGGCTGCACAGCCCCCCAGCGTGATGAAAACCAATTGCACGCTGCTGTCGTTGAGCTTGTTGCACTAGAGAACGCTGAAATTAAATACTCCACAGTGCAAAACTGGTACACCGGCGACAAAGAGGGCCGTGGTGGGATTTATAATTTTGTGACCAAACGTGGAAAGTGTGCGGGTCGAAAATCTAAAATTTCTTGGACCCAGGTCGAATCTGGATCTGCGATCACATGGAAGTATCCCTCTGTGATTTTACAAGGCGATGAATCTGAAGGTGCATTTTATTCTGTGGCCTTGACCCATGACAAAATGCAGGCCGACACCGGCACAAAAATGATTCACATTGGTCAAAAAACAAAAAGTACAATCATTTCCAAAGGAATTTCCACAGGTTCATCATCGAATGTTTACCGTGGCCAGGTTAAAATTATGCCGACAGCCCATGGCGCAAGAAATTATTCGCAGTGTGATTCTATGTTGGTGGGGGATCAGTGTGGGGCCCATACTTTTCCATCATTAGAAGTCAAAAATAAGTCTGCACAAATTGAACATGAAGCGACCACTTCACGCATAAGTGAAGATCAAATTTTTTATCTTCAGTCCCGCGGATTGGATTTAGAAAAATCAATTTCGATGATGGTGAATGGATTTTGCAAAGATGTTTTTAAACACTTGCCTTTGGAGTTTTCTGTCGAGGCCGTGAAGTTAATTGAAATGAAATTAGAAAATTCAGTGGGGTAATTGTGTTAGAGATTAAAAATTTAAAAGCCAAAGTTGATGAAAAAGAAGTTTTAAAAGGCTTGAATCTTAAAATCAATGCTGGCGAAGTGCACGCCATCATGGG
>DGYJ01000058.1:0-3399 GCA_002396665.1 Bdellovibrionaceae bacterium UBA5009
TTTTTTTATCTGGGCGAAGACGGGCCTCTTCAATCATACTGTTCAAACCATGATTTAAAAGATGCTCGAACTGTGTAAACTCACGAAAAAAATACGTGTGATGGGTTGTCATCAAAGACAACAAAGCTTGGCTTTCGCTTTCAAGATGGGCCTTCAGGTATCGTAAATAGTCTTGAAAACTTGAATGGCCTAGTCGGACCATTCGTGTTTTCAAGCGATTTTCAACCATCGGTCTTTGTTTTTCACCCAGCTGAATGCCCGTCAGTTTTGAAACCAATTCCGAAACTTCGTTTAAAACCGACTGAATCGCTTCTGGGGACTCGTTCACTTTATTCATGATAGACTTTCTTTAATCGTTATTCATTTTCCAAATGGACCAATTCCTATTCGCCGAATCCAGGATCATCGCTTGAAGGAATCACTTCATCGCCACCGGAAGCCTTTTTGTAACTTGTGGGCTCACTTGGGGGCTGATGTTCTGCTGTCGCCACAGGTTGGGGTTTAGATTTTTCCGCAGCAGGTGAAGCTTTCTTTTTAAAGGCAATGACCTTGCGAGGTTCTGAGAAACTTTGTTTTGAATTCGATTTTGAGCGAGGCGAAGCCACTGGATTTGAACCATGGTCACCATCAACGTCACCGGTCATCCACACTTTAAGCTCGCCAACGATGTGGTTTAGTTCCGAAGAACGCTGACTTAATTCTTCAGCCTCGTGGGAAGAAGACTGGGCCACACTTGTATTTTGCTGTGTGACTTGCTCCATTTGTCCAATGGCCTTTGAAATTTCACGAATCCCTTGGCTTTGCTCTTTCGAGGCCACAGCAATTTCTGAAACCAATGTATCAACTGATGTGACATTTTCAATAATCTCTTCAAGAACAACATTGCACTCTTGGGCTGTACGATTTCCAGTTTCAACTTTATGCTGCGAAGATTGAATGATCGATGAAAAATTAGTTTGAGCCTGACGAACCATATGCTCTACTTTTTGCACAGATTGATCCAACATTTGGTTGATCTCTTTTGCAGCATGACCTGACATTTGCGCCAAGTTTCCAACTTCTTCGGCGACTACCGCAAAGCCTTTGCCAGCCTCTCCGGCACGGGCAGCTTCCACAGAAGCATTAAATGAAAGCAGCTTGGTTTGGAAAACGATCTCGTCAATGACTTTTGTTTTTTGGCCAATATTTTTAATTAACTGAGTCACATCATTCATTTGCTTTTCATTTTCGCTGACCTGACTTGTGATCTCTTGATTGGATTGATTAATCTCTTCGATGGATCTCAACATCTGTTCAACGGCCTCTTTACCTTTAATGGCAGAATTTCTACTATTCGCTGAAACCTCTTGCGAACGAGATGCCGCATCGGTGTTTTTTTCAACCATTGCAGAAATTTCGTCAACGGCTGCCACGGTTTCCTGTAGGGCTGCGGCTTGCTCTGTTGAGGCCTCAGACAGTTGATTAGATTGCGAAGCCATGGATTGCGAAGCATTTGAAACTTCACCAGAATTTTTGACCAATTGGCTAATAATTGACTCCACTTTTTTAGCCATAAGCACTGCAAACCAAATCGACATGGCAATAGCAAAAAATAGCACTGTACCAAAAATAGCATAGAAACGAATCATAGCATGGTTGATATGGGCCAAGGCCTCCTCTTTGGATTCGCTAATAACAACTGTCCAACCAATTTTTGGAATCCACTTGCTATTTTCGATAGAAGCATAACCAAGAACTTCCAATTCCTTATGCTCACTATTGACCGAATAGCCGCTCCAACTTTTTATTCCAGAATTGATATGACTGTAAAAATCATTTTCTTTTTTGTTTTCGGCAAAAAGAACTTTTTCATCATGGGGAACTTCATATTTTTTGTCACCCAAATCCACTGGAGCATAATCAATCAGAACAAATCCTTCTTTGTTAATAAGATGGAACTGGGTTTCAGTCTTACCAAGTTTTTCAAAATCCTTGTATGTCGAAACAAACTCGTTCTCGATCCATCTTGAGCCAGCACGATTCGTGATCACACCAAGGGTCTCACCCTTTGCGTTTTTAATTGGGGCAGAAAATCCAGAAATAAACCGGGTTTCACCAAAGGCAGCCTTCATCATTTCATCATTTTTAAAATCTTCAAAATAAGTCCCAGAAAATCCACGCTCTTTGTCTTCGGTGAATGTTCCGTTGATAACAGCATTGAACCATTCTTCTTTTTTGAAGTTATAATCTAATAATTTTTTAGTTTGAACTTCTTTACCTTCAAAGTCTTTCGTGTTGGTGGCGACCAAATTCCCGTGGCGATCCGTCACAACGATCAAGTCGTACAAACCATAAAGTTGAACATACTTATCCAAGACTTCAGTGACACGCTGAGGTTCAAGACTTTGGACGGCATCATTCATAGCAAAGGCCTGGACATCACCATAGCGCTCAAAAAATTGTGCTGAAATTTTATTCCCCAAGGCTTCTGGGTGGATTTTAAAATCAGAAAGAATGTCCGATTCGACCCCATTTGCAACCATTCTAAAATTCACATAGGATGAAAGACCTTGCACAAGAGTTGCCGCTACGACAAGTCCGATCACCTTTGTTTTAAATGACGCATTCGTAATTTTACTCCACATGATGCCCTCCTAGGCTGCCTTTTTCGAACTTTCAATTCTGTTTGTGTCTTCAATAGATAAAGACTTAGAAATATCTAGCAAGAAAACCAACTTCTCGTTTCTTTTAAACACACCCGTGATGTAATCATGGGTTTTGGATTGCTCGATGGTTGGTTTATCTGAAATATCCTTGTTGTTCACCAATTGAACAGAATTCACCTGATCAACAACCACACCAACCGAATGAACTCCCAAATCCAATATCATGACCGAAGTTTCTGCCGATGCCGTTGGTTTAATGCCCAACTTCAATCTTAAATCCAAAATCGAAACAATTTGTCCGCGCAAATTCATAATGCCCAAAAAATAATTCGGACTTTGTGGAAGTGGCGTCACCTCTGGCTTCGCAATCACTTCTTTGATTTTAAGCAAAGGCACTGCAAACTCTTCATGTCCTAAGTTAAAACATAAGCATCTAGACTCGTCCATTATGCGGCCACCTGTCCCTTTAAATTTTGCACTGCGGGCGGTGCGCCCACGGTACGGTTAATTTTTCGTTTTAATAATTCATTTGGCTCTAAAATCAGGCATGGTCGTCCATCACCTAAAATTGTACTGCCACTGATCCCAACTAAACTTTTAAGTTCATCACCCAGTGGTTTCGTCACAACCTGTTGCTGACGTAAAATATCATCCACCATCAAAGCCCATGGCTTAGTGCCCGTGCGCACGACCAATGCAATCATATCACTTGTCGATCGATCCACTTTATGACCAAAGAAATCCGCAAGCCGAT
>DGYJ01000058.1:3654-6932 GCA_002396665.1 Bdellovibrionaceae bacterium UBA5009
TTGAATTTGCTCTGGCTTAGGACGTAAAGTTTCATGCACATGATTCAATGGCATGACATATTTTGATTTTGATGATTCAACAATCATTCCGTCAATAATTGACAATGTCAGTGGCAAAGTAATTTTAAAAGTTGTTCCTTGCCCAAGTACAGAATCAATATGAATTTCACCCGAAAGATCTTTGACGTTTGTTTTTACAACATCCATTCCAACGCCACGTCCAGACACATCAGTGACTTTTTCTTTGGTCGAAAAACCTGGGGCAAAAATCAAATCAAAGGCTTCTTTGTCTGACAACTGCGCGCCGGGTTTTAGAATTCCTTTTTCAATGGCTTTGTTAATTAATTTTTGCGGATCTAAGCCGCCCCCATCATCTTTAACTTCAATGACAAGCTTTCCAGACTCATGGGCTGCCTTCAAAGTAACGACACCTTTGCCTGATTTATTTTTAGACTTTCTGGCCTCTGGCATTTCGATGCCATGATCTGCTGAATTTCTAACTAAGTGAACCAAGGGGTCATTGATTCTTTCAATGATCGTTTTATCTAATTCGGTTTCTTCGCCGATCAATTGAACACCGATATCTTTGCCAAGGGTTTGGGCCGTATCGCGCACAATCCTTTGCATCTTTTGAAAGACAGATTTAATTGGGACAAGCCTTAGACTCATCGAAATATCTTGAATCTCTTTACTAATTTTAGAGATTTGATGAACAGTTTTTTTCAATTCATGCATTTCAGTTTCATTGACTTGCTGGGAAATTACACTTTGTAGAATCACCATCTCGCCAACGTAATTAATTAAATTTTCAACTTTGGAAAGACTAATTCGAATACTATCATCCACAGGCGCTGCCGCCTTGGCCTGGGCCCCAGCCGCCGCTGTTGCAGGTGCTGGCGGAATAGTCGCGGGCGCTGGCTTCACCACAGCCGCCGGTACAGGCTGTGCAGATTTCGCCACGGTCTCTGGCGTTGGCTGAGTTGGTGCAGGTTGCAAAGGAGGTACAGCTTGCGCTGGGCCTACTGTGGCCGTAGAAGCCTCCATTTGCGAAGCATTCATTTGTAGTAATTTTTCGACCTCATCGACATCAAATGGAACTTCTGTAGATAAAGTAACAGCCTCTGGGTTCACTTCCGCTGTCATTTCAATTGCTGGTGCTTCAGCGACTAACGCCTCAGCGACCTGAGCTTCTACGACCGGCTCTTCTATAACAGGCTCTTCAACTGCTGGTTCTACAACAGCTTCTTCATCTGTCCAGTTTTTCATTTGATCCATTAATTCAGAAGAATCAAATTGCGCTTCAAGATTTTCTTTAAGCCCATTGACCATGGACACCAAGTGGTCATTACATTGCAACAAAAAGCTAACAGCCTTCGGTGTGCAAACCATTTCTTTATTTTTAATTTTTAAAATATAGGTTTCAAATTCATGGGTGAACTCACCCATTTGCATAAAGCCAACAGCTTTTGAACTGCCTTTTAAATTATGAGCCAAACGAAAAATTTTATTTAAGTTGTCTTCGTTCTCTGGATCGCTTTCTAAAGACAGAAAGCACTGCTCTACCTCGCTTAAGGCCTGCGCAGCTTCATCCAAAAAACTGACTTTTAGCTCTCTCTCAAAATCATCCAAATTAATTACTCCATTAAAAAAATAGCAATCGCCTTTTTTCTTAGCGGCAGAAATTATGTTTAGGATAAGTCCAGACCATCAAATTGGGCTTGAAGTCCTGTGGATTTTTTTTAACAAGTCTAGGTTTTGGACATTTAAATAATATTTAGAATTATTTGATATTTATTTCTGGGGCCAAATTCCTAATGTAAGACAGGACCATAGTCCGTTCAGAAGTCATTGTCTCGATTTGATACATAAACGCCATCTTTAGCAAATAGCCCAGCTTTTCACCTTGGACAAAATCTTTCAAATCATCGCCCTTCAAAAGCGGGTCTGGCCATGATTTATCAAGACCTCTGGATTTGTAGTCTAAAAATAAAGTATCAAGTCTTCGCAAAATAGTTTCATCAAATGATTTGAATGATTGCTGCAGTTGACTGATCCACTCAAGAACTCGCACCACAAGCTCATTTTTAAGTCTCAACCACTGCTCTACAGGTCGCTGGCTTAAAAATTCCTCTAGGTGATTCACAACCCAGGCCCCATCTTTTAAAACTTTTTCATCTGCTCTAGAAAGTCGCAATCCATCAAGAATTGATTCGTAATTTTTTGTTCGCCAAAGAAAGCCCATCATTTTTTCTATCGAAGACAAATTTTCTTGCTTTAAAATCCATTCGATTTCTTTACGACAATCTTTGTAATTCATGGCCCTTTCTGAAAACAAAATAGGCATAAATCCATTCGAAAACAAATCCTCTAGTCCTTGAAAGGACTCCTTCGATTTAAGCATTTTAATAAGCTCATCTTGAACTCTTTCCCGGCTTAAGTCGGCGACCAAATGCTTATTTCTGATGATGGCTTCAAAGGTTTTGGGCTCGAATTGAAATGTAAAACTATTTTTAAATCGAAGGGCCCTTAAAAGTCGTAAATGATCTTCTTGAAAACGAGTCTCGGCATTCCCAACGCAGCGAATACATTTGTTTTTAATGTCATCAAGTCCACCAACAAAATCAATGATACGGCCATCTTTTAAATCGTAAAATAAGGCATTGATCGTCAAGTCCCTTCTTTCTGCATCCTCTGCAGGAGTCCCCGGGGAAACCAAGGATGGATGCCGACCATCCCTGTAATCAGATTCTTTTCTAAATTGTGCGATTTCGATCTCGTTCCCATCGACCACAACACGCAATACACCAAAACTTTTTCCGACCAAGATGACTTTATCGAAAAGACTTTCTATTTGATCAACAGAAGCCTCTGTTGCAATATCAAAATCCTTTGGCATAAGACCCAATAGACCATCCCGAACTGCCCCCCCGGCCAAATAGGCATGGTAGCCGTTTTGAATTAAAATATTTTTAATTTTTTGCACGGCTGGCCATTGGGGTGATGATTCTAAAATCTCTCTATGAAAATCCATTTCTTTAGCGTACAACAAAACCTATGCCGGGGCAGCAAAATACAGAACACTTTGAAGAAATTTTAAATTCCAAGATCCAAGAACTTGATTTTGCCAGCTGGGGAGTCACCCCACTGGACTCTCCAAAAACTATTTCTGAATATAAGAACTGGCTGGATCAAAAGCACAATGCAGACATGGCCTATCTTGAAAACCATTTGCCTTTAAAAACAAATCCCAGCAGCCATTTTAAACAGATGCAATCTGC
>DGYJ01000058.1:7139-9596 GCA_002396665.1 Bdellovibrionaceae bacterium UBA5009
TTGCAATCTGCAATCGTATTTAGCTATCCCTATTTTCCGACTCCTGAGAATGCAGAAAATTTTCCGCTTCAAAACCTGCGCATTGCTGCCTATGCCAAAAATACCGACTACCACTACTGGATCAAAGAGAAGCTGCAAGACATAATCACAAGTCTGCAGAAGCTGCATCCTGATCAATTGTTTTTAGCCGCCGTGGATTCAAGCCCCATCCTTGAACGCGATTTGGCCGCACGGGCCGGGCTTGGATGGTTTGGCAAAAATACTTGTTTAATTCACCCCAAAAAAGGAAGTTTGTTTTTTATTTGCGAAATTTTAACCAGTTTAAAAATTGAAAACAAAATAGAAGCTCTTCCTGATTTTTGCGGCACATGCACGAAGTGCATGGATATCTGCCCCACCCAGGCCCTTGAAAAGCCAAAAGTCCTTAATGCAAACAAATGCATTTCCTATTGGACCATTGAATCCCGAAAAATTCCACCAATAGAATTGCGGTCACAAATTGGAGATTGGTTTTTTGGTTGCGATCTATGCCAAACCATTTGCCCCTGGAACCAAAAAGTTTTTAAAAGTAAACTCAGCATTTCATTGAACACAGACTTATTTTTAAAATTAGACGCAGAAGAATCTCTGCAGTTAGAAAGTGAATTGCGTTTGATTTTAACAAGCAGTGGTAAAGCCTTGCAAAAAATGTTTGCCATCACACCACTTCAAAGATCAGGTAGTTTTGGTCTTCGACGAAATGCCCTGATCGTAATTGCGAATCGAAAAATTTTATCCTTAGAAAGCGAAGTTAAAAAGTTTTTGCAAGACCCCAAACTGGGCGAGTTGGCCCAGTGGACCTTGCAAAAACTTTATTCCTAAGCTGATTTTGGCGTTTTGAATCTGTCTTTTTTCATTGGCACAACAGTGGATTCAGCTGCTTCCGCATCCACTGCAGGAAAACTGTGGGCCGTCGAGCTTTCACCATGAACCATTGCGACCAGGTCGACCACTGTGTGTTTTAATAATTCCGCCTGGGATGAAAGTTCTGCGGCAGATGCAGCAGCCTCACTACTGGTTGCTGAATTTTGCTGTGTGACTGTATCCAACTGACTCATCGCTTTATTGATTTCGCCAATGCCAGTTGATTGTTCACGACTTGCTGTTGAAATTTCTTGAGCAAGACTCGTCACCTTGGTCACATTTTGCACGATTTCCTCTAAAACATTTGAACACTCTTTAGCAACAACAACACCGGATTCAACTTTTTGCTTTCCTTGCTCGACAAGAACTTCAACTTTAGATTTAGTTTCTTTTACAATTTTTTCAACTTTCACAATGCTAGCTTCCAGCATTTCAGTAATTTCCTTGGCGGCATTACCACTCATCTGGGCCAGATTCCCGACCTCTTCTGCAACGACTGCAAAACCCTTCCCTTGCTCGCCTGCACGTGCTGCTTCGACTGATGCATTGAATGAAAGTAGCTTCGTTTGAAATACGATTTCGTTGATAACCTTCGTTTGATTTCCGATATCTTGAATGACTTTTACAATTTCTGTCATTTCTTGGTTGCTTTGATTTACTTGATTCATAATGGCATCATTGCTTTGGCTAATTTCTTCCATCGACGCAAGCATTTGTTCAACAGAATTACGCCCCTCTTCTGCTTTTGATTGGGACTCGTTTGAACATGATTCTGTAGTCGATGCACTTTCAGCAGCCTTCGCAACCATGGAAGTGATTTCTTCAAGGGCAGCTGCAGTCTCTTCAAGTGAAGCGGCCTGTTCTGTCGTCGCCTGGGAAAGCTGCTGTGATGAAGATGCGATTTGAGCAGATGATGAAGCCACTCTGTCTGCATTTGAAGAAAGTTGATCTGCCACCTTATTTAAAGACGTTGCCACTTTCGTTGCAAAAATCAACCCTACGGCTAAGCCTGCAAATATTCCAATAATTGCACTTAAGAAAATAAGCTGATTTGTTTTCTGGGTCGTAGCCTTTGCCATTTCAACATCTTTATGGGCCCCATCAGTATGATATTTTTTTAATGTATTCATAGCCTCTGTAAATGTCTTCGCCGCCGCTGGGCAATCTTCTAAAAAGATTTTAATCAATTGATTTTTAGCCTCTGGAGTTCCTTGGGCGTAGTAGTCTAAAGCTCTTTTACCCACGCCCTTAAAGTTTTGCCAACTTTGCTCAACTTTTTCATAGAGCTCTTTTTGCCCAGGCTGAAATGGAATCGAGCTATATTCTTTATTTTTCTCCTCGTATCCCTCGATGGCTTCATGGACATGGGTGATATAGCCCTGGGCCTGTTCCTTTGTAAGACCTGGAAGCCCCAATGTTCTTAAATTAATTCGCACTGCCCGGTAGTCCAGGTACATATCATTAAGGTCTTCTAGATGTGGGATCGCAACTTCTGTCACGTTGTCATAGGATTTCTCTACGTTGTGTAAGCCAAAGTAGGAAATGGTGCTAATA
>DGYJ01000058.1:9744-13287 GCA_002396665.1 Bdellovibrionaceae bacterium UBA5009
CACTGACCGTGGCTAAGACTAGACATATACCTAATATTTTAGTTCTGAAACTAAATCGATTCATTAAAGCTCCCGTTTTTAAAGACTTGTTAATGCCAACTAAGTTTTCGGTATGTGAGATTTATTCTTTAGCTTTTTGTAAAAAAAGAAAGTTGCAGTTTTCAGAGGAGAAAATTCTTGTTAAGAAAAATTAATATCGAATTGGGATAAAGCAAGACCAAGTCCAGTGCGACTTTTATGCTAAAAGCGATGCGCGAAAGGCTAGCCCAAACCAAATTTTTTCAACAGATCATCGATTTCATTTTGAGCATTGGGTTTAGCAATCGTCGTCCCCACTGTTCCGCGAAGATCTGCAGAAAATTGTGAAGAGACCCATCTTAATCTTTCAATAAAATGTGGGGAAAAATGTTTCTTGAGCTCAGTCTCTGAAGTGGCGGGGTCAGCAGTTGATTCAGAAATCCCATCTAAAACTTCTTCTAAAATTTCCGTGGCATCAAGAAGCAATGCCACACTGATTTCAACCAAAGAAGGATTGTTTTTAACCTGGGCCGCCTTGTACGAAACGGCCTTGCAAAGCGCAGAAATATCACCAATCAAAATCAAAGGTTTGCAGTTCACCAACTGAAGGGACAAACTTTGCGCCCCCCCCATCATTCGATCCACAAGATTTCCATACTCTTCAAGCTTTGAAGACTGCGATAAATCGCCTTCGACAACTTCAAGAATTTCACCCAGACGAAGGGCTAAGCTGTTGGACTCTTCAACAAAGGCACTTAATATTTCTTTATCTAAATCAGACATGATTCTATCATAACGAAAGCGAGGGTTTTCGTCCATGGAATATGTTTCGATCCGGGTCAGCACACTGCGTGGTGATCAAAAAATTAACTTCAATGTTTTTGTTAAAATCAACGACAAGCATATTCTGTATCTTCGCCAGGGCGATAGTTTCGAAGGCGTTCGCTTGAAGAGGTTGAAAGAAAAAAAACTCAAAAAAATGTACATCTCGGCCGAAGACGAACCCGGTTACTTGGATTACATGAAAAAAAATATCGAAATGGCCTACGACAACAAATCAGGCAAATCCATCGAAACCCGTGGTGAAATCATTCAAGGCCAACAGCAATCCAATGTGGATCAAGTTTTTGAAAATCCCGAAAATGTTCAGGTCTATAACGACACAAAACAGTCAGCAAATCAGTATGTTGATTTTTTAATGCGCGAATCAAAAGCCGTGGCCACTGTTTTAAATATTGAAAATATCGATAAAAGCAAATCCCACCATGGGGTTTCCGTCGCAACTCTTTCCGTAGCCTTAGCTGAAAAACTTAAAGTAGATCCTAAGATTGTGCAAATGATGGCCCTGGGGGCCCTACTCCATGATTTGGGTCATAGCACTGCAAATTTGGACACCAGCAAACCCGTCACACAAATGAATGCTGATGAGCTTAAACTTTTTCGCGAGCATCCAAAGCTTGGGGCACAAATCGCCCAAGATAAAAAACATTTCGACCAACTTGTTGTGCGCATTATTAATGAACACGAAGAGCTTTTGGATGGGACAGGATTCCCTGCTGCATTGAAAGAAAATCAAATCGACCCCATGAGTCAGATCGTGGCCTCATGCAACGCCTTTGACAGGCTTGTGACCTTTGAAAATATTCCGCGGGCCGAAGTCGCAAAAAAAATGATTATTGAAAGAGTTGGGCAGTATCCCCTGAATCATCTTCAGGGGATCGCCGAGATTATAAAAAATCTTTAGAATATAAAGGCAAGGCTGATTTTAGGATCCATACTTGTATTTGTGCGCGTTTGAGTTGTTACATCAGCAGTGCCATTGTAGTAAGTTCCATATTTGATACTACGATATGACAACTCTGCGCCAATAAGGAAGGAGCTTGATACCGGGAACAAGTATCCCAAATCTGCTTGAATCCCAGTGCCTTTTTTATATTTGAAAGAATCAGCAGTACTTGCATCATACTCGCCATCTAAAAGATACGTTGCATGTATAAAAAAACCATTGTTCGCCATATAACCTAGAGTCGGTCCGTACCCAGTAGTAGCTTTATTTGTCGAGTTCGAGGAACCTGTATCGTTGATATACAATAAACCAAAATACAAACCTGACATCGCTTGATAGCCAAGCTTAATGTCCATTAGAGTAGTTTTATAATCATTTGTAGTTGTGGTAGTTGTTGTTGTCTCATCTTTATCTGTAGAGTAAGATAGATTCAAACCTAACAACACACCACCGCCACCGCCACCACCACCTTTAGCAAAGGTCTGAGTGCTTAGCGTTGTTAAACCCAGGACTGTCAGCATCATTGCGGCAAGCCTTGTAAATTTATTTTGATTTGCAATATTCATATAAACTCCTTTTCAAAGTTAATATTGTCTTAAACATTGATTAATTATAGCCTTCATTTTGTGAATAGAAAAAGTGTTATTTTTACCACTTTCCAAATTCATGAAAAGAATCAAATATATTGTTACGGTAAATTTTTTTACCAAGGGACCATAAAGTAGCTAAAGGACGTTATATGAGCACTACACCAAAAAATGCAGTTTATTTGTCACACTCGACTTGGCCCCAAGTCGAAGAGTATTTAAAATCAAATAAAAAAATTATTTTCCCTGTGGGCTCGACCGAACAGCATGGTCCCAGTGGAATTATTGGGATCGACTACCTCAGTTCTGAATCCATTGCTGCTGAAATATCAGCGCAGACTAAAACCATGGTGGCCCCAGCCCTTCCCTTCGGCATGGCCCAACACCATATGCACTTCCCTGGGACGATGAGTTTTACACCTTCAACCTATGTGCAAGTTGTCTGCGAACTTTTAGAAAGTTTAGCCCAGCATGGTTTCGAAAAAATTCTTTTAATCAATGGCCATGGTGGAAATATCGCTCCACTAACAACAGCCTTTTCCGAAGTCTTAATCAGACGACCAAAGCTACAAATGAAACTTGTGAATTGGTGGCATCTTAAAGAAGTCCAAGACTACGAAAAAATTCATTTCGCAGACAAAAACGGCTTCCATGCCACCTGCGGTGAAGTTTCTGTCACCCGATACACCCATCCTGAAGCTTACAAAAATGTTGTTTTCAAAGAAGAGTTTGAAACAGTTAAAGAATACCCATGGCCCCTGAGCCCTTCAGAATTTCGCAAAACTTTTCCCGATGGACGAATGGCTTCGCAACCTTACTTAAGCTCTGAAGATCATGGGCATAAAATATTTAATTTGGCCTGCACTAGCATCAAAGAAACTTTAATCAAGCTATGATTTCAATCTTACCGAATGCCAAAGATTTATTTGTTTCCCGAAATGACCCCAAGGATCAACGCCTTGGGGACTTGATTCGTCAAGCTTCAATATCAGAAATTGAAAATGCCATTTCCAAAAAAACTGCGGCCATGGCAGAAGACATTATCCTTCTTGGCTACCCAGATGACGAAGGCATTCGAACAAATTTAGGTCGCCCTGGATCTGCCCTTGCCCCGAAAGCCATTCGCCAATTGCTTTACAAAATGACTCCCCC
>DGYJ01000058.1:13349-13524 GCA_002396665.1 Bdellovibrionaceae bacterium UBA5009
TTACAAAATGACTCCCCCACTGGAGGGCGACAAGCATTTCACAAACAACATTTGTGATCTTGGCGATATTCACTTCGAAGGCAATTCGGAAATTAAAGACCGCCATGAATTTGCAAAATCCATTGCTGAAATTTTTTATCTGCAAAATAAAAAAGTTATTTCCTTTGGTGGAGGG
>DGYJ01000058.1:13767-14169 GCA_002396665.1 Bdellovibrionaceae bacterium UBA5009
CCCGATGCGGCCGCTTTTTTAAACTCTTGTCTGCTAAGTTCAACATTGAAATCCAATGCGAATGCAAAACCCATCGTCATTAATTATGATGCCCATTTGGATGTGCGACCAACAGATAAGGGAATCAATTCGGGCACTCCATTTTATCGTCTGCTGGAAGAGTTCAGCACAAAGGATTTTGATTTTTTAGAACTTGGCATTCAGCCCCAGTGCAATAGCCAAGAGCACCTAAAGTATTTAAAACAAAAAAATGGCAAAATTTTATTTCACAATGAAATTCAAATTCCAAAAATAAAGAAATCCCTGGGCCCCAATACAAAAACAAAACGTCCTTGTTTTATCAGCTTAGATATTGACGTCTTTCATAGTTCAGAAGCCCCGGGATGTTCGCAGTCCTGGCCC
>DGYJ01000095.1 GCA_002396665.1 Bdellovibrionaceae bacterium UBA5009
TTTTAAAATATGAAGCATCAAATTCCGGAAAGACACATTTGATGCTTCATATTTTAAAACACAAACAAGAATATTTCCAGACTGATCCTGCGAAAACAATTGTAGTTTTGTGTAATAATAGAGTAGACGGATCTGCTTACGAAGAACAAGGAGACGCTGACGTCATTACTCTTCAAGATTTTGATGTCGAGGTTCACCTGCGTCCCGAGATCGTACTCATATTTGAAGATGTCCAATTTTTAACCGAAAAAATTACAGACTGTATAAACATTTATGCCCACCATTTTAACTTGGCAGCAGTATTCGTCGTTGTTCAGGGAATCCTAGGGTCGGACGATCTGTTCCGGCTGTTGTCTCTCACACATCGACTTATTTTATTTTATTCCAGTTCAGTGTGTACGCGGCTCTCTCAGTACTTGAACAGTCATTTTTTTCAAGATCAAGATTTGAAGGCTTACATCCGGGCCACCAGACATTACAGCGAGTCGAGGAAAAATATTCTCTTGTTGGAGTTGAACCAAATTCAGGGAAAGAATAAAACTCGATTTTTGGCAATTTCCGGCCTGGGTAATATTGCTTGCGGTGAGAAAATGACTCCTCCACCAGTCTACTATCCTCATTTGAGCGAGAAAAAAAATTACAGGGACAAATTTGGCGACAACGAAGCGGATGTGGATGTTGACGACGAAGACGGCGAAGATGAGTTTCCCGATGACACCTATGTTCTCGTACCAGCTAAAAATGTTCGCAAACATCGAAAGATTGGTTCAGGTGGCGTCAACAGTGAAGACGAGCGGGCCCAAATCTGGAATAATATGGTGAAGGAAATTGAAATAGATATTGAATCGAGTTTGCCGGCAAAAAAATGGCAGGTGGCTAAAAATATAATGAGATCCATCTTAAAGTCTAAATTATTTAGCGTATCCACGGACGGGAAAGTTTTAATGATCAAGGGCAAACCTAAAAGCTCATTACCGTTTTTGGATTACATCATCGCGGCCGTTAGACAATCTGGTCCAAATGAGATTGGAGATCCTCTCAATGTTCAAATAACTAAATTATTGCTCAGTCGAAATACACCAACAATCTTCTTCAAAAACAAGAGTCTTCTTCGAGATGCTGCAGGTGGTCTTCGTAAACTGTTGAAGAAAAATAAAAAAGATTAATTCCTCCAGTTTATTCTGAGATGTGAACGCGAGATGGCTGGATTTTTCAATAAAAAATTGCTCCTAAATAAAAATGAATTTCAACAAGACAATTTTCTACTTCAATTTTTCGAAGCATTTAATAAAAAATATGGAGACGAAACTTTGCGCTCTTCTGATATTTCCCAACAGCAAAAATTCGAAAAGGCTCATAAAGAGTTGGCATCCATTTCAATCATCTTGGCCCATAAATTTGCACCCCACATGAAGCAATTTCTTAATATGAAACATGAAGAAACTCTGCAAAATATGTTTGCAGAAATCAAGGCAACCACTCAACCGGAAAAGATGGCAAAAAATTACCGAAAATGTTTTGATGCTTTCATCGATTCGTCCGATTGCGTGAGTTTCAAGGCGACAAATCTGGATCTCCTCGGTGGTCTGGATATCAAGGACGTGTTCGTGTTAACTTTCTTCGCCATGTTAACAAACAAAAGACAGAGCCACGACAATATATTACAACTGATTTGTTGTGGTTTGACTAGTTCAGGTAATTAAATTAAAATACCAAGGTTTTATGTATTCACAGATATTATTAAAATATATATTTTTTTCATTAACAACCGAGTACTACAATTTATTATTTTAATTCTTAGGAAAAACAACCCTATTTGAATCGCCGTTACTGGGAGTGTCAAAAAACTTGGCCAACGAACCCGGAGTTGCGAGATTCGTCACAAACAACAACTCGACCTTGATGATTCACGATTGCGACATGTCCATTTTATATTCCGGTCAAGACAAGGACAAACTGAAAGCCATTGCTAGAACTGAACCTGTAAATGTTAAAGTGCATTCTGGAGTTGTAACAGTACCCCCCTTGTTTCTATTTATTACCTCAAATCAACACCTCATGACTCATAGTTTTGAACCGGGAACTAAATTTATAAAAAATGTCTACGAAAGTAATATTGATGCACAACAACACCACCAAAAAAGAGGAGAGGGAGGAAGAAAAAGAAAGAGAATTTATGTTGATCCAGATGACTTGAAAGCGGTGAGGGCCAGATACCTTGAAATGTTCATTCGAAAGAGACCCACCCTGCCTAGTGAATGTCTACCAGAGAAAGATTCATTTTCTAGAGAGAATGCAATTCAAGGTATTTATTCGCGCATCATTGCCATTCTTGTAAAATATGAAACCAGAAAAGAGTACAAATCACCCTACTTATTTCTCTACGGTATTGCTGGACTTTGTAAAAATATTATATTAATGAATCCAGAATATCACTCCAACATTAAAACATTTATTTATGATCTATTCGAAAAATTGGAACTCGACCAAGAAGAAATTAATCAACTTATTCAATTATTGTTGTGTAAAAATGATGACGACATGTAAATAAAAAATTAATGTATTTATTCAACTTGAAATTTCATTTTTTTATAATTAGATTGTTCTTCCTGATAGGGCTGTCCTTCTGGGTGGGAGGTCTGCTGCTTCCATTGGGGTTCGGCTCGCACATATTGAACCTGTTGGTGATATGGCTTTTGGAATCCCCCTGCACCCGATTTATGGCGTTTAACAAATTGATCAATCATTTTGATGTCGTCTTCCGGGTTAAAGAAAATTCCACCCTTGCAAATCCAGTACATGCTATAATCATCTTCATCTCGCACATACTTTAGCAGGGAAATGGTTGAATTGGTCTTGTAGGCATTGAGGACAAGCTTAATTTTAAACTTGTTCTTGTCCCAGGCGGCCAGAGTAAATTCGGCCAAAACTCTATCCACCAATTTCGGTTTTTCGTAATCCACAATGGCACCTGGATGGGCTGAGGCTTGCTTTTCCAAATCTCCGTTCATTGACAATTGCTCATACTCGGCCAATTTTCTAAAGATTGGAATTAGCTGAACAATGGCTTTAACACCGACTTCGTACAATTCGATCGGCTTGTCTTCTTCATTCCTGTTGTGAAAAATGAATCTTTTTTCGTGGTAATCCAAAGTAAATGCCCTCATTCGGATATTGGATCCAACAACTTCTTCTCTCTCTGATCTCTCCATGTCGAGTGTCTTGTTATTTACAAATGGCTTCTAGTTTTTATACCTCAGTTATCAGTTGACTGGTCATCATGGCACAATGGCTGTCAAGACAAGTTCTAAAAGTGGATGCTACTGCCGTTACCATTGAAGACTCGAGAAATTATCTCATTTTGTATAATTGTAATGTACCGGAGCAAATTATATACGATAACAATGCAAGTATGGATGCATTTAGTAGGATTGGACTACTTTTGGAAAATGATTTCGGTCGCCTGCCGGTTTATTTTCAAATTACAGGCGCATACTATCTCAAGCACAAGGTCACCGATCAAGAGTACCTATGGACAGGCAGTTTTCATCCCAAGATCAATGCACCCGCTCAGCTCACAGAATTTTATCGTTTCATAGGGGCCAATAATTTTGCGCAATTTGCTTTTAATTCTACCCGCCAGCCTGAAGAATCTTTTACTTGGGTGGGAAGAGATACACAATGGACATTTGATAGACTTGAAGCGATAATTATAAACAGTCAGTGTGAAGTAAACAGTCAAAACGATATATTTCAAAAAAGAGGTTTAATGCAACATAGATATGGAGGACGACGAAGAAATCAGAAAACCTTTCCTTTGCCGTGACGTCATCAGTGATTTAATTTTGGATAAAAAAAGTCGACAAAATGCCGAAATTGAATTTAAAACATTATACGACATGCCGGTGGTGGAGATGGCTGTAAAAAAGACGTTGGCGATGATTGAGTTGCAAAATATTTGCCAGCATTCTTTTCTACTTGTCCAGCAAACAAAAAACTGCAATAATGTATTGCTGTTTGATGGCAGATTTCTCAAAGAAGAAAAGGAGGGAAAACGGAAAGTGGCCGTGTATTATTTTCTACCAGACGGAAGTAACAAAAAAGACTGTTTTTCGTCGTCGATGTGTTTGCCACCAAGATTGAGTCCCATAAATTATCGCCAAAAAGGAGTACAACCCAAGGAACCGATTTGGGAATTATTGGGTCTGGACCCGTCGACTTTAGATCCCCAGTCAATAGAGGAAGTAGCGAGCTTGTTGTCGATGCACGATATCCAATTCACAGAGATATCGATTTGTGTTGTACCTCCGCCTCACAAGTTTGTACAGTATTGGATCTATCCTTTGACACCGTTGGCTCTGAGATTGGAGGCCTACACAGACAACAATTATAAGTTGGCTTTTCGTCGACAGCAACAACCGGATCAAAACATTAGATTTCAACCACCAACTCGTGCTAGACCTGCAAGTCCGAGACCAGCTCAAACATCAACTTCGCCATTTTCACTGAATTCGAGTGCTGCGGTGAGTGTATCTCTGACCGGTTTAAATGCCGCCTACAATCTTGGACTCTTGTCAACTCGAGATTTTGAAACAGTGTCTCGAAAGATGGGAGCATTAGGGTTCGCAGCCATGTGGGTCGAGCTTGACAATGCTGGACACGCCCGGTACATCACAATTCTGGACGCGGTGGAAAACAATTTAGAATTTTTTGAAGTTGCGCGTACGAATGCTGGAGATTTAGAAAGTGACGAAGCAAGTTGGACCAAAATGTTCAAAGCTCTTTTTAAACTGAGACAAAAATCAATCGAATCCAAAACATCATTACTTCAACCTTTGGTGGATCACTTGCAACATTTTGCAGCTGATGTTTCTAATCCTTGGAATTCAGTCCTCATCTCTCTCAAAGCTGCCATCTCCAAATTTGTTGTCATCACCTACTGCAAGACTGATGCCGTTCTCCACGCGTTGAAGCTTCATTTCGTTCATCACATGAAAGGAAGAATCAAGAAAAATTTTAGAGGAGTCAGCATCAAGTCCTCGCCGTCCAACGATATTGTATCCCTGGATTGTACAGAAATGATGATTTTAAATTGTAATTGTTATTCGGTCGAATTGAAAGACGAGGAGGAAGAGGAAATAATAATTAAAAATTCAGTAAGAAGTCTAAGTCACCAATCGCGCCAAGCCGGAAACATGACCATGATTCAGTACTGCAAAAGTAGAGGTTCAAAAATGGCCGCCAAAACAAGTCAATCTTGGATAAAGTTGGGTGAGCATTTTTTAAGCAAATTTATCTACGACATCCACTGTTTGCCTTCGACCTCACTGGCAGCAATCTCGTTCAAGTGCATCTGGACAAAGTACTCGAGATTGTCGGGACCCTATCAACACGGCATAGAAAAAGTTAAACAGAGCTACGAACAAGTTCTGCGAAATCACAGTCAAGGTGGATTCTCCTATAGCTGCGAATCTAAACTCAACGTCGGTGATGCACTACACGATGAGGACGGACCACGCGCACAAAGCCTTCAGGAGCTAGATATCAGTTCAAGCTATGGGTACGCGGCAAGCACGATGACTGTACCACGGGGATTCTGCACAGGATACATCAGCGACGGCGGCAGAACCAGAAATCTACTAGTAAGAACAGACAAGGTGGCTCGTTACAAATCGTTTGAATTCAGGTCGGTTTATTACACCATCTGGAAAATGCAGCAATCCGGACAAGTCATCTGGAGTGTTTACTCAAACTTCCACATGCTGGGTTACATTACGTTGGGCAACTTTCCTCTCGATCTGGTTATTGTGACGTCAGACGGTCGCATTCACATGTATCAGTTTGATGGCCAGGTAATTTTAAATTTTTTTAATATCTTTGTAAAATATATTTTTAATTTTCAAATTAATAAATTATCAAATAAGAAATTTTAAATACAGTACTACCACTATTTTTAATTTTTAGTACGCACATGGATGTCGACACGGCCGAGGATGTCCAGACCTAAACAGCTATGTCGGCAAGAAATCCAAAGAGATTCTCGAGAAGAAGACGGAAGTTCGTGACAACACAATCAACCAGTGGATCGAGAATGTTCACCGAGACTTTATTCCCAATTACATTTCTTATTCTGTCATCACCAATTGTCATGATGTAGAATACAGTTCCAAATCTTTGGAAGAGTCTTTCAATAACATCACAGAATTGGTAGATTTGACATCGGGCTACATGAGTGCAAATTACCTCACCATCCCCGACGTCCTCCACTGTAGCAACGAGTTGACCTTCATCGCCGTCGTGAGTGGACACTGTCTTCGCGAAGGGGATGAAAGCTTGCTCATAAGAGACGCAGAAAATGGAAAATGGACAAGAAAAAACAAATGCAAAGAGTTTCTAGTTACCCGAGATTATCTGCAGCATTTGATTGACAAGCAGGACTTTGTGTTGGACGAGTTTAAGCAGGTGTTCTTCTACAAAAAATGTAAACGATTTAATTTGATTTATCAAGATCTCGTCCAACAAAGACAATACAGCAAGTGCGAAAACGAAAAAACTCTGATTAAAAGTATAATCAATTTTAGCTGCGGTTTTTTTGGCTTCAACTCAAACAAGTCGAGGAGTAAAGTTAGATCGTGCAGGCTGGTGACTAAACTAAACAAAAAATTTGACAACACGAGAACCGATGTGAAAGAGGCGGGCATCCTCGGAGATACAGTCTACTATTTTTCAAAGCTCTACAATGTATCTAATGATGCCACCACCGAAGAAAGAATCAAGAAATG
>DGYJ01000022.1:0-10780 GCA_002396665.1 Bdellovibrionaceae bacterium UBA5009
ACTTCGGTTGGGATGCCCCCGCCGCTGTCTGTGATATAAATCTGCACTTGTTTTTTGTCATTATTTTGAACTCTGATTTGGATCCACTTTTCAGATAGACCAGATATTGCATCAATAGAGTTTCCAATTAAATTCATAATGACCTGTGAAATCTGGGCAGGTCGGCAGTTAATGACAGAATCATTTGTGTTTTCGAATTTCATCTCTATACCATTCATTTTCAGTTTATCGCGACACAGTTCTAAAGTGTCAGCAATAACTGTTGAAACCACAGCCGGAGTAAGTGGGTCCTTTTCAGAATTTCTAGAGTAGGCGCGCAATCCTTTGACGATTTTAGCAATCCTATCCACAGTGGATTCGATAGAGCTAAGCTCTTTATCAAAAATTTCTGCTTCAATTTTTTTGTCTTGAACTCGTTTTCGAAGGGAAGAGGCCTTGCCACGAATAATGGCCAGTGGATTATTGATTTCATGGGAAACCCCACCCGCCATTTCGCCAAGGGCTGACAACTTTGCGGCCTCTGATAGTTTCATTTGTAAAACACTACGTTCGTCTTCAAATTTTTTAATATTCGTTATATCGGCAAAACTAGTAACAACATAACTTGGATCTTCACTGCCATCTAAAAATAGTGGCACTGAATTAATTTTTATCCAGCGTTTTGAATCTGTGCCACTATAAACTCCCATGATGACATCGATTTGCTTTTGAC
Source organism: Bdellovibrionaceae bacterium UBA5009 (assembly GCA_002396665.1). Taxonomy (GTDB): domain Bacteria; phylum Bdellovibrionota; class Bdellovibrionia; order Bdellovibrionales; family Bdellovibrionaceae; genus UBA5009. Next base: position 713 of record DGYJ01000022.1, read on the forward strand.
CTGTGCGCAGGGCAACCATTGCCGGATGCTCAGACCCTGGGAATTCAGACTCATCTTCGCGAACAGATCTCCATAGAGGATCCATAGAAGTTTTGCCAGTCAATTGATCGGCACTCATATTTAAAACAGTCAAAGCAGCAGGATTAAATTCGACGATTGCCCCCGTACGATCTTGTAAGACAATGCCTTCCGAAATATTTTCTGCGGCTGTGGATTTAAAAATTAGTTTTTTTTCGGAAACTCTAAGTTGATCTACCTGCTGACGCAGCTCTAATAATCTTGTCACCTGATCAGAAAGAGCTTTCAGCGAAGTTTTCTGCTGGTCGGTTAATTTTCTTGGAACAGAATCAATGACACAAACTGTGCCAACTGGATATCCATCCGTAGAGTACAAAGTAGCCCCTGCATAAAATTTTACGGGTCCCGAAGCTGCCAATGGATTATCAAAAAATCTTTCATCCTTTGAAGAATCTTCAATTTCGAAAATATCATCTTGATGAATTGTATGGGCGCAAAACGCAAGTTCCCTTGGCGTTTCCGATAGATCTAAACCTATTTTGGATTTAAACCACTGCCTATCTGTATCAACGAGTGATATCAATGCAATTGGAGTTTCACAAATCTGTGATGCTAAAAATGTGATCTGATCAAAATCTTTTTCAGGCAAGCTGTCCAGAATGTTCAAAGCCCTTAAAGACTCGATTCTTTTATCTTCATCGTGATGTTTTGGTGCGGATTTCATCTATTACCTACAAAATAATAATTTAAAATAATCTATCTATTGTTGAAGCGGCTTTTAATTATTGCAATACTAGTTTTTTAAAAAAATTGTCGCAAAAAATCAAATTCAATCAATTTGATTTAGAATATCAAATTGGCCTTTCGTCTAATAGGATTTGAAATTAAGTCCAGGCGGGGACTGCAGCCCATGGCCTGGCCTAGCCTTATCAAGGAAGATTGCTGAAGCATTTCTTTTCACCAAAGACATGTTATCATTTCAGCATGTTTAAAAAGAATGGAAACTCTGTATCAATTTCACAATTTTTTTCGACATTGATTCCAATCGAAGATTGGGTAGATATGGGTTCGCCAACTTCTTATACAGAAGTTCCAGATGATTGGTGGATCTTTCTAACTGACATTAAGGGCTCGACAAAGGCAATTGAAAATGGTCGTTACAAGGATGTCAATATTATTGGCGCGTGCTCTATACTCAGCGTACAAAATGCTCTTCAAAATTCCCATTTTCCATTTATTTTCGGTGGCGACGGAGTAACTTTTTTTTTACCAGCCGAAAATGTTGAAACCGCCAACAAAGCCCTAAGTTATACCAGGGCCATTGCCAAACAAAATTTTGGCTTTGATCTTAGAATTTTTTCTGTGCCCGTTAAAGATCTAAAAACGAATGGCAAAAATGTCTACATTAGCTTTGTCTTGAATTCGAATTCGAAGCCCTATTTTCTTTTCCATGGTGGCGGCATTACCAAAGCTGAAGAATTGATGAAAAAAAATCCAGACCTCACTTTGCCAGAAAACTATCCAGCCAGCGGAAGTCATCAGGGGCTCGAATGCCGATGGAATCCAATTCCGAATCGAAGGGGGCTGATGTTGGTTTTAATAATCAAGCCCCTCGATGATAGCCAGGCCATTGAAGCCATTCTGTATCGCATCCAACAGCTGCTGCCAAACTGCCAACCCATTCAACCAGAAAAAATGCCTGTCGAGTGGCCACCAAAAGATCTAAAAAGTGAAATGAGGGCCAAGAACCTTGGCCTGCTTCACTATGCAAAGGCTTTACTTTGGAGTGGCTTGATTTACTTTATCGTCAAGTGGACAAAAAATATTGCAGGCTCTGCAGTCGATTCCTATTTAAAATCAATTGCACAAAATAATGATTTTTTTAAACGTGACGATAATCTTCGACTTGTATTGGACGTCAGCCTTGAAGAGCGAGATCAAATTTTTGAAATTTTAAATGATTTTAAAAAGAATGGATTTATTTCTTTTGGATATCATGAAGCCAATGAAGCCTTAATGACCTGCCTGGTAAAAGATCAAAATGAACATTTCCACTTTATTGATGGCGCGAATGGTGGCTATGCGAAAGCCGCAACCATGCTTAAGCAACAGTTGGCTTGATTTTTTTCTTTTTAATCCATCTTAAAATTTGCACAAGCCAGTACAGCAAAAGTATAGATCCATAAAAAACAAGGTCTGCTTTTTCGATCAACATAATGTGCACTGTAAACAATAGGGATGCGACATAAACCCAACGGTGCAGCTTTTTCCAAGCTGAACCCATTTTGCGAATAACCCAGTCCATGGAGGTCGCAGTCAATAGAAGTAAAGTCAAAAAGGCCAACGAACCAAAGATCAGATAGGTTTTTGTATAAATTTGCTGAATAGCCTGAAACTCAAAAGCCTCTAAGGCAAAGTAGAAAAAAACATGGGACATCAAATAGACAAAACTAAGCACACCAAGATATCTTCGTTCGAGCCAAAAAAATCGAAACCATTTTTGAGTTGGTTTTAATAAGTCTTTTAAAATTCCGATAAGCAAATTTCCTAAAAGCAAATAAAATGCAAAGCTGCCCGTTTGGTGATTAAGTTCTTTGACTGGCTCTGCACCAAGTTCGCCCTGAAAGGAAAGGTAACAAAGATAAACTGCTGGAATTAACAAACTGAACCTAAAAAGAAGTCGAGGAGTATTGATTCTCATAATGCAATTATGAGACGATTCACCCATGGCAATCAAGAGCAAACCCAAATGGGCCCTATCGGAAAACGAAGTCACATCGGAAGAGCTTTATCTGAATCGAAGAAAATTACTCAAAGGGACTTCCCTGGTTGCTGCAAGTCAAATTCTTCCGGCCTCTTTGCTGCTTTCAACCCAAGAAGCACTTGCCTTTCAGGCCAATGGATTACCTGCCAAGTTGAATCCACTTTATGATTTGAAAGATCCGAAACGAACTTTGACTAAAGAAGACCTTGCCACCAGTTATAATAATTTTTATGAATTCAGCCTTGAAAAAAATGAAGTAAAGAAAAAAGTCGAAGGCTGGAAACTGGCAGAAAATTGGAGTGTCGAAGTCACTGGACTGACTGAAAAGAAAAAAGTCTATGATGTGAACGAGCTGATCAAAATGGCTGGTGGACTAGAAGAACGAATTTATCGTTTTCGCTGTGTCGAAGCATGGTCCATGGTCATTCCATGGAGTGGTTTTGCACTTGAAAAATTGATTCCAAAGTTGTTACCAAAAAACTCTGCCAAGTATGTGGTGTTTCAAACTTTTAATGATCCAAAAATTGGAACCAACATGAAGTTACAACCACAGTATCCTTGGCCCTACCAAGAAGGGCTAAAAATGGACGAAGCCCTGAATCCCTTAAGTTTTATGGCTGTTGGGATGTATGGCAAAAATCTTCCTAAACAAAATGGTGCACCCATGCGCCTTGTGGTCCCTTGGAAGTATGGATTTAAAAATATCAAATCCATTGTTAAGATTGAATTTACATCTGAACAACCAAAAACGCTTTGGAATCAGTTGGCCTCTGACGAGTATGGATTTTACGCCAACGTGAATCCAGAGGTAAACCACCCACGATGGTCCCAGGCCACTGAACGCGTCATCGACGGGAAGTTTTTTCCGACTAAAATTCCCACTTTGCCTTTTAATGGTTACGAAAAAGAAGTCGCTTCTCTTTACAAAGGCATGGATCTGAAAAAGTTTTACTAGTTCCCCATCAATTTCATAAAATCTTCCGGCAAATCGGCTTTGAATTTTAACTGATCAGAATCAAGTTCAAGTCTTTCACAATGTAAAAACATTCTTTCCGTCGAGTAAATTTTAAAAATTTTCTGATTATACTTGGGATCAGAATACCTGGGATCTCCGACCAAGGGGTGATTGCACAAGGCTGTGTGCTTACGAATCTGATGCTGTCGTCCCGTGATCAAATCGAATTCGCACAAAGTAAAAAAAGAATTTTTTTTCAGGACTTTATATTTTGTTTCACAATCCACTCTGTCCTTGGCCATCCCAGCCGGGTTTTTGCGCCCTTCGGCTTTATCTGTGAGGGATTGTTTCCATGTCCCTTCATCATCCTTCAGCTGCCCTCTTAAAACTCCGATATATTTTTTTTGCAATTGGCGATTTTGAAAAATTGAAGCGACCTGGGCCGCCGCCTTTTCGTCCAATGCAAATATTTGCACACCGCTTGTTTCTTTATCGAGTCGGTGAACTGGAAAAAGTTTTAAATTCGGAAATTGCTGACCCAGTAAAGAAATTAGATTTTCATCACTGTCGTGATTATGAATAGAAATGCCCACAGGTTTATCCACAACCAGTAACTCTCGACTTTGAAACAGAATGTTGATGGGCAAATTCAAAATTGAATTTGCATTCGATGGGCTTATTTTGTTCACGAAATTCCTTTTAAGTCTGTCTTAGCCCCTGGCAGAAAAGCAAACTCGCCCTCGAACTGACAAAGAATATTTTCAGGATTCACATAAATATCAACATGCATATTAAGCCGCCTTGGCTTTTTTTTCTTTAATGAGTCCACAACTTCATTCCAAGATTTCAAATCCACTTTGGCTTCGACAAAAAAATCAGAACCAACTGGTCGAATGTATTGAATATTCCCCTTGGTGATAACCAGATCCCTATCCAGCAAATTGGATTCAATTTGTAAAAAATAAATTAACGTATAGCAGGCGGCGGCGCAGGACGAATATAAACTTCCACCAAAGACTGTGCCTTTATGGTTGTGGTTTTCATGCAACGGAAACTTTAAAACCGCATGATGACTGCTGACATCTAGAACCGATGCGCCCATAGACTTTAAAATAGGAATGTTTTTTAAAATTTTATCTTCTAAATATGTTTTATCTATCAAAGCCCTACCCTCGTATGAATTCTTGAGCAAGAACTCAATCAGTTTGACAGCATTCTTGGCCTACGCCAAGCTTAACTGATGGAACAATTGAATTGCCCTTGGAGCAACCTCCAACCCTCGACATTGCAATGGTGCGAACGCCAACTTTGCGATTGGATTCGTGAACCCGCCAATTTCTGGTCAAATCTGTTTTATATTATTTTTGGAATCTGGATTGTCATTAAAGCGCGAAAAGGACATTCCCCCCACCTGGGTTTGATAGGAATATTTTCAATATTAATAGGACTGATGTCTGGCTTTTATCATGCATCAAATAGTTTCATCGGCGAAGTTTTAGACTTTTCCTGTATGTTCTTAATTTCAACATATGTTCTTTGTGCTAATTTAGCTCGTAGATACTCTTGGAGTTACGAACGCTTACGTCTTGTTGCGGTGATTGTAGTTGTGTCGTCTATCGGCCTTTTAGTTCAGTATCAAAGCATTGGGATCGAGCTTTTTGCTTTGCAACTTATCGCTGGTTTAATTCTAGAAAAGCAAATGTTGAAAATAAATAAAGTTGAAACTCATTTTATCGAACTGGTTTACTCTCTTGGATGCCTTGGCCTAGCCTATATTGCCTGGTATCTTGACCATGAAAAAATTGTTTGTGACCCCGATCGTCACTGGATCACAGGCCATGCGATTTGGCATTTTCTAGCAGCAGTAGCAATTGTTTTTATTTATCGTTTTTACTCGTATTTTAAAATTGAAGAAAAACACCATGTTTGAAAAATTTGAAAATCAAGTTTGGGATTGTATCGTCGTTGGCTCGGGCCCCTCGGGCGGTCGCATTGCCTATGATCTGACAAAGTCTGGCGCCAAAGTTCTTTTGCTGGAAGCTGGTCAACATTTTAAAAAAACAGATTTTCCTAAACCAGAAATTGAATCCTCTTCACAAATGTTTTGGGGAGGTGGAATTGAACTTAATCATGATGCACGACTTGGCTTTCTTCGAGCAAAATGTGTCGGCGGAACTTCCATCGTAAATCAAGCTTTGCTTGATCGCTTTGACAGTGATGCTTGGAATGATTGGAACCAAATCGCCAGTTTAAATTTCAGCGAACAAAAGTTTTTACCAATTTATGAAACTGTCGAAAAAAGCCTTTCTTTAGAAAAAATTTCTGACAAATATTTTGGCAAAAACACTAAAATTTTTATTCAAGCCTTCGCCAAAAAAGGCTTGGGATGGACTGCACTACGTCGTGGTCAAAAAGACTGTGGACTTGATCACGGAAATGACTGCATCGCCTGTTTAGGAGGCTGCCCACGCTCTTCAAAACAAAGCAGCATGGTCACTGCTGTGGACCCAGCCATCGAAAAAGGTCTACAGCTGATCGATCACTGTGAAGTTGAAACCGTGTCAGAAAAAAATCCGGGCACTGTCATCACTGCCACTGTAAAAAATAAATCAGCAGGCACTTCACAAAAAATAAACTTAAAATCTAAAGCAGTCGTTTTGGCCGCAGGAAGTTTTGGAACCACTAAAATTCTTTTGCAATCCAACTTTAAACAAAAGCATTCCTATCTAGGAAAAGGCATCACCTGCCATCCTCAGTATATGACATTTGCCTTGTTCAACACCCCAATTGATTCTTTCAAAGGGGCTTTTCAAGCTGTTAAATCCTATGATCCAAAATTAAGACAAATGGGATTTAAGTTTGAAAATGTTTTTGCACCCCCAATTGCAACCTCGATGCTTTTTTCAGGCTTCGGACGCCAACATCAAGATTTAATGATGAAGTACAAATACATGGCCTCCATGGAAGTTGCAATTCGGGATGAAGCCTCTGGTGAACTTGAAATTGCAAAAAACGGAAAAATGATCGTGCGCAAATCTTTAACAGCCCAAGATCAAAGTCGTATGTCCCAAGGCTTAAAAATGATTGAAGAGATGTTTGATGGATCTGGTGCAGAAAAAATTATTCGCTGCCCACAAGCCTTTGGGCTTCATCTGATGGGTGGCTGCTCGCTGGGTACAAATGAAAGCAAATCCGTCGTCAATCCTGAATTTAAAGTCCATGGAAGTAAAAAAATATTTATTGCTGATTCCAGTGTCTTTCCATCAGCCCCTGGGATTAATCCCTCGCTGACGATCATGGCCTTAAGTCATTTGGCTATACCAAGTATCACGAGAGGGATCGCATAATGTTGTCTTCACATGCGGCTGATAAAATTAAACTTTTGAATCCAATTCAAGTGAAAGCCTTGAATAAAATTGGGGATTTGATGTGCCCCACGCACAATGAACTGCCAAGCTTCACGCAAGTTGGAGCGATTGAACACGTTGATATCTTGATGGCCGAACTTCCACCCAATGATTTAAAAGATTTAAAATTATTGCTGACCATATTGGGATTCATGCCTTCGTGGATTTTATTTGGGATTTTAAATTTTTTAGAAAAAAATCAAGATATGAATGGGGAAATCGGAACCCTGGTTCGTACCGTGCGATTTGGCTTTCGAGGGATTATTTTTTCTTTGTACTACTCGGGCTTAAAGGGCCATCAAAGCTCTGTGCCATCCACACCAGATCAGATTGTCGGCTATAAAATCCAAATGGATACGACAGTTTAATAATTAAAAATAACACTGGCCAAAACCACGGTAGGTTTTGGCTTCGCCGACGATTTTCATTTCTGCAGGACTATTGCCAGCAATCAAAAGAACATCGTTAAATCTTTCCATTAGCTCGCCCGCTTTGGCATGGCGAAAAATGACAAGGTCCCCAATTTTTAATTCTTTTGCAACCTGAACAGGGGTTTGCACTTCGCCTGTGGCCTCAAAATCTGATAAGCGAAATGAACTGATGGTTTTTACACCCTTCGCAAAGGCTTCTGGATCATAGGGTTTTGGAATGCGGTCCCAACCAGGCTCGCCAGAGGCCACGTAACCTCCACCCAAGCATGTCACCCAATCAGGCTCGGGTTGACGAACAACTTGCAAAGCAAAAAAAGCAGATGGCTTCAATTTAAAATTGCTATAGTAATCAAATAAGTGTGGGCAGTAGAAACCACTACCGGCTGTCAGTTCAGTTAATACTTTGTTTTCAGACTCATTAAAACTTAAACTTCCAGTCCCGCCGCCGTTAAAAATAAAATTTTTAACACCGACAGATTTAATTTTTTCACAAATTGACTTTCGATTTCGAGCAATTTGCCATGCCGAAAATTTTCGAATCGGACCCAACAATAAACTTAAAAATGGCTTGAAAGGATTTTGATCGCCGACACCGGCCACCTGGGCCTCGTAGGCCATCAGTCCCGCGAATTCTATTGATTTCATTTTTTGAATTTCTTGCAGCAAATCTAAAATTTGCTTTTCACTTCGCAAGGGACTGCGCCGAACACCGACAACTAATGGGCCAAGGCGAAGTGACAAATCCATTTCCAAGATCACTTTAAAAGGCTTCGCCGATTTTTTAAATACAAGATCTAAGGCCTTCAGATGATCCGTATGATCAACAACTAAATAAATCTCTTTTCCAGACTCGTGAAGCTGGTGCAAAGCCTGCAAATCCTTCGGACTGACAGTGGGATAGGCAACCAAAAAATTATCAAAATCATGGCTAGACAAAAACAAAGCCTCTTCTGCTGAATAGCACATTAAACCTTTGAAGTGGGGACTTGAATTCAAAGCCCTACGAATTAGTTCAGGAACTCGAATGGATTTAGTTGCAATACGCACAGTCATACCTAGCCCTTGGACATGGGCTGCCAGCTGTTTGGCATTTTCATCAAAGTGATTCAGGTCGACGAAAGCTTGGGGGCCACAAATATTTTGCTTTTTTAAAATCTGAGTGTAATCCATAATCTGAGTATGAATTGAGTAGGATCAATTGTCACGACTTCCGGAGGCTATGTATGGAAACTATCACTGAAAACCGCCCATGGACTGGAGCAAAAATGTCAAACTGGACTCAAAATGAAATCCACGGACTGGTCGAAAAACAAAAAGCTTTTTTCAAAACAGGCAAAACCCGTAACATTCAATTTAGAATTGAATCACTAAAAAAATTAGAAAATATTTTAGTCAAAAAAGAAAAACAAATTATTGATGTTTTAAAGCAAGATCTTGGAAAGCCTCAGTTGGAAGCCTATTCAACTGAAGTCGCCTATGTACTTGAAGACATTCGCTATGTTCTTAAGAATATTCAAAGCTGGGCCGAACCCCAAAGTGTTTCTTCTCCTTTAGTTTTGCAGCCGGCAAAATCCCAAATCTACAGCGAACCCTTTGGCGTCACATTGATTATTGCTCCATGGAATTATCCATTCCAACTCACGGTTTCGCCTCTGATTGGAGCGCTTGCTGCTGGAAATACTGCTGTCCTAAAACCCTCTGAAGCTACGCCAAAGACACAGCAATTCTTAGTGGAATTGATCAAAGAAACATTTGCCCCAGAGCATGTGACTTGCATCGGTGGCGATGTGAAAGAATCACAAATGCTTTTAGAAGAAAAATTTGATTTTATTTTCTTCACAGGCAGCACTCGAGTTGGCCAAATTGTGATGGAAAAAGCAGCCAAGCACCTAACACCGGTATGTCTTGAGCTTGGAGGCAAAAGCCCTTGCATCGTCGACCAAGACATCGACTTGGCTGTCGCCGCAAAACGGATTATTTGGGGAAAATTTATGAACGCAGGGCAAACCTGCGTTTGTCCTGATTACCTCTACGTCCATGAAAATATTTATGATCAATTTTTAAGCTTATTAAAATCCGCAGTCACAGAATTTTATGGTGACGGAAACTCGCCCAGTGATAGCTTTGCTAGAATAGTCAACACCCAGCACTTCGATCGCCTGACCACATTTTTAAAAAGTGGAACAATTGAATGCGGGGGCAAGTATGATCGTGATCAAAAATGGATTGCTCCAACGATTCTAACAAATGCCGATTGGTCATCACCCGTCATGCAAGAAGAAATTTTTGGCCCTATTTTGCCCATCATGAAGTATTCAAATCTTGAACAAGTATTGGAAACCTTGAATGCCAAACCAAAACCCTTGGCACTTTATGTCTTTTCAAAAAATAAAAATATCCAAGAACAAGTCCTTTCCAACACGGCCTTCGGTGGAGCCTGCGTGAATGATTGCCTGATCCACTTGGCGAACTCTGAATTACCATTTGGAGGCG
>DGYJ01000022.1:10955-22404 GCA_002396665.1 Bdellovibrionaceae bacterium UBA5009
GGAGGCATCGGCGCCAGCGGAATGGGCGGATACCATGGCAAATTTAGCTTTGATCTTTTTAGTCACAAAAAATCAGTTTTAAAAAAGCCCTTTATCATGGACGCCGCCATGAGATACCCCCCCTACACAGACTGGAAATTGAAACTGATTCGCTTCTTCATGGGTTAATCGTTTTCAGAATCTGGATTTTTTGTAGAACTTTCAAAATGGCCTCGATAGGTTCTAACGAGGCTATCCCTTCGCTACAATCAGTGGTAACTTCCCCAGCATGAAACTTGCCCAACCCACAAGCCTGCCAAAAAGTTTTGAAGATATGTCCCTAGACCCACGGCTTGTGACAGCCCTTGGGAAAATATCCATAACTCAACCAACACAAACTCAAAGTGAATCCATTCCTTTGATCATGCAAGGTCAAGAGTTGGTCGTTGTGGCCCAAACTGGAAGTGGCAAAACCTTGGCTTTTGCATTGCCTGCCTTAAACAAAATTTTATCCACGACGGAATCAAGGGTCCTTGTGCTTTCCCCTAGTCGCGAAATGGCCCAACAGATCTACACTGTTTTTTGTGATCTTTGTAAAACAGACATTCCCATTGTCCCCTGCCTTGTGGTTGGTGGCGCTGCAGGGTCGAAGCAAGACAGCCAACTGAAAAAGAAGCCGCGCTTGATTGTGGCCACTCCTGGAAGAATGAATGACCATCTGCTGACCAACAAACTTCTTTTACAAAAAGTGGATATGATCATTATTGATGAAGCCGATCGGATGTTGGATTTAGGGTTCGCTCCACAATTGAAAATGATTCAAAACACTTTGCGGGGCCCACGACAAACCCTAATGTTTTCAGCAAGCTTTAGCCCCAGCGTGCAAGAGGTTGCAAAAATTTTTGCAACAGCTGACATTTCTTTGCTTAAATCTGAAAATGCCGAAGCCCCAGTTCGTGCCCTGAAACAACGAGTTTTGTTTCTTGATGAATCCCAAAAAAATGATCGCATCGTTGAAGAGTTAAAAAATTTAAAAGGATCAGCCATTGTCTATACGGGAAATCAAGAGTCCTGTGAAAAAATTGGGCGCTATCTGATCGAGTACGGACTTAAAGTTGAATTCGTCCACGGCGGCCTTAGCCAAGGGCACAGGAACCGCGTCGTGCGTGAATTCAGAGCCGGAGATCAAGACGTGCTTGTGGCCACGGATCTTTTAGCCAGAGGAATTGATATTCCCCATGTGAAAGCAGTGATCAACTTTGAAATGCCATTCGAGGCCGAAGACTTTCTTCACCGTATTGGACGCACAGCCCGTGCCGGAAGGGCTGGGGTTGCCATCACTTTTATCACCCCACGGGATGCTAAAATTTACAAAAAAGTTCAGCCGTACCTGCAAGAAGCTATCGAAATCCGTGTGAATCCCAATTTTCAGTTCAACAAACCAAAATACTTTGCAAAGTCGAAAAAGCAGTCCTCATAGTGTTTCGCGAGCTGTTCATTTTTGTTTAACTAACTATTATCAGTTCCATTTTGGACTGAATTTAATAGAAATTTTATAATCCCACTGATTATCAATTTTAAAAAGTGCGAAAAATGTTCGACTTTGCTATAAGCAATCCAATTCTAAAAACAATATAAAGGAGACCCTCATGGTTCAAAAATTTATTTTAACATTGGCAATTGCATTGACAACAGCTGCCTCAATGGCCCAGGCCCAACAAGTTTATTGGAAAAAACAAAATGTTTCTATCCAAGTATCACCTAACGGAAGTCGTGATTCCTCTTACAGTCAAATTTTTCAAAGAATGGTTTTAACTCATAATTATTATGAGTGTGGCTATTACCAAGATCCCATCGTACAAACACAACAAGGAACCTGCTATGAAGTCAGCTGCCAAGGCGGCGCTGGCCAAAGCCAAGCCTGGAATGCCTTTTATTCTGCACGCAAAGAAGAAAAAGCATCTAAGCTAGCAGCTGCAATTAAAGGAATCGGAAAGTCTTCGGCAGAATCTTTAATTTCTGCAAATTATTTTTCATCAAAACCGCGCTCATGGGATGCTTTTAAAGCAGAAATCAACCGCGCTGCAAATTCTGGAGTCATCACATCACAAGTTCGTACTCTTGTTCTTAGCACTTACAGAATGGATAATATCAATAACCTTGGCTATTCATCTGGAAACTGCACATACACACCTTATGCCTGTGAAGAAGTTGTTGTGATCCGCGAAGGTCAATATGTCAGCCAAACTTGCGACGACGCACGTGAAACAGTCATCGATTCAAAATTAATGAACTACAATTTCCATGTGGATAACGCAGTTCTATTAAAATCTGAAGTCGAAAACATTTCAGTAGCTGTATCTGGTGACCCTTCAACAACAGAACTTCAAAGTGCGACTTACAATAATTATTCACTTCAAATTGTTGGCCAATCACAAAACTCTGTAGATGTTCTTTTGTCAGGAGTTTCAAGAAAACAAGTTAACTTGCCTGCTGGATCTTTGATGAATGCTCAATTGATTCCTCAAAATGCTCAGACAGCCACTTTACAAGTCACAGTAAGTCCTAACGCCTTGCCTGCTGCTAACACTGAAAAATTAGCTGTTAGTTTTGAAGTGCGCACTTGTGCAATTGGTTTTCTAGGAATTTGTGGTTTGTCATGGGATAAAAAACAAGTTTTCAATGGCACAATCACAAAAAACATTAGCTCATTCAATGTGCCAACAGGTCTTCCAAATGCTAAACGCGGTGTTAAAATGGAAGTTCAAGTTAAAATTTACAAAATGAATAGCATTTATCACAATGCTAGACCCGTCAGCAAAACGACTCCGTCAATTAAATTGAAATAATTTATTTTTTCAAAAGGCCACGTCCAATCAACGTGGCCTTTAATTTTTGAAGATACAAATCCATCAACTTTTGTCCACACTCTTCGCTTTCAAGATGCCCAAACAAATGGGCAATGGCCTCAAGTGTAGCCATTCCTTCTGCAAAATGCTCTTTACGCAAATGAAAATCCGCATAGGGGTTTTTAAAAAAAGGCTCATCCATTTTGATTCTTGGAATATACTTAAGCTCGGCATGTCGCTGTCCGACCTTACTGGCCTGACGCCAATTTCCATCGGGCACAATAATATGTAAGGGGCGACTCGATTTCTTTTTCACTAACTCTGAAACGTCAATGGCTTCTTCACTTGGGTACAGCAAATAACTGTCTTCGAAATCGCTGAATAAGTGCGATAAGTCCAAGGGATGATCTTTGATTCCCCGAATGCACATCTTAGAATTTTCAAGGGCCGCTATGGCAAGTCTTCCAGTATTGGTTGTGCGCTTAAGCTCTTTGGCGTGGACAATCAAAGTTAAGCGCGTATTTGTTTTAAGACGAGGAATCGCATCACATATACAACGATCCAGATGCAAAAAACAAACTGGGCAGGGCTGTTTTGTTTTTCTTTGCCGCGCCTGAAGATCTTCATCAAAGCCTAAATCATTTGAATATTTTGATATGCCACCTGTTTTCTTAGGCATGTTCTGACCAATTCAGTTGTTGAAATAAAATTTTCATCTCCGTCGGCAATGGCGCTATTAATTTTAATTCTTCCCCATGGCGCGGATGAAGAAAATTCATTTGCGAACAATGAAGTAGCAATCTACGAATTTTAAAATGATTTTCGAAAAATCGATTGTGTTTTCCAGATCCATAATTTGAATCCCCAATGACAGGATTCCCAAGATGTCGCAGATGACGACGAATTTGATGCTTTCGACCTGTTTTTGGAAATGCCTGCACAAGCGAGTATCGACTTGTTGGAAATTTATCGACTTGGACAGGAATTTCTACTTCCGCCAGTTTTTGGATATCAGTGACTGCAGATTGCGCTTCCTTGTCTTGCCTTGCCTTTGCATCTGCCAAGGGATCGAGCTCTTCTTTTAATGGGTAATCCACATGGATGTCTAACGGAGCAAAGCCCCTGACCACAGATAAATATTTTTTTTGAATTCTTGAGTCTGAAAACTGAATCGATAAATTTTTTGCCATCTCTGATGAAAGTGCAAAGACCAAGACCCCGGATGTCCCTTTGTCCAGGCGGTGGACTGGATAAACCATTTTTCCAATTTGATTGCGCAGAATTTGCACCGCAAATTCTGTAGCCCTAGGATCTAGACTTGTACGATGAACCAACAGTCCACTGGGCTTGTTAATAACAACAAGATCAGAGTCTTGAAATAAAACTGAAAGGGCATTTAATTTTGATTCAGTGGCCATGGACTATCCTTTATTGGACAAGCTACATCTATCGGCTTACCCTGAGGTCATGCCCCAAACAAGTCAAAAATCAAATTTAGAAGAACTTGAGCCTTTCACCAAATCAGTGATTGAGGTTGTTCAAAAAATCCCAAAAGGTAAGGTCGCAACTTATATGCAAGTGGCAGGCCTTGCAGGAAGCCAAAGGGCCAGCCGTGCTGTGGCTAGTATTTTAAAATCCTACTCAAAAAAATATAAACTTCCTTGGCAACGTGTGATTAGTTCCAGTGGAAAAATCGCTTTCAAGCCCCAGACCTACAACTTTTTATTGCAAAGGCGACTTCTTCAAAGCGAAAATATTTTTGTGACAACAAAGAATGGTCAAATCGATTTAGGAAAATATCAGTACCGCAAAAATACGCGCGTGAAGCATAAACCAAATCAGCCCCGCATGTTCGGCAAGTAGGAATTATGAAATTTTTATCTCTTTTCACTGCCCTCTGTATTTTAAGTCATGGCACGCTCAGCACCGCAGAGACAGGTCTGAATCTTTTGTCCCTGAATGTCTATATGCTTCCGAAGCCAATCAAGTGGACCCTTCAAGAAGAAAGAACAATTGCGATTACTGAACAGCTTAGAAACTCGACCTATGATTTCATTTTTTTGCAAGAAGCTTTTATGTCTGATTTTCGAAAAAACATTTCAGAAAAATTAAAGCAAGAATACCCCTACAGTTATTACCTAGAGAGGGACACAAAGTGGTTTCACTTCATGGGGTCAGGAGTTTTTATCTTAAGTCGTTACCCAATCCAAGTTCTAGGTAAATTGTATTTCGATGATTGCGCAAGTTTTGATTGCCTTGCCTCAAAAGGCGCATTTTTATTTGAATCAAAATTGCCCAATGGAAAAACTTTTCAATTTGCGACTAGCCACCTGCAGGCTGGCAGAGAGCATGGAAAATTGCGAATGAAGCAACTTGAACAAATCCGCTTGTTACTTGAGAAAAACTTTAAGAAAGATGTGCCGCAACTTTTAGTCGGAGATTTGAATATTAATTTTCCAGATTCAGAATTTAAGCAAGGGCTTGAATTGTTGAATATGAATTACGCAAGCCTAGTGGGTGAAATAAAAACTACAAGCGCTAGAAGTACAGATTGCTACGACACGCCAACAATTCAAATGTGGATAGATCATGTTTGGATGGATAAAAATCTGGAAGTCGAAAATCCAGAAATTGCAGTCAAAGATTTTAGCTTCAAATACCACGGAAACCTTTGCCCAAGCTCTGACCACCACGGAGTCGTTGCGTATTTTAAACAAGGCCAACAGCAAACCCACGAAGCTAAATTGCATTGGCCCCCGGCAAAAGCAGCAAACAAAAAATCCCAGAACTAATTTATTAATTTAAAATTTTACTGGACCTTTGTTGGGCAAAAGATTTTGAATTTGTTAAAAAAACTTAATATCAATTTAACGATAAAATATTAACTATGTCGAGTTCAGCCCTGCTTGCATTGCACGACTTGCATCAAAGCAATTCCATTGATTTAACATTTCCAAGTCGCTAGAATTTTGAATTCGTACCCAAGTGCACATGGAGGTGAACTTGTTAGATCAGCACCGAAAAACTGAACACTATGCCCAAAAAATAAATGAGCTTCCAGCTTTTCCAGCTGTGGTTTCAGGAATTATTCGGCTGATCGAAAATCCACTGACTTCCATGAATCGTATTGAAGAGTTGATGACAAAAGATCAAGGTCTTACATTGAAGACTTTACGAATGGCAAATTCAGCTTTTTACTCGATACCAGGTGGCGCAAAAACTTTGAACAGAGCCATTACACATCTTGGGCTAGAATCCATTAAGCAGATCGTTTTAACATCGACTGTTTACGAATTGCTTTCAACAAAAAGCAATAGCAAATTTGATGTTGGCCTCTATTGGAAGCATTCCATTTATACTGGATCAGTCGCTGGTTTATTGGCGCAAAAATTCAACCTTGGAAAATCCAGCGATGTTTTTATCTGCGGGCTAGTTCACGACATGGGAAAAGTTTTATTAAATATGGTGGATGCCAAAAGTTACGCAGAGACAGTCAAGTTGTCTGAAGAAACTGGTGTTCACTTTGATGAGGCAGAAAAAACTTTAGATACTCCAAGACATACCCATATCGGAATGATGGTCGCAAAGAAATGGAGTTTACCCGCGGTGATCCAATGTTGCATCAATGATCACCACACGGAAAGACTGACAACACGTGAAAGCACAGTGCCCGAAATCAATTCTGTCGTTGATGCAGTTTGGTTGGCCAATCGAATGATCGAAAATATGATGCTTGATAAAAATGGAAAAATTCAGCCCTACACTTATGAATCTGAGGTCCTAAAACGTTGCGAAATCGAGCTTAAAGATCTCGAAGCCCTTCAACCTGAAATTGAAGCCGCCATTGCATCGTCAGAATCTTTGCTGAAGACATTAAGTTAAG
This sequence comes from Bdellovibrionaceae bacterium UBA5009, assembly GCA_002396665.1. GTDB lineage: Bacteria > Bdellovibrionota > Bdellovibrionia > Bdellovibrionales > Bdellovibrionaceae > UBA5009. The sequence continues at coordinate 17,667 of DGYJ01000022.1, forward strand.
CTGAATCCTCACAGCCCACTTCAATTTTTGGTCTAGCTAAAAATTTAGGAATCATGTTTTTCGGAAATCACCGGAAGCCTGTGGATATATTTAGAACTTTCCAGCTGCTCGACTAAAAACAATCCGGCATGTTTTCGACTAATTAAACCTGCTGGTTTGGGAGTGTTATTAAAACTTACTATCAGCTTCCCTAGATTTTCTTCATTTGACAGCTGCACACATCGCACAACAGTCCAATCAAGATCCGACTCTTTCAATACATTCTCTTGAGCCGTATGATCATCAAACGCAACTTTCATATTCGAGTATTTCACTAACAAGCGCACCAACCATGGAAGATCATTGAAGCTATCGCCTGCGCCAAAAGTAGACATCACAAGAATTCTTTTTTTACCTAGGTCTTTCATAGACTTAACAACATTTTTCATGGAGTCACTAACCATGAAGGGCTGTCCAAGAACTTTTGCCCAAGGACTTTCTGAAGCGCGAGGATTATTAATAACACTGATGACGGCATCAACCATAGATACGGCCTTTGCAACATCTGTTGAATTTTCGGTATCACCTTCAACAACCGTAAGCTTAGCGTGCGAGTATTTGTAGTTTTCGGGCTTGCGAACAAATGCAACCACTTCATATCCTTTTGATATTGCGTAATTGACGACATGAATGCCAGTTCGCCCGGTAGCCCCTAAAATCAATACTTTTTTGATAGGGTTTTTTTCAGACATTCTATTCTCCAGTTATTTATCGCCGTGAATTGTGATCGCATATCCATTTGGGTCTCTTAATGTAAACACGCGACCAAACGGACCATCAGCAATAGGTTGAATTATTGGAATCTGTTTTTCCTGAAGGTTCTGATAGAGCATATCTGGATTGAGCACTTTGAACCAAATTGAGATTCCGGCACCCTTAATATCAATTTTTTCCAAATCAACCAATGGCGTTCGAATGGCAAAGATCGAGCCCGCGCCAGTTTCAAAAACGACAGCATGGGGATTCGGCGCAAGCCCCTTCTTGAAGCCCAGGATATCGGTATAAAAAGCCTCCGATTTTTTCATATCGAGAACTTGTATCGACACAAAATCTAGATTTGTTGTGTTTTGCATGTAACTCCTCACTTTAATTGTTGCATTAATCTTGCCTATATATTAGCATACTAATATATATTAGCAAGCTAATAAAATAAGTTGGGTATACAATGAAGAATAGTGGATTTAATGGTAAGCTTAGGGAGCAAGTGGGGTTTTTATTGAAAAGGGCGCAACAGGCACTTCGCACACAGATGGATAATGCATTGGCGAGCAATGGCTTAACTGCCTCGCAGTATGCTGTGCTAGCTCATCTACGTGAATCGCCTGAGTTATCAAATGCCGAACTTGCACGAAGAAGCTTTGTTACCGCACCAACTATGATACGCATAGTTCAAGACCTAGAAAAATTAGAATTTATAGTAAGAAGTGAAAACGCAAACCATAAAAAAGTAATTAATGTCGCTCTAACTGTTCAGGGGAAAAAGATTTTAGAAGTTTGCACTTCAAAAGTGAGTGCCATTCAGAAACGGATGATTTCTGGGATGAGCGAATCTGAAATATCTCAGCTATCCTCTCTTCTGCTTGGCTGCGCAGAACGACTTGAAAGTATTTCTCGAGACTAATGTTTCTTTCGAATTTCCAACAGTAATAACCCTTACTAACATTCAGAGCACTTTCCATGGCGCTAACCGACATCAATCGATGCGGATCAAATAGCCTGGATATCACCACGGATAAGTACCATCACCTGCGCAAATTTTCCAGTTCCGAAACCTGCATCCTACCATAACTTGCGATCTCAACTAGTTCGACCGGTCATGTTTGCGAATCGCATTTTTGTTTTCCATTGAGTTTTGAATATAATCCGATAGAGGATCGTAAGCCCTACTAAAGCCGTATCTGTCTTTGCATTTACTGACGCGCCTAAAACTTCGACTAAGCCCTTTTATTAGACCATAACGCTTCAATGCTTGCTTTGTATATTCCGAGCAGCTTGGCTCAAAACAGCAATCCACATTAAACCAATACAGTCCTCCACCTTTTGACTGGTATTTCTCAATCAAATGAATTAAAAGCCTAATCACTATCTACCTAACGTCACAATTACTGATTCGCGACTCCAAAAAAGTAAGAACCTCTTTTTTTCAATAATCTGAAACACGACCTGCCACCCTTCTTTAGCTTCTTTATTTAAAAGAAACTGAAGCTTTTCAATTGGAATAGCTGCGGAACCCAAAAGGAGGGTGCTACAACCCCCTTCAGCAATTTCAATAACCCTATACTCAGTGTATTTCATAACGCTCCTCAATGTTCTGTAAAAACATAGTAAAACCTATTGTTTTCTAAATTCAACCAGATTATCTGAGCAAACACCGTGTGTTTGAAAATAGTCCGCACACTAGTTGAACCTTTAATATCAACCCCTGCCTTACGCATATAAATCATAATGGTATCCATATCTTTCAGCCACCCATCACATCACTTTGCTCGGAGCCACGTCTTTAGACAACAGTAGCGTTGCCCAGCTCGCCCTTAGATCATGGAACCGAATCTCTGGAGGTCCAATTGATTTAAGAAACAATCGAAGCTGCATTAGCACTGGCAATAAGGGTTTGGGGATTTCCACTATAATGAGGCGGCTTGGATTTTCTGATTGCTAAGCTATAGCCCAATGTCTTAGCATTTTGCATGAAAGTGAGGATTTCATGAAAAACGCACAGATTCTGCTTTTCTGTCTATTTGGTTTGGCCTTTGCGGCCTGCTCTAATCCCAGTTCATCATCTGCGAGTCCCGGTCAACCACCAGGACAAAAACAAGAAGCTGCAGACGAACCCAACGGCGGAACCATTGTTCAAAAAACCCCATTAGAAATCGTTGAAGTCCCGGCCGAATTTAAAACTCTTGGTGTTTATCCACAAAAAGCTGTGGCCTATAAAACTCCATCAGGAAAAATCGTCGCCATCGGAATGAATTCTTCCTACAAAATCATTGTTGCTCGTTACAACGGAAACGTTTTAGATGAAGATTTTTATGCTCGCGGGTTTTATACAGCCCCAAGTGTGGACTTTGTCACCCACAACGCCGCAGCACTGGGAACCACAGATCACGTGTTTATTTACGGAGTCGCCTCTGCAGACAGCAAAAGCGGGATCTATGCTATTTCTTTGACTCATGAAGGTGAAATCGATTCTGGAATGTACCGACAAGGCATGGCTTTCAAAAAATTTCCGGTTGGAAATATTTCTAGCCGTTACACGATGAAATCAGCCGCTTTAAGTTCAACAGCTTTAGAATTTGATGTTGATATGCAAGTCACGAATGGGGCTCCAGCTCAGAATTTCAAACATCAGATTAATTTGATCCGCCCCAATCCTGCCAGCATTCAAGCGATTCCAACAGCTTGCGATGCTTACACTTACAAAGGTGGAGCTTTAAATAACTTTGTTCATAATCTGACTTCAGAAGGTTGTGGCAAGATTACTCATAAATGGGATTACTTAGATTTCAGACGCCGCGGTGATTTTGAAGAAATCACGATCATTCCTGACGGCCGCTGTGTTTCGACGAAATATTGGGGTCGATCTTGCTGGTCCTATGAAGGCACAGCTTTAATTCGTCAGTACGTGGATCGCAATTGGGATCTGCAAAAAGAATATTGGTCCGTGATCAAAGGAACAAGTCTATGTGGTTACAGCGGACTTGATGGGACTTATTTCTTAACTAGCAAATATCCTCCAACAAATGCAAACCATTCACGTTCTTGTGTTGCACACTAAAAGACAGGTGTTGATATGAAAAAACTTTTAACATTTTTAATTTTATCGATCTCAACAACAGCCATGGCAGAAAACACGTTGTGGACTTGTACTGGAACTTCTTTGCAAGAGCCTGTAGTAATCAGTGGCTACTACAATGATGCTGAAACTTTATTAACAGCTTCTTATCAGGGACAATCTGGAAGTATCGGAAGCAATGATCTGGAACAAACTCCCTTGGGTCTTTCGACGATCTACTGTGCAAACATCGGCAATAAAATAAATGTCGGCATCGAGATCTATGAATCCTTGAATCTTCCAAAAGGAACTGCAGTCGGCGGTCTTATGAGCTTTATCAGTGCCAGTCGCTCAGGCGGATGTGCAAAGGCCTATGACGCTGGAATGCTGAAATCTGCGGTGACTTGCGTACGTGGAGACTCAAAAGCTCAGTACAAATTACCAGTTGGCACAAAAGGTTTGGAAGATGTCAGACTCAGCCGAACCTACAAGTTAGCAGAAAAAGAAGTCGTCATTGATTTCCAAGTTCAAAATGGTGCTCCAGTCATCATGACCACGATGAAAAAAGAAACCAACGACATAACGACCAATATGCGTTTGTACGTTGAGAACTTATCAAAAGACATCGTGATTACAACGGCTCAAGTCCACGAGTTCACATCGATCACGCGAGATCCTCGCGGTGGTTATCTTTTAGGCTTTCAAACGGCAGATGCTAAAAAAGTGCCTTTCGCTTACTTTGTAAAACTAAAAGCAAATGGCGATCGCGATCCAAGTTTTGGTCAAAAAGGGGAATTGTCTTTGGTTTTAGGACCTCAGGGAAATCGCTCAAGAAAATATCCAGTGATCACAGAAGCAGGAGAAATTTTTATCCCTGGTGAAATTTATTACTTAGAAAAAAAAGAAACTAAAAGAAAAGCCAATGTG
>DGYJ01000022.1:22582-25085 GCA_002396665.1 Bdellovibrionaceae bacterium UBA5009
ATGTCCTCTGCAGGTGTTGTAGATGAAAGTTTTCGCAAAAATTTCGAAGCCAGTTTTGCGAACGGCGATTACTACTTTAATTTCATCAGCGGAGTTGCTCCAGATGCCAAAGGAAATCTGATTATCTATACAACAGGCCATCCTTACTCTGGCATGGCTCACACCTTGCTTTCGATCAAACGACTTTTGCCAATGGGAAGCGTGGACTCTTCCTACCAATTTGAATCCCATGTGTTTGGCTACTGCCAAGCTCATGAAGAATTATTCCCACTTTATGTCGTAGGAATGGATGCGATTGTTCTTGAGCGCTGTGATTATAGAAATTTTGTTATGGATCGAATCAACGAAAAAGGGAAGCCAACTCAGTGGGCGATGTGGCAAGGCAATTCCGTGGATAGTGATTACTTCGGAACGGGAATGCAATCTCATCGACAGCAGTTATTGATTGATGATACGAAGGTATATGTTGGCGGTCGTTACAGCAGCACGACTTTGGGGCCTGTTCAAAGCTTGTTGCGTATGAACAGCTTAGATGGATCCATCGACATGAGCTATGGAATTGAAGGACGAATTCGTTCTGCTCCGACGGCTGATTATTCGAATTATTTAACAACACCATTCTTGGCTAATGCAGGAGCCTATGTGGCCCATGCCTCTGTGATCGGTGATGGGACTTTGCTGACAGTTCGATTCTTCAGAAAAGATTAGTTCTAGTCTTTCTTCAAGACAGTTGCCCGGCAGATTTCGCGACCTTACGGGGTCGCGATTTTTATTTTAAGCATCAAATGATTGGGTTTTCGACCGTCTCGTAAAACGTTCGATGGGCTAAGGGGTTGGGTCAATACCTTAACGACATAAGAACGACGCCTCATCGACATTTATTATCTGCAAAAGCGAAGGGGTATCGAGACATCGCCTGTTTTATATAAAGATCTCTTTTTATTTATTAATAGCCTTGTCTTGTTGCTGATAAAGTAAAAGTACAGGGTTTACTGTTTTGATAAGGCCTTAAAGCGAATAAAATGCGTTGGGATCTCCCTGTTGCAGTAGCTAATGATTCATTAGGTTTTAGACTTACTTAGTGTTGCTTACAAGCTCAGAGAGCTTGTAAAAATCTATCTTGCTGCTGGCCATTCGCGGCACAATAAGAGCATCCGAAGCCGAAATGTATCCAATATCTGCAGCCCCTTTTTCACCGATATCCAAAATTGTTATAACTTTGCCATTTGGACTAATTTCAAAAACGCGTCCTTTCGACCAATCAGAGACCAGATAGTTTCCGTTTGATCTTATTTCGAGGCCATCTAAATTGCCAAGGGGCTCTTTTGTGATAAGAGTTTTAGCTTTTGAATTTAAATCAATTGCGTAGAGGTGACCAGGAACAGCAGTCGACCAGTCGTCTGCTGCGAGTCCCCAGGCAGCTACGATTAATTTATTACCTAGCACAAGAAGCCCATTCGGCGATTCAGTTTCAGCGCCTTTAAAAAATATCTCAAACTTATCATTTTTAAGTCGATAAATTTTCCGCCCAAGAGTGTCTGATACAAATACTTCGCCCGAGTGGGAGATTGCCACATCATTAAGAAATTTTGCTTCGGGTTTAGAGATTTTTTTCAAAATTTTTGCTGTTTTGATGTCAATGGCAACCAGGGTATCGATGTCTGTAACCCATAGCACGCCTTGATGCGCACGCATTCCTTTTGGCGCATTTAAACCCGAAACCCACTGTTTTGTTACGGCTCTGCCATCTGTTGAAGCTTTTTGTATCCAACCTTCTCCGTCTTTAACAGTACCTTCTCCTGAAATGTTAGAGATGAAAATAAAACCAGAACTTGGTTCAAAATAGGCCGACTCAGGTGCTGCTATTGCATCTTTCAAAGTCCATTTCGCCGTGGCTTGAGGCGCATTTTCTGCATAAGACAAATTAAAGCTAAAGATTAATGCGACTTTAAATATAAGTTCCACAATTACTTCTTTCTAGATATCGGGTTAAGATTAATTTTGTGTAACGCGGGCTCGCAATCAGTAAGTGATGGATCAATTAAATAAAGTGCATGGCACTTTTGCTCTTCAGCAGCTGACAATAAAAAATCTGATCGCGCTGACCCGCTCAGCTGAAGTCGTTTCGTGATTTTTTCGGCGATATCTAAAGATAGAAGTATTTTTCCGGACATGAGCTTCGACAGATAGGTATTATCAACTCCGATAAAACGGGCAAAAGAATTTTTAGAATATTTCTTGTTCTTTGAAACTCTCTTTTTATACTCGTCCGCTAAGACGACTCTATAAGCTGCATTTAAATCTGCCATTCTATTTTACCATGGGAAGAGAACTTTTCGCCATAAGCTGATATCGTGATTAAAGCCAAGCTGCGACGGCATCCTATTTGGTTGATACCAAGTGCCGTGAATTTTGTCCCAAAAATTAAAAACAGTACCAAAATTACAATAGGAATTTTCAGAGCTGTGATGCCAAAAATGATCTTCTGGCTGAATTAACGCCA
>DGYJ01000022.1:25323-25476 GCA_002396665.1 Bdellovibrionaceae bacterium UBA5009
ATTTTTTTAAACTTTGAATTTCTTGGTAAATTGAATTCAGTGTGGCCCCAGAAGTTGACGATAAGTCCAAAGCCCGAAAATGTAAGAAATGGTATTGGATCCATTGCCGAATACAAAATTAGCGGAAACAGCCACATATATACCATAAAAAGT
>DGYJ01000022.1:25684-25932 GCA_002396665.1 Bdellovibrionaceae bacterium UBA5009
TAAAAAGTGGTGAGATCAGCGAATTTCTAGAGCTGGCAAATACATCAAGATGACGTGGTTCATGATGAACTGCATGTAAGTTCCAAAATTTTGTTTGGGCGTGAAATGCCCGGTGATTCCAGTACCAAGCGTAGTCGATAGCCATTGTACTAATTAGTGCCGAAATCCAACCGATAGCAATGGTACTTTTTAGGTTCGGAAAAAAAAGATTTAAAAAACTGTAAACCAGGAGCCCTTGTGCGAATGGT
>DGYJ01000022.1:26127-26495 GCA_002396665.1 Bdellovibrionaceae bacterium UBA5009
CCTCTGTGCTCTTCCCAAACGTTTTTTTGCGAGACGGCGCATAAGTCAAGGTCGCGGCCATTATGCAAGCGATAGTAATATGAGCAAAATCAATTTTCATGTGCATACAGATTATGGTTAAAACACTCGAGTGACAAGCACTGACTGTGCGAAACCATTGATCGTCAGTTCAACGATTTGCATAGGAATTTTTTACAATACTGGCCTCAACGTATTGGGTGCAACGAAATTGATGATACTTAACTAGAAAACAAGGACGCACATTATTTTGTAATATATTTTGAACCTAATGATTTAAATAACCACCAAAGGCAGCTCAAGTTTTGAAAGATCAATGACAAATAGCACTCCATTGATAAACAAATGAC
>DGYJ01000009.1:0-4306 GCA_002396665.1 Bdellovibrionaceae bacterium UBA5009
AATGCGGTTAGTACGCAAATCAAAGCCAACCTCGTTGGCATCATTTCATTTCCAATGGCCACTTTTGGTTCAAGTATGTCCATTTTAGGAAATGGACGAGCTAAAGAGCTTCCTGCAATTCCTGGTCGCGCAATTTGGAAAAATGGCTTGGATCAATTTGAAGTGCAAACGCCATTCTTGAGCCCCGACCATGCAAAAGCTGATTTAGATAAAATGGCATCGGAAAAAGAGGATCTTCAAAATGAAATCGAAAAGTAGATTTGAAGTGACAATGGACGACCAGGCTCTGATTTTTGAACTATGGAAATGGAAGTTTTTGACCACCGCTATGATTAAGGCGGTTGCCTATCCTGGGCGAAATATGCAGTGCTGTTATAAAAGATTGGTAAAGCTTGAAAAACAAAAATATATCGAGTCCCGATGCTCTGCCAATCGTGTTTCAAATATTTGGCAATTAACCGACAAGGGATACCAACTCATTCCATTTGACCGCAACCATCTTGAGCAAGGCGGCTTTAAATCTGAAAATCCTGACCATGATTTTTGGGTGAATGCCATTCATCTCGGTTGGATGTTGGCGAAAAAAGCGAAGTCTTCATATCTTGTTACGGAACAGCAGCTTAGAAAAATGAATTATTCTGGCCTTGAAGAATGGGTTCCCCAAAGCAAGCAGCATAGACCTGATGGATGGATTAAGGCGGATTTGAGCCAACCCAATGAAAATTCACTGGTTGCACTGGAGGTTGAACTGTCAAAACAGTCATCATTAAGATACAATGACATTGGAAATTATTATTCATCTGTTGTGATTGTTAACCAAGTCCTATGGTTTGTTAAAACACTGACTGATGCGAATTACTACTATCGTCACTTAAAGAATGGCTACGAAAATAGATGGAATGGCCACAGCTTTGTTTTGATTGGTGATTATATCAAATTTGGCTTCCAGGCTCAAATTATTCTTGGCAAAGACCAAGGTCAGAAAGTCTCAAAAGCCTTACAAATCCCGGCTTCTAATGATGGAGGAAATTTACACCACCATTGTGTTTTAGATACGCGAAAAATCCCAATGAAATCAAGTAGAGTCCCAGCTGAGTCCGAAATCAACCTCGAACTCATAAGATGTTCTTAAGGTTTTGAAGAGGTATTGTTTGAAAAAAATTGCAATATTGATGAGCGTTGTTTTGTTTTTGAATGCTTGTGCATCTAAAACAAAACCAAATTTAGAATCAAGTACTAGTTCTATTACTAAAGATACAAATAAGGCTCCATTTCTTACGGAACCCAAAGTTAGAAAGGTTTGGGTTCCAGAGAAAATCGATGGAGATAAATTTATCGAAGGTCATTATATGTGGATCTTAGAAAAAACAAGTTCTTGGAGTTTATAAGATGGAAACAAATAAATTGAAAAAAGAAAGAATTATTTTAGACACGACGACGGTAAATTGCCTTGAGCCTATTCTGGCTCAAGTTAAAAGCAAGTTTGGCGATCAAATAAACGTAAACCAAAAGCTTGTGGCAAATTTCATTCTTCAGCATCGCTGTCATCTGCTTACGGATTCTGAATTGGAGATCATAAACCATGAAAATCAAGACATTGTGAGAGTTTTAAGTCGAGCTTTACAAGCTGCAAAAAAGGCTAAACAGAATGGAAATGATCTCCAATTAAATGAGGTTTTAAATATTCTTCAGACGCCTAGTGTTGGGGGCGATCCATCTTCACAAAAGCCGCTTAAACGAAAAAAAAAGAAATCCTCGTCGTCGGACTTAGCCGATGAGAAAACTAATCATGGAGATCTAACGGCAACGACTAAAGAGGTCAATCCAGGGTCATCTGAAAAGCAAAACTTTGATTCCAAAAACGAAAAAAATGCACTGTCTTCAAACCCTGATTCACCTTGATTTTCGAGGCAAAAATGGAGAATATATTTTCAAAGGGAGCAGAGGATTCTGATCCCAGGTTCTTTCAAAACAAAATAGAGTGTGAGTGGTTTTCGACGAGGCAAGCTGCAAAATATTTATCAATTAGTGAGAATGCTCTTAGGATCATGGTCTATCGTGGTCAAATTGCATCTTATAAGATTGGTAGACGATTAAGATTTAAATTTTCGGATTGTCAAAAACTCTTTCTAAAAAAGGAGTTTTGATTATGGCAATTAAATCTTATGAAGAAAATGGCAAAAAGCTTTTTGAAGTTTATATTAACGGATTCGACGCTCTAGGGCGTAGAGTTCAGAAGCGAAAGCGAGCTTTAGAAAGTCTTAGAAAGGCGCAGGCCTTCGAGTTTGAGTTTAAGCGAGAACTTGCGCAGCTAAAGGAAGAGGCTGTGCCTTATCGCTGGGAAGAATGGTTTGAGGAGTGCATGAAACGAATGAAGCTTGAATTAATGCCTTCGACTGTTGCTAGTTATGAGGCTCAGATAAAAAAATGGATTCATCCACATTGGTCAAAAAAAGAAATTAAAGAAATTTCTAAGTCTGATGTTTATGAATTGATTTTTCACAAATGTGAAGGGTTTCAAACCCAATATACACGTCGAAATGTACTGAAAATGGTCAAGCGAATTTTCCAAGTTGCTGTTGAAGAGGGTTTGTTGGATCGCAATCCTTGTACTGGGATCAATGTAAAAGTCTCAGAAGTTGTACAAAAAGTTTTAACTACAACAGAAGTTGAATCTTTTTTAAAGGAAGCGAAAGACGCGCATCACCGATTTTATCCGATTTGGGTTGCGGCTCTTTTAACAGGAATGCGGTCAGGTGAATTATACGCTTTAAAATGGACAGACCTTGATTTAGACAATCGAACTATTTCAGTTTCTAAATCTTGGTCGTCTAAAAACGGTATTTCTCCAACAAAGACTCGACGAGCTAGGATTGTTCCAATATCAGATGATCTATTGGTTTTCTTGAAAGAAAGAAGACTTCAAGAAGGTAATGTAAGTGAATTCGTTTTGCCGAGATTGTCTGAATGGGAACATGGAGAGCAAGCACGAGTGACTAGGGAATTTTGTGAAGGCATTGGGATTACCTCGGTTAAGTTCCACGATTTGCGAGCTACTTTTATTACAAATTTGCTTGCTCGTGGCGAATCCTTGGCAAAGGTGATGTCCATTGTTGGTCATAGCGAGTTAAAGACGACCAATGGTTATTTGAGAAAAGCTGGTGTCGATGTCCAGGGTGGAACGGACAAATTGGGTTACAGGCTTCCATTAAATGGCCCTGGAAAGGTTTTGTCTCTAGTTGGTAGGTGAAATGTTGAATTTTACTTTTAAAGTCTTGCTACTTTTTGCTACATAGAGAATAGTTGGGTTAATGATTTCAGGGGTTTAAGGCGGAATAATCAGCCACCCCAAATTTCTCTGGTCCATACCGATCACATAGGGTTCTACTCGGTTCGTAGTGGGTATTTTCTAAAAGTCATTTAAGCACAAGCATTACAGTTCCGGTTCAAATTTTCTATTTCATTGCTCTTCAGGTACAGGTATTTGGGAAGTAATAAAATAAAATAAAATCGTTGTGAAATGAACCACAACTAGAGGCGTCTGGTTACCAAAATATGATTTAAATATCGTGTATGCGATAATCTGTGAAAATGCTATTGTTTGAAATATTCTGATGCCAAATTTTTTATTTTCCCAGAGTCCAAATGCTGCAACTAAATCTCCTAACAAAAGAAACAAACCCAACATTTCCAAACTAAGCTCATATTAGAAAATTGAAGTCTTAGGTCGAAAACGTCCGCAAGATGAAGGGCTCCTCCAATTGCATAGCAGACAGCAAGTAGTTTCAAATAGACTTTAAAAACGTACATTCTTTTCAAAACGACTTCCTCATTAAAATAGTCTGATAGCAGGCGTTTTTTAAAAAAGCTTCCTCCGTGAAGATGTCACCAGGCAGTCTTGACTTTAAATTCAGATTTAACGACCGTTTCGGCATCTACAAGCACCAGTTGCCGGGTCAATGTCGGCAATAGACTGCTGACAAAAAGAGCTACACTGTGCCGGATTTGAATCTCCACTTAGATTTTTTTTGTATCATCTGATGGGTTTAAATTCTGGCAGCTCAACAAGCCAACGCAAAATAAAAGAATTAGCATAAGATGTATTTTCATAAATCAGCCTATTGCAAGCTCGGGGTTACTTTCATATTCAAATCTTTGTATTCAGACGTATTGCTATTATTATGCACACTGATTTCTGCGGACTGGTCATTTTTAGCCAAAATTTGAGGTGAGGATAACCACTTCATTATGCCGCCTGATTTTTGACCTATTTTAAACTTTAGCTGAATGTTCTCTTCATTGCCAC
>DGYJ01000009.1:4460-5576 GCA_002396665.1 Bdellovibrionaceae bacterium UBA5009
GAGCTGTCTTTCTTCTGAGTAATACTGGCTAATGAGTTTAGGCGAGTAATAATTATTGGGCTGGATACAAGTTTTCCATCAAGTGAAAGTTCAACGCTAATTTTAATAGTTTGGTTGCTATTCAAGGAGGATGATCCAATGGGCGTATTTTCAGCATACGAAATGTTGAACGATAACAAAATAACAAGTAATAAAAGTTTCATAAACCCTCCGCTATTGCTCAATCGCATCACATATCATGACAATTAGCAATCCGCTTTTATGGCTAAAGTTCGATTTCATTGCAATCCGGCGAGCGACCTGGCCCTGACCAGATTTGCGAACAAATTTAATTAGCGCATTGGGTTGGGACATGGCGAAGAAACTATTCCAATGCAATAGATGATAGATTTTTTCCACACTATGTAGACACTATCTAAACACTATGTTATTATAACTTTGATGGCGCAATGGGAATTTGTCGAATGGCTGATGTTTTGGATTCTTGAAACTTCCCACTTTGAATTTGAGTGGGATAAAGGAAATCAAAGTAAGAACAAAGAAAAACATGGCATCTCGATCGAAGAAATTGAAGCCGTGTTTCGGTCTGGGGCAGCTCTTCCTTTAGGTATTCAGATAAGTCCAGCTGTTAGCGAGCAAAGACTCGGTATTGTTGGCCCCACATTGAGTGGTAAGCTTCTTCAAATTGCATTTACCCTGCGAGAAGGTAAAGTTCGTCCAATCAGTGCTAGAGTCGCCCATCCAAAAGAAAGGAAACAGTATGAAGAAATCCTACGTCAAATCTCTAAAGGAGTATGATAAGCCTTTTGAGTTTGAATCTGACAAGATTCTGGCGGCCATGAAAAGGTTTAAAGATTCAAAGAAAAAGCCAACGAGTATTGCTCTGGATGAAAAAACGATTCGAGAACTCAAAAAAATCGCTGAAAAACAAGGAATTCCTTACCAGGTATTAATGAGGGTCTTGATTCTTGATGGTCTAGATCGTTTAAAAAAAGCGGCTTAGATACATATATTGAATTGAAAATTAATTGTCTCAATCCAACTCTGTGAAAGCTGGATGACAGATGATGACAACCAGACTATGATTCTAAGTAATTACGGTGACTTATGCATCGG
>DGYJ01000009.1:5726-8427 GCA_002396665.1 Bdellovibrionaceae bacterium UBA5009
CCCAAATTTCTCTTAGAGTCTTAGTCGAAAAAACAAAAAAATCAAAATCTCAAAGCCGATTAGCTAATTTTAAATTTCCTAATTTAAAATTTCCTCATCTTTTTCTGGTCTATTCCGATAGGGTGAATATGGGATTTATTTCGACATTGAGAATTCTTCTATGTTCAGATCTGGCATTGGCTCAGTGGGGCGTGGATTATTCAATGAAGCCAAATCAAGTCACGAGCTCTAAGGTCAGAAAATGTGGTCCTCAGATTGATCAGTATTCTGATATTAGGGAAATTTCAATTTTAGTGGGCGATGGGAATGGTAATCCACAAAGTGGTCCAAGCCGTGGTGCGACTTATCGAGTTGACCCTCGTTCTGAATTTGAAACGGAAGGGAATCAGAATCCATTATCTATCGAAGCAGACGGGGTTCGTATGAAGCTTGATCCTGCAAGTAAAAAAGTGAAAGCTAAAGTCAATTTTTAAAATAAGAAACCGGGAAGCCTATTGGATTCCCGGTTCATAAATTTTAACTATAAGATTTATTTTAACGATAAGATTGTGAGCGAAGAAGTAGTTCAATGCGGTTTAGAATGCGCATTGTAGCTTTTGAGTTCCCGCTTGTGACGGCTTGTTTGCCTCGGTTCACAAGGTCCAAGATTTGTTGATCCTTGTAATTTGGATAGCATCCATTTGTCGGCGGAGGTACTGGTTGTGGCCATGGTTGGGGATTGGGTTGGGGGTAGCCCGCGCCAAGTTCGCCGATAATACAGTTGCTTAAGCAGGATACTGTCGAAGATCCCATTCCATTTTGTGCTGATTGAAGGCAAGTGCCAACGATTCTTTGATCAAGGCGTTTATTTCTAAGTGTCGCTACACATTGAGAAGCTGACGAACCAAGACCAAGCCGCGCAAGTGATTTACAAGCGCTTAGGCCAACATCATCAAATTGAGCATCAGCTGCTCCTTGAATACATTGAACAGCCGAACTTCCAAGGCCTGAGCGAGCTAAGGAGTTACAAACATCATCCGCAGTAGGTGACAGATATTTTCCAACGATTGCCGAATTACACTGTGAGGCCGAGCTGCTAAGGCCGAATTCAGCCAGACTTGCGCAGGTTTTGATTTGTTCGCCATAAATTTGTGCCTCTGCAACTAGCCCTATACAAAGAACTAAAAATACTCCGACGAATTTATTGAACATCATTTTTTCCCCCTTAATAGTGTTTTAGTGTCATAGCGGAACTAGTCCCGACATAAAGTAAGTTAAAAGCAAGGCATGTGCCATAGGATTCGGGGGCGAAATGGCACTGATGTCTTTTTAAAAAAGTCGAGTATTCAAATTTCTATTTTGTATGTTTAGAGTTTTTGTTCACTGCCTTTTTGGCAAACTGTCCATAAAATCTACACCTGAGATTGACTGAGATCATTCTAAAGCGGGTCGCTGTGGTTTCGCATTTTGCATACAGGATTGTAACTTTGAACGTCGAAGGATTGTATGAAAAATAAAGTCTTCTTTCCAGCTATGGCTATTCTTCTAATGGCGACATCGTCGCTGTCCTTAGCGGCAAGTCCTAATAGCTGTACAAAAGTTTTTCAGGCAGTATTCTCTGAGAAGGAAAATGTACAGTTAAAAATTTTTACTCCCAAAGACATTCAGGAGTCTGTCAGAAGCAATAAAAGTATCCAGGGATTCTTTAAGGCAAAACGTGGACAGCTGTTACATTTTAAATTTGAATCTGGTGATGTCCAGAAGCCAATGGAAGTTTTAATTCATGGTCTTGGAGATAATTTGAATGATCTATCTGGAATAGATCAATTTCATAATACTAAATTAGGGTACAGGACTTTGAGAGTAGATACGCATTTGAGCGGCCTATCATTAACAAAATATCTAGAGCTTAATAAAGATAAAATCCCACAAAATTTCAGTTACAAGAATAATACCCACGACATTTCGAATTTAATTCAAGCAACAGGTGTGAGGGATGTTTATCTTGTCGGTCACTCTTATGGGGGAGGCTTAGTCTGGGATATAAAATCTTACTTTGATAAGTTGCAAGATAGGGATCAAAGAAACTTCGTTCAAAAAGGTAAAAATAGCGAAAACACTATTTCGGTGAGAGGGGTTGTCATGATGGCGCCCTACTTGGCGAGGGTTGATAAATATGAACAAGAAAAGTGGATTGATCTTACAGTCATTCCAGGAACAATTGAGCAAATTGAAGTTTTTTATAGAGATCGGCTTGGGTGGCCCAAGGAGCTTTATCAGGATCTGATATCTTCATGGTTTAAGGTTGCATTTGATCAGATCGAAGAAAATCGAAAAAGAATCGATCAATTTGATACCCATTTTAAAACTCAGAAGTTTAAAGATACACTAATGGATCCATTTATGGATATTTTTTTAACGAAGGCCTATTCCAAATATTTTTTAGATAAGATGCGAACGGAAAAAGGAACGGAAAATTTGAGCACCAATGACATTGGGTTAGTGGACTCTAAGGTAAAAGCTGCCATTTCATTAACAAAAGGGATTAGGGAATTTGATGTTCTTAGTCGAGATAAGACTATTTATTTTAGAAATAAAACCCCTGTCTTGGTGATCGGTGGTCAAAAGGATGGCTTAGTTAAGCCGCTACAAATTAAAGATTTTACACAAAGACTTGAAGATTTGAAGTACCCTGTTGAATCCGTATTTATAGAGGGAGGGT
>DGYJ01000009.1:8568-10043 GCA_002396665.1 Bdellovibrionaceae bacterium UBA5009
GACTCATCTTTTCCCGCAAACCCACTCTGACCAAGTCGCTGAAACTATCCATATATTTTTTGAAAAGCAGAATAATAATCAAAAATAAGTAGACATTTCCATAGGCAAAAACGAAACGTTTGGGATTATTTTTTCTTTTCGTTTTGCGGCTGTCGACGTTGGCCATCGTTTTTATTGGTTATAAGAATTGAATCCACCAGCTGGCGATCTTGGGCCGTAGGTAAGGACTCTATTTTTTCTGCGGCACGATTTAAGATGTCAGCCAGTCGATATCCACCGCGCAAAATTTGAAGTTTCACAATTGGAATAAGTTGATCGGCTTGCGCTAATGAAATTGTCGGAATGGCTTTGGGATCGTAGGCTCCGTTAATCACTTTTTTTGTTATGGGGTCTACAAGTTTGCAATACTTTCTTTGTTCAGGTGTCGTTGGTGAGCTGTCGGGATATACAATTTTATGATATCTGCGGGACTGTTCGTACCAGTCTTCAGGTTTTGAATTGATAATATTTTTTTTGTCTGTCGATAATGGTCCATCAATATTGAGCTGATTTAAAGAAACATCGTTTTGAATAATTTCTGCCAACTCCTTATATCCAAAATACTTCTTTTTTGGGCCAGGTTGTTTTTTGTATTGATAGCCAATGTATTTAACAATCAAATCGTCCATAAAAGAATGCAAATTTGAATTTTCAATGTGGCCAGTCTCTGGATCCTTCCAGTTGATCTCGCAAAGGTTTGCACCCATGTCTTTTCCATTTCCAACATGTAAAGGTTGATGAACATCGCCCACCACATGGATTAGGTATCTTATTAGAATCATTTTCTGTTCTCTGGAATAATCATGGCTGATTAAAATTTCAGGTACTTTTTTGATGATAGTGTCAGCGTTGCGATCTGGCTTTTCGCTTTCACTTAGGCTTGAGTAGGTTTTTCCAATCGGGATTTCAAGAAAATGATAGGGTGCAAAAAGTCCAAATCTAGAATCGGACCTGACGCTATCTGGAAATGTCGCTGCAGTTGGCATTGGTTCTAGACCGATAATGCTAAAAACAAGATCACGGGCTTTTGGTGTTAAGTTCTTTTCTGCAATTTCTGCAACTGCCGAATGTCCGATATCTCCCCAGCTAAAGGCATTATTTGAAGAAGTGATTAAAAGCAAAAACATCGTGTTTTTTAAAAATTTTGAATTTATCATTTTGATCCTTCTTTTAAGAAAAGATGTCGAGTTGGTGATAGGATCATTTTCTCATTTTCAATACGGATTTCAAATAAAGCAGAGTCGAGTCCTGTTCATGGGTGTTTAATTACGAGACACCTTTGTTAAGAACTCTTAATATGCTGTTCACCTGTGCTTAAACGGCCCGGTATAAGCTTTGTTTCATGGGTGCTACTAAATCATTAAAAAAATCATTAGATGATGCCAAGCGTGTTCTGATCGTTGATGACACGCCGACGGACATGGCCAATACCTACC
>DGYJ01000117.1:0-4960 GCA_002396665.1 Bdellovibrionaceae bacterium UBA5009
GAGAATCACTGCTAAATCCAATTCTGCAAAATTTCAAACTACTATTGTCTATGGCAACGGGATTTTAATCGTTGATTTCGATGAAGATGGTAACATTTCTTGCACTGTCGAAGGAGGGAATGGTCCATCTGAATTCAGAATCGACGGTAGTCTGGGATCTGCTTACGTCAAAGTCAAAGCAGGCGAAAATGTTCAAGCGGTGAAAGCGGCAGTGCAAAAAGCTCTGGATGGAAATTAATTTGTTTCGTGACCGAATGGCTGCGACGATCCTATAATTTCAAAATGAAAAATAGACGCCTATTACTTTTCATTTTTGGTCTCTTAGTTCTAATATACTTTTGGGGATCCAAAAACAAAGACGGCACGACCAGCCCAGATAAAACTGTCAGCAACTCAAAAGTGAAAAGTCTTAAATTGATCGAAGAGAAAATTCGTTTAGAGAAAGAGAAGTCTACCGCTTCTGCTTCGCCAAATCCTGACGCTTCGTTCACTGGGATAAATCCAAAGATCAAGGAAACGCAAAAATCAGGCTTTAAAACCACGACTCAATTTTCAGTCTCTGCCTAAAATAGCTCACGACAGAAGTTGTTTTAAACTACGGGGCAATTGCATCATTTACTTTTGTGACTGCCACCGTGCAAGATCCTCGATGATTTCCACGAGGTCTCTTCCTCTGGCAGTGATAACGTAAATCTTTTCCCCACCAAGGGTCTTTTTCTGAATCAATTTGTTTTCGATCAACTTGTTCAGACGAACTCCCAAAATGTGATCGGAAATGCCCTCTAATTTTTGTTTGATGCGGCTAAAACGATTGATATCGAGGTAGATACAAAAAAGCACCTGAGCCGTCCATCGCGGAGTAAAAACCTCAAATGCAGCGTCGAAGATGCAGTCTTGTCCCAGCAAAAGCCTGTTTACAAAATTTGATGAGTTCTGTTTCTTTTTGTAACCCATGGTTTACTCTAACTCATATAAAGAGGAGCTGGTAACTAATTAAATGATGAGTATTCCCATCGCAGCGAGAAAAGATTATTCTGGGTTTCATTTAACACCAGGAGTACACAATGAGTCTGAGGAAAAAAGCAATTGTTACCGGATCCAATAAAGGTATTGGCTACGCCCTTGCAAAACAACTTATCATAAATAACTACGATGTTTGGCTTGGAGCAAGAGATACAGAATTAGGCCAGGCAGCCGCCAAAAAACTCGGAGCAAACTTTCTTAGGATGGATGTTACTAAAACGGAAAGTTTAAAAGAGGCTTTGAAGACCTATAGCTTACAAAACTCTTCTCTCGATTTACTAATCAACAATGCTGGCATAGCATTATACGGTCAAGATGGCCCACCTTCAACAGCATCTGTGCAGGCAACGCGTGACACGTTTGCGGTAAACTTTTTCGGGGCTTTGGATGTCACTCAGGTTTTTCTGCCATTCTTAAAGAAGGCATCCAATTCCCAGATACTCAACATCAGCTCAGCACTGGGCTCGCTTGCCATGTTAAGTGACACCACAGGTCCTCTTAATAGTATACCTTTAGCGGTTGGCTATAGCGCATCGAAAGCGTCGTTGAACGCTCTCACAATCCTTCTTGCTAAAGAACTAGGACCAAATGGGATTCGAGTTAACAGCGTCTGCCCAGGCTCCGTAAACACAGACATGAACATTGCAGGGCAGTTAACACCAGACGAGACGGCAAAAAATATTGTTTCACTCATCTTAGATGCAGGTTTCGCCACTGGAAAATTTGCACAGCTGAATGGTACTTATCCGTGGTGATATCCAGACCATTTGATCCGTTACGATTGATGCCAGATGGGGCCTGGCCAGCATCTGGTTCTCAAATTGACAGCTGACCAAAGTCACTACTCAATTTCTATTCTCTGTCTAAAACTTTTTTAGACTTTGCCACTGCGAAAATTTGATCTGCACAAGTTTTCTACTCATAAACTTCTTTGCGATGACCGATTTTGATGATCGTGACTTTAATTATTTTGTTTTCAATCACGTAGATGACACGATAATCTTGAATACGAACTCGATACAGCGATTCAGCACCCTTCATCTTTTTTATCTGGAGCAGTTCTGTGTATGGATTTAAAGAAAGAAGTTGAACAGCATCTAATATTTTCTGTTGGACTTTTTGAGGCAACGCCTGGAGTTCTTTAGCAGCACTCTTTTTAAAAACAACCTCGTAAACCTTAGAACTCATCTTTTGAGCTTCTTCAGTACCGCAGTCAAAGAAATTTCTTCTTCATTCTTGCGTTCGTCATAGCTTGCAAGATCAATTTCATCTTCAAGTTGCTCGCGAATGGCATTCTCAACAACACTTTGAATTTTAAGCCCGCGCTTTTTGCAAAACGCCGCCAAAGCTTTTTTTAGATCCGAATCAATAGTTGTAGAAAGAGTTGCCTGTTTTTCCATCTCTTTATTATCCATGAAAAACCTTGGAAAAACAAGTTCTGAGAAAGCGCCAAGACCTCAACTGCCTAAACGCTTAAATTCAATAAGTTTTACGAATATCTCAAATTGAGACATTGGTGCGGCCGGAGAGGTTGGTTCTAAGTTCGGTCACTTTCAGCGTTTACTCAAAAACTAACAAGAAAAGTGATTTTATACAGATCTGCCCAGCTTTTTAGACTGGGCGGAATTGAGATGAGCAGGGTTTGGTCACTTTTTTAATTCCTTTAAAATAAGATCTCTGCCTTCCTTGTCTAAGATCTCCATTGCCCGTTTATGAATACCACCCATGCGAATATGGAAATCATGAATTTCCATCCAAATGTCAGCTTTCTTGGCTTTCTCATAGATAAAGCTTTCCATAGCAAAAAGATGGATGTGACTGACTACTCCAAGCTTTTCATTTTTGTATTTAAGTTTAATGGGTGTCTCTTGCGGCAAATTTTCAGAGAGCCATAGATGTAAGAGCTCATGGAATGGGACATCAACGAATAGTTTCATATCCTTTGGACTCCCCTGAGCCCAAAAGGCCTTCAAATAACGAGAGACATTTAAAACCAATGGATCTGGCATTGATGGAGCAGGAGCACAGGCCGAAAGTGAAGCTGTGTATTCGGCCCGAGAAAAGTCATTTTTAAACTCAGTCATTAAAATTTTTAAAAGCTCAGAAGAGTCTTCATCCCATCTCTTTTGAAACTCAGGGATGCGATTTTTAAGTTCTATACTCCAACTAAGTTTTAGTTTTTCGCTATCGGCTTCTTGGTCTACATTGGAATAATCAAATCCACGAGCACACATTTTATCGTAAGCATGTGCCCACGTAAAAAACAGTTTGGGAGCTGCAAAGGCATTTAGCGGCATCAAAAGAGAAATAAGAATTAAATTTTTCATAGACCCTCACGCCATTGAATTAACAACATTCTTTATAGTGGTCACTTATCAAATTGTTTTTACCGCCCCTTGATAAAGCCAAACTGAGTTATTTAGAACGGTTTTGGGGGCTAACCAATTTCATAAAAAATGCCCTAAAATGCTCAGATTAAATATATGTGACCTGGCATGATAGGATTGGGTTTTCGACCGGCGAATGAAGCTATGTAGAGGTCTGTCAAAACCATTGTTTATGGGTATCTTAATTGCACTTCTAAGTAGGGATGAAGCAATTAACGCTTAAAACTAAACTAACCTATTTCTGTCTGAAAATGTCGCTTATATTTTTGACAATAGCGAGCTCTTTTCCGTCACTTGCTGCAACTGTTCGCTGTAACGACATTTTTCGAGTCTCAACCAAAGAGAATATCAATCTAGTGAGCGCGGAGACCAAAGCAACTGAATCTGAAGCTATCTTGTCAGCTCTTTCGGACCAGTCTTATCTGCTTGATGTTCCGGCTTTTCTGGGCCGAGTGGCTTTAAGAATGAGCTATGAAAATGTACAGACACAAATTATTGATCATCCAAATCAGTCCTGGCATCGTGGTCAAAAGTTGCTTCAGATTATTCCAGATGCAGGAAGCCCTTTCGGTAAAATGGCAAGTCGTTTACAAAAATTTAACACTCGAATTGTCGTGGCACCGCAGTTGCTAAATGGAGCAAAAGCTTCTTTTGATCCGGAAAGTCGAATCATCATCGTCGATGCCTTGGCCGCAGCAACAGCAGAAATTTCAGAAGCAACTATGCATGAGTATCGTCATGCTTTGGATCTGGGTTCATTGATGAATCATGAAAAAGACAATCTTTTACTGGGGATCATCTCCTCTCGGTACGAAATCCCCCACGCACCACGCGCCTATGATAATCGTTTTTCAATTGACGAGTCTTGGGCTCATGCAGTGAATGCTCGCATTGAGCTTAAAGAACTACTAGCTCGAAATCATACTGTGACAGACGCTCACAAAGAATTAGAACAAACCAAAAGAGTCTTAGACTTTATGAAAAGCATAGATTTTACCCTCCAAGAGGTTAAGAAGCTCGTCGAGAAAAAAGAAATTTTGAATATTGAAGACCAATCAGAAACCTACGGCGATGGAGATAAAGTCGAGAGAGTGCTTGTATCTACCGAATATGGAGGCATTGGTCTGTATAAAGATGATAAGTTAAATGCTTTATCAATCACAATTCTTCCCAAAGATTCTGATATTCGTTTTACGATGACTTTTTTTGATCGGGAATTCTCTATTTGGAAAAAAATAAAAAATGCATTAGAAAACAAAGTGCAATTGGCACAAATTATAAATCCTTTAATTGATAGACGCTATACTCAGTTAACTAAGCTATCAATATCAGTCACGCTTGCTACAACTCGATCGAATGAAATAATGGAAGATGGAACTGTTAACATTACGGAAATTAGAGAGCTGTACGAACATTTTCGTCTGATTGAGCAAAAGCTTGGGAAAGCCGTTGCCAATCGACTCAATTAAGAATTGGTGCGGCCGGAGAGATTCGAACTCCCGACACCCTGGTTCGAAGCCAGGTACTCTATCCAACTGAGCTACGGGCGC
>DGYJ01000117.1:5140-5958 GCA_002396665.1 Bdellovibrionaceae bacterium UBA5009
CTCTATCCAACTGAGCTACGGCCGCATTTTCGAAGTAAAATAAATTTGAAATTATTATTCTTTGATTCTCAGAAAATTTGCAAGCTCATTGCGGGGAACGCCAGAGTTTTCTGGGGCGTGGGTTTTCAATAACTCTCCGCATCTTAAAATGCTCTTCTCGAAGGCAGAATACCACTGACCCTTGGATAAAAGAGCACTCATATCTGCAACAACCTCGGTCCAGACTTCATTGGGAACTTTCGAAGTCAAACCTTCATCGGCCAAAATCACAGCCCGTCTTTCCATCACCGAAATCAAAATCAGCACCGCTGATCGGCGATCTGTCTTATTCAATTGTGAGCGGTAAAATTCCAGCTCGGCCCTTTGCCATACCTGGGCCACTTCGTCCACATTTGGGGTCAACCATCTTTGCACACAGGCCCACTTTGAAAGATAAAAACTAAGACCTGCAATCAACAGAACCAACAAAATATTCATTTCACTGCGATCCCATAGACTTAAATCATTCAACCAAATCATTTCGCAAATAATAGCCACAATCATCAGCTGGGCTGACAATAAAACAGGAACATGTCCCACCGCCGAAGACCTGCGAACAATCACGGGCACAATCTCGCCAAGGGTCCCCTGCTCTTGCTGGGTCACCAAGGAATTAATTTTTTGCAGATCTTGTTCTGACAAACTTTGATTCAACCAAGAAGGGATTTTTGACATCATTAAATCACCAGCCACTGGATGCCCCTCCACCACTAAATCCGCCACCGCCACCAGACCAACCGCCGCCTCCGCCGCCAGAACCACCGCCCCACGGGCCACCC
>DGYJ01000117.1:6085-8004 GCA_002396665.1 Bdellovibrionaceae bacterium UBA5009
CCTACGCCAGAACCGCGACGTGAAAATAAAATCATGATTGCGAGCCAAAAAAGTATAACAACCCAAAACGGAATTTTCTTTTTTTGATTTCGTTGTGGCGGCCCAGTTTTTTCAAGCTGATCAGCAAAGTCTTTATCGACAGTTCGTAAAATTTCAAAAACCCCAACCAGCACTCCAGATGAAAAATCACCCGTGCGGAACAATGGCTTCACTGTATCATCCAAAATTCTTTTCGACATGGCATCAGTCAAAACACCTTCAAGCCCCTGACCAACTTCAAGGCGCATTTTCTTTTCGACTGGAGCCACTAAAAAAAGAACACCATTGTCAGCCTTCGCTGACCCCAGTTTCCATTGATCAACGACTTTGATCGACGCTGTTTCAATGGTTTCACTTCCTAAACTTTCGATGATTAAAACTTGAAGCTGAGCTTTACCTTGTTCGTTGTACTGACGGATCAGTTGTTCAAGCTCGCTGAGATCTTGACGGTTTAATAATCCCACTTGATCAACGACAGGACCAGTCAGAGCTGGAACTTGAAAATCGGCCCTGGCCTGTGACAAAGACATTAAAAAAACCAGGGATAGAATAAAAGACAAAATAAATTTCATTAAAATTTAACTTCGGGGGCTTTTTCTGCTTTCTCTTTTTCATCAGCAGCAAGATCCCACTGTGGCATTTTTTCGTGGTGATAAAAAACTGAATTTGTCCAGCTTGTTGGCGGGACTGTAACTAAATTATTAAACTCTTTAATGGACTCGATATATCTTTGGCGAGCCACCGTGATGCGATTTTCTGTGCCTTCCAATTGTGACTGCAAATCACGAAAATTAGTATCAGCTTTTAATTGTGGGTAATTTTCAGATACGACCAAGAGCTTGCCAAGGGCCTGGGACAATTGTCCTTGGGCTTTTGTAAAGGCTGCCAACTGTTCTGGAGAAACTTTAGAGGGATCAATTTGTACCGACGTGGCTTTGGCGCGGGCCTCGGTCACTGCAGTTAAAGTGTCCTTTTCGTGGCTAGCATAACCTTTGACCACTTGAACTAGATTA
Organism: Bdellovibrionaceae bacterium UBA5009; assembly: GCA_002396665.1. Classification (GTDB taxonomy): domain Bacteria; phylum Bdellovibrionota; class Bdellovibrionia; order Bdellovibrionales; family Bdellovibrionaceae; genus UBA5009. The sequence continues at coordinate 7,138 of DGYJ01000117.1, forward strand.
GGGATCAAATCAGAACGACGTTTGTACTGATTGCTGACCTCGGCAAGGCTGGCTTCGACAGAATTTTTAGACTGTGGAATTGACTGAACACCGCAAGAAAATAAAAAAGCTGATCCAATAAGAGTCACCAATAGCAATTTCATTTTAAATCTCCTCGGCCCCTGGGGCGAACGACTTTGTTTAAACCTAGAACTCCATATTCATTTCGTTTTAGAAATTGTCAAGTTGCGCCTTAAAACAGAGCGTGTATATTGACAAATACACCCATGAAAGAAGCCATTTTTAACGCAAATTTAAAATTTCATGACGAAGAAGACTTCATCGTCATTGACAAGCCCGAGGGTTTGACCACCCATCGCTCCAACGATTCTGATCTTGGGATACAAGAGTTTTACCAACAACAGCTTGGTAGACAGCTTTTCGTGGTCCATCGCCTAGACAAAGAAACTTCGGGGGTTTTGATATTTGCCAAATCAACTTCAGCCGCAGAAAAATTATCACTTTTATTTAAAAATCGCCAAATCCAAAAAGAATATTTCTTTCTAACTGACAAGCCAGCAACTTTTCAAAAGAAAAGCCATAGTTCCTACATCGAAAAAAAAGGCGAAGAAAAAAAACAAAATTCTGACACAAATTCCACAACCCATTTCGAATTTATAAAAAACCTGGGACCCTATTTTTTATGGAAGGCCGAGCCCATCACTGGCAAACCCCACCAAATTCGCCGCCACGCCAAGGACCTTGGGATTCCTTTACTCGGTGACACCTTGTACGGTGGAAGCCCCTGGCATCGTTTGGCCCTCAATGCTCAAAAAATTTCATTTGATTGGAATAATCAAAAACGAAGCTATGAAAGCCGTAGCCCCT
>DGYJ01000117.1:8186-15509 GCA_002396665.1 Bdellovibrionaceae bacterium UBA5009
CCTATGAAAGCCGTAGCCCCTGGTGGTCCCAAGTAACAGCCCATCTGAAAAAGGAATTGATCACCACTGAAGCCAAACAAATTTTTGAATGCTATCACACGTCCCTTGAAAAACGCCTTCGGTGCTATTCTGAACTTCCGCCCAGCTTTCGCCTGATGAATGACGAACATCCTGATTTGACCTGGGATAAATACGATGATCAAGAGTGGATCTCTTGGTACAACGAAAACCCACCAAGTCTTCAGATCCAAAATTTGATTTCTGATTTGCTTCGCGAAAGAAATCAAAAAGGATATATTCGTTGGATGAAAAATCGTGGGGCAGATCCAAATAGCAACTCATTATGGCCCCTGCATAACCCCAACGACATCTGGATAAGCAATGAAAATTCAACACGCTTTGAAATCAGATCCAACACAGGATTGTCACCAGGACTATTTTTAGATCAACGTCGAAATCGAAAATGGGTTTTAGAAAATTCAAAAGATAAAGAGGTCTTAAATTTATTTAGCTACACCTGTGGATTTAGCGTTTGCACTGCCCTGGGACAGGCCAAAGCTGTGGTCAGTAATGATGTCAGCACGCAATTTTTAGACTGGGGAAAAAAGAATTTTGAATTGAATCAATTGGACCCCAAAAAATATGAATTTTTTAAGCAAGATGTTTTCTTGTTCCTTAAAGGGACACAAAAACGACAGCGTCTATTTGATTTAATCATTGCAGATCCCCCCTCTTTTGGAAGAAGTGATCGTGGCGTCTTTCAATTTAAAAAAGATTGGTCCCCTTTACTGGATCATATTCTTTCAATTCTAAAACCAAATGGACAAATTCTTTTCAGCTGCAACTATGAAGGTTGGGACTCTGAAGATTTTCATAAAAATATCCAACTGTGGTCCATCAAAAATAAATGTTCGTTAAAGCCACTTCCACTGCCAGACTTAGATTATGAATTTTCAACAGTTCATAGAAAAATGAAGTGCCTCTTGATTCAAAAAAAGAATTAGAATGAACACTTGTGCTACTTATTCAGTTCCGACAATCTACTGTCGCAATATCTGAGACTTATTTTTTCTTCCGATGTTCAGCGGTAATAAGGGTGTGAATATTCCCACGCACAGTAAAGTCACCGACCACAGAAATTTCATGGGGATCCAGTAAATCAATCATATCCTGAATAATCACATTGGTCACATCTTCATGGAAGACATGCTTGTCGCGAAAGGAATTAATATAGAGCTTTAAAGACTTCAACTCGACACAGTATTGATCAGGAATATATTTAATTCGAATTGTGGCAAAGTCAGGAAACCCACTGCGTGGGCAAAGACAAGTAAACTCTGGGCAAGTGAATTCGATGGTGTATTTACGAACTGTGGTTCTGTTTTCAAAACGTTCCAGCTGATTTTCCTCAATAGCCTTTGTGCCATATAGTTTTTGCTTGGGCTGATGGGGTAAAGTTGATTTTTCTTTTTTAGATTTTGTTTTTTGCTTCACAGTGTCCTCTATTTTTAAGTTCAATTTAAGAGTTTGATTTAAGAATTTAATTTATTTCTTTCAAAAAGTTCTTTCAGAGTATCCTTGGCAGAATCCAAACTGCGCATGCAGTAATGGGCCTGCAAAATCTTTTTTTGCTCTTCATTCAAATCTGAAATATTTTTTCTGCTTTTTAATAATTCTTTTTGGATATGGTACAAACCCAAGGCCCCGGCCACAGAAATATTAAAACTTTGTACAAAGCCGTTCATGGGTATAAACACCCTCTCGTCGGCGGCATCGATCATTTCACGACTGGCCCCTTCTTTTTCATTGCCAAGAACAAAGGCACAGGGCTGACTAAAATCAACTTCGTCAATGGGGCGACCACCTTCCAGGGTGGTCACACACAAACGAATTTTATTTTTCTTAAAGTGCTCAATCGCATCAGATGATTTTTTCCATTTGCGAACTTCGACCCACTTATCAGAACCCTGGGTCACACGATTTGCTTCTTTAAATTTTTCTTGGGTTTCAATCACATGAAAATTCACAAATCCAAGGGCTTCGGCTGTTCGCATGACCGCACTAATATTTCCACGGTCATAGATACTCTCTAGAACCACGGCCACATCATAAATTCGACCATTGGCAATTTTTTGAATTTTTTCCCAGCGGGAATCCGTCAATACCGGGGCAATGTGCTTCAATACAAGATCATAATGAACATTTAAATGTTCATTGACCTTAAGTTCCGGCAAAAGATCAAACTGCTTTGAACTCATTATTTTAAAATCATTTCCGGTGATTTAATTAAATCACGGGTGATATTTTTTTGATGGGCCTCAAGGGTTCCACCACCAATTTCAAGAAGCTTCGCATCTCTCCAAAGGCGTTCGACAACATACTCGCCCACATAGCCGTAACCACCAAGAACTTGAATTGCGCGGTCAGCGACGTTCTTAGCCATGGTTGTCGCCACCAATTTGACACCGTCAGAATCCAAGCGGTTTCCTTCTTTCGTAAGGTCTAACTTCAAGGCTGTATCATAGACGTAGGCCCGTGCGGCTTTGTATTCAGCATAGGATTCACCAATATGTCTTTGCATCTGACCAAAAAAGCTCAGTGGTTTTCCAAAGGCTTCGCGCTCTGTCGCATATTTATTCATGATCTCTAAAGACCTGCGTGCAATGCCCAAGCTCATAGCCGCCAGTGTCAGGCGCTCGAGCTCTAGATTTTTCATCATATGCAACATCGAATCGCCTTCAGCACCAATCAAACGACCAGCAGGGACTTCGCAATTTTCAAAAACAAGTTCTGCAGTATTTGAACCACGCATTCCCAATTTGTCTTTGATTTTTTGGCCCACATAAAATCCCTTATCTCCTTTTTCAACAATAAAAGTAGAGACCTGGGCCCGGCCATTTTTTTCACCGGATTTTGCATAAACAAGGACCACATCACAGGGTGTTTTGTTTTCATCCACTGTTCCATTGGTGATCCACATCTTGCGACCATTTAAAATATATTTATCGTCTTTTTTTTCTGCCGTTGAAGACATTCCAAGAACGTCTGTGCCCACCGACGGTTCAGACATGGCCATGGCGCCGATAGAAGCTCCGCTACTAAGTCCTGGCAGATATTTCTTTTTTTGTTCTTCACTGCCATTCATGGCCAAGTTATTGACCATCAACATCGAGTGGGCCAGGTAGGCCAAACAAAAACCAGGGTCCGAGGCCGACATCTCTTCATGAACTAAAACCGCAGCAGTGGCATCCATCCCCGCGCCACCGTAGGCTTCTGGAACAGTAATCCCCAAAAGTCCCAATTCACCGACTTTGTTAAAAAGGGGCAAATTAAACATCTCTTTGCGGTCAAATTCATGGGCCTGGGGTTCAATTTCAGTCTGGGTGAATGAGCGCAGCGTTTCGCGCAGCATTTTATGCTCTTCTGTCGGATTATAGATATCGATTTGTTTGTAATTCGGCATTTGACTCATATTCACTCCTATGGACACTTGAAGTTTGAACTTGTAACATAGAAAATCTTTGAATGCCAAGTTTGGAGCATGAAAAATGATAAAAACAGAGCCTAAAACGCCCCCATTGCCGATGATTCCAACCGCAAGTGTTTTGGGTGTGGGGACCGAGCTGACGAGCGGTCAAATCACCAACAAAAATGGCTCGTGGATTTCTAAAAAATTGCGAGAATCAGGGCTTAAAACAAATACTCATATTGTCGTCCCAGACGAAAGAACATTGATTTTACAGGCCTTGGATTTTTGCGCCCTTCAAAGTCATATCATTTTTGTAACAGGTGGACTTGGACCCACATCTGACGACTTCACCCGGGACTTAATCTGCCAGTGGACAGGATTAAAAACTTTTTTTGATGATCCATCATGGAAAAAAGTCGTTGAACGCTTAAGCTCTCGCGGTTTCGCCGTTCAAGATTTTCAAAAACAACAATGCTATTTCCCCGACGGCGTCCAAGTCCTTGAAAATCAACATGGCACAGCCAATGGTTTTTACTTGTATGCGAAAGAAAAACATTTTTTTGTTTTACCAGGCCCCCCTCGCGAAATTGAATCCATTTGGAATGACCACATCGAAAATTGGCTGCAACAAAATACAAAACACATTGACCCCCTGGTCACAAAATCCTGGGACACCATCGGCGAAGGTGAAAGTGAAATCGCACGCCGAACAGAACTTGCAAGCCAAGGCGTCAACCCCACCCCTGATTTCGAGAAAACAAATTCCCAGCAAGCCCCGCAAATTTTAGAAATTGGCTACCGAGTCCACTTGCCCTATGTAGAAGTGAAGGCCACATTCCACAAATCAGATCAAAGCCGCGTGAGCTCTTACCTTGAAAAAATTGATGAAACCCTTAAAGACGTCACCGTTCTTAGAAACTCTGAAGACATTGCAGAATTATTTTGCCAACGACTTTTGGACTATGAAAAAGTTTACATTCAAGATGAAGCCACGGATGGGTTTTTAACCCATCGAATTCAAAACCATTGGAAAAGCTTGCTTGCAAAAACAGAAATTCATTTTTCAAATAAAATCACAAATTTAAAAATCACCGACCTGCAATCTAAAGTCAGCAAAGTCGCCTGCTTACAACTTAAAAAAGTATCAGACTTTGAAGCAGAATCTCTGCTTTTAATTTCCCTGGCAGGAACTGATCAAAAAATTGGTTTGAATCGAAAAATTCAATCACCATATAAAACAGCAAATATGATTGAAAGATCGAAACAAATGTTTACAGAGCTTGCATTGATCGAGTGGATGAAAAGCCTTTAACTTAGGCGCATCCCAAACTAAAACCACAGTTTGTGCAGCGGTAACATCCACTGTGAAGTTCTGTCGAACCACCACATTCTGGACATTTTTTAAAGCCCTCGGGGATTTCTGATTTTTTATTCAGTGGCTGACTCATTTTTGATCCATCACGATACAGGGCCACAGATTTTAAACCCAAGGTCCATGCCTGCATGTAGACGCCTTGAACTTGTTCGACTGTTGCGGAAGTTGGTAAATTAATCGTTTTCGAAATCGCACCGCTGACAAAGGGCTGAACAGCGGCCATCATTAGCAAGTGACTTTCGGCCGAAAGTGATTTTTTCCCCATGGCACAGGTCAAAACTTTTTGTGCGTCTTCACTGAGTTCTGAAATATCAGCCACATCCATTCCATCGGTGATTTTCTTTTCAATTTTTGAAATGGCATCTGAAGAGTATCCCAACTTCAAAAGGGCCGGGCGAACAGAACTTGAGGCCATTTGCAGCACTCCACCGCCAACAAGTTTTTTCGTTTTAACCAATGAAAATTCGGGCTCGATCCCTGTCGTATCACAATCCATCATGAGCCCGATAGTTCCCGTCGGGGCAATGGCACTGACCTGGGAATTTCGTACCCCATGGCGTTTTGAAGAGCGAAGAACCTCGGCCCACAATTGCTTTGCCATTTCATAAAAATTTTTCAACTGCTGCTGGTCTTTTTCGCTTTTTACTGACTCTAGCAGCATTTTTAATTTTTCATGGGCCTCTTGATGCTGATGCAAAACCTTCGTCATTGATTTTTTATTTTTTTGAAATCTTTCAAATGGAGTTTTTAATTCTGCCAATTCGCAACTTGTTAAGTAAGCCTGGGCTGACATCAAGGATGTCAAAAGCCCTGCCCACAACCTTCCCTGCTGACTGTCATAGGGGATTCCCATTTTCATCAGCAAGGATCCCAAATTGGCAAAGCCAATTCCCAGGGGGCGATAATCGTGGCTTCGTCCTGCAATTTTTTCCGTTGGATAGCTGGCCTCGTCGACTAAAATATCCTGGGCTAAAAATACAATTTTAATTGTGTGCAAGTAGCCCTCAAGATCAAAACCTTTTTCGACATCATAAAATGCAGATAAATTTAAAGAAGCCAAATTGCAGGCCGTATCGTCCAAAAACATAAATTCTGAACAAGGATTACTGGCGCGAATGGGCTCGTCGGCCAAGCAAGTATTCCAACGATTAATCGTATCATGGAATTGCAAACCAGGATCTGCACAAAACCATGCGGCCGCAGAAATTTTATTCCAAATTTCCTTAGCTGGAATTTGACGGATTGTTTTTTGATCCACCCTGGATTTTAAATTCCATTTTTTATTTTCAATCACAGCCTTCATGAATTCATCGGTGACCCGCACAGAATTATTTGCATTTTGACCCGAAATTGTTTTGTAGGCTGGGCCTTCAAAATCAGAGCTCATCCCAGCTTGAATCAGCAAATGAGCTTTTTTTTCTTCTGCGACTTTCCAATCAATAAAATCTTCAATTTCAGGATGATCCACATCGACGATGACCATTTTTGCTGCTCGCCGAGTTGTGCCCCCGGACTTGATGGCCCCCGCCCCGCGATCAAGGACATCTAAAAAGGACATCAAGCCTGAAGACGTGCCCCCCGAGCGAAGCTCTTCATATTTACTTCGAAGTGTTGAAAAATTAGTTCCAGATCCAGAACCATATTTAAATAATCTTGCTTCTGTTTTTGCCAACTCAAAAATGCCTTCAATGGAGTCCTCTAAACTTTGGATAAAACAGGCCGAGGCCTGGGGTCTTTCATAGGCATCACTGACAGAGACTATTTTTTTCTTTTTAAAATCAAAGGCCCAGTGATGACTTGGGGATTTCAGTTTGTAATTGCGAAGCCCCACATTGAACCAAACTGGGCTATTGAAGGCGGCTTTTTGATTTAAAAGAATAAATTTTAATTCATTTTTAAAATTTTCAATTTCATTTTTTGATAAATATTTTTGCACGAAGGCTGCGTCACCCAAGGCATCGACAACCCTTTGCACCAATTGCAAAATCGAATTTTCAGACCCTGTCCTTGGCACTCCTTTTTTGCGGAAATACTTACTGGCAGCAACATCAACAGCCAACGAGGACCATGTGGACGGGGCCTTAACGCCCTTCATTTCAAAGTGAGTTGCACCACTTGGAGTTTTAATCACCGAATCCAAAGTTTTCCACTGGATCAAGGCTTCTGCCTTTTTCCCACCTGTCCAATAATTCAAAATTTTGATTTTAGCCCCGGTCTTCTTTTTCATTGACCCTTCCCCTGGATTTAGAGATGACAATTAAAGGATGACACCAATTTATTTAGATTACAACGCGACAACACCTTTGGACCCTAGGGTCTTCGAAGCCATGAAACCGTATTTTCTTGAGCATTTTGGAAATCCCTCCAGTCAAAGCCATATTTGGGGCTGGGCCTCTGGCAAGGCCGTGCGCGAAGCCAGGGAAACTGCTGCAAAATTTTTAGACTGTAAAGACACTGAACTTTTTTTTACTTCTGGCAG
>DGYJ01000117.1:15631-15955 GCA_002396665.1 Bdellovibrionaceae bacterium UBA5009
ACGAGACTTTTTTTTACTTCTGGCAGCACCGAAAGTAATAACTGGGCCATCCTTGGTTTTTTAGAAAACGAAAGACTTCTACGACCCAATGATAAAATTCATGTTCTCACCTCTACGGTGGAACACCAATCCGTTCTGAAAACAATTTCCTATGCCCAAAAGTTGCTTAATATTGATGTTGATTTTATAGATTTAAATTCAGATGGAACGGTCAGCCTTGAGTCCATTCAAAAAAAGACAACTCCAGCAACACGTTTTATCAGTTTGATTTGGGTCAATAATGAGATCGGCTCGGTGAATGATTTAAAAAAAATCTCGGCTTCT
>DGYJ01000117.1:16105-16458 GCA_002396665.1 Bdellovibrionaceae bacterium UBA5009
GTTCTTCACACAGACGCCACCCAAGCCATTGGTAAAATTCCATTTCAGCTCAACCAAGTCCCTGTTGATTTGCTTTCTTTGTCAGGCCACAAAATTTATGGCCCCAAAGGGGTCGGAATCCTTTACAAACACACTGGGGTCAATATTTCTCCAAGATTCCATGGCGGAGGTCAAGAAAGTGGTCTGCGCTCTGGAACACTGAATGCCGCAGGTATCGTAGGCCTAGGCGAAGCCCTTAAAATACTTACCACAGAGTCTGATAAGGATTTTTCCCACAATCACAATTTACAAAAATATTTCTGGGAACAACTTAAAAAAGAAATTCCAGGCATCCAACTCAATGGCAGCCCCAT
>DGYJ01000117.1:16609-18285 GCA_002396665.1 Bdellovibrionaceae bacterium UBA5009
CAGCCCCATCTCTGAGACTTTCCAATCAGCGACAAGGTCCGCGGCCAATCTTTCTGTGACTTTCCCTAAGGGGTTTAAAGGTGGCAGTTTTCAAGATCCTCAGCTTGGGGTCAGTGCGGGCTCGGCTTGCCATAGTGCTAGCGCCACCCAAAGCCATGTGCTTAAAGCCCTTGGCTACGACGAGGACAGAATATCTAGGACCCTACGGTTAAGCTTTGGGCGCTGGACAACCCAGCAAGAACTGGCTGAGGCCGCCCAAAGACTTTCCCAGTCACTTTCTAAATTGTAAGTCATTTCAATAGGTTAATTATTCACCCTTCACAGCCACTTGAAAAGATGATACACTGCTGTTAGTTTCAAGTCGCAAATGAAGGAGATTCCAATGATTCAAATTTCTGAATCAGCTGCAAAAAAAATTGCTGCTCTTAAATCCGAAGATGGAAAAGATCAAAATCATTTTCTGCGCGTTCAAGTCAAAAAAGGTGGTTGCTCTGGTTTGTCTTATAAGATGGACTTCGATCATCAAATCCAAGATGGCGATAAAGTTTTTGAGGCCTTTGGTGAAAAACTTGTGGTCGATTCCCAAAGCTTTCTTTATGTGATTGGTTTAACTTTGGAATATTCTGGCGGATTAAATGGCAAAGGATTTGTGTTCAACAATCCGAATGCGACAAAGAACTGCGGTTGCGGTTCTTCGTTCAACGTCTAAGCTTTATCCAGTCTTTAATTTTTGATCAGTACAGACTTGCAGTATAAATTCTGAAAGTTCCTTGGGATGACTGATATTGATTAAATGATGTGAATCAAAAATAATTTTTAACTGCGCCCCATTCAATTGATTCTTTAAGAACCCTTCGTAACCATTTAAATTAAATAATGGATCTTTGTTCGAAACCACAAGGTGAACATTGTGATGTGAAATCACAGCAGATTTTTTTTCCCAAAACTTCCAATCTTCGTGACGAAGAATCCACGAAAAGTGCGAAATCATGGCGCTGACATAATAAACCATTCGTTTATCCATTCGCTTCACACGACTCGAAAAGTTTTCGTCCCCGGGCCTAAAAAGTTCCGAGGCCTTATGCAAAACTTTCTTTCCAAGGGCAGTTGAAAGTAAAAAATGAAGAGCTTGCCGGTGAAAAGGAATTCGAAGAATTGTTCTTAGCTCTGTTGACTGCATCCACTTCAGGGCCTGGGGTAAAAGTGGATTGATCAAAATAATATTTTCAAACAAATCAGGGCGCTTAATTTTAGCAGCCCAAAGCAAAGTTGCACCGTAACTAACCCCTGCAACTGAAAACTTATCGGTCATAAAATTTTGTTCAAGATATTGAATTAAAACTTCAACTTGGACACCAAATAACAATGGATTTTTTGAATCAAATAAAGGCCCTAATTGGAGTGTATGAATTCGAAATGAGTTGGACAACTGATGGGCCACAGCATCCAAATGCTTCGGAGCACCGCCATAGCCATGAACTAAAACAAGCTGGGGGCCTTGTTTACCTATGCTTTTGTAACCAATTCGTTTCTGCATCCATTCAATCCATCGGTGACCTGGACTGATGGCAACAGTCTAGGACTTCTTATTATTGTCGATTTTTGGAACAAGGCCATCACCCGTCTTAACGACCTTCTTCGCCCAGAACGAAAAACTGTCCTCTGGTCCAGGGGCA
>DGYJ01000092.1:0-712 GCA_002396665.1 Bdellovibrionaceae bacterium UBA5009
TCCAGCGAGCAACTAGTTTTTTGAGGGGAACATCAAAGGGAATTTGAAATTACTGATTAGAAACAAGAGAAATATTTTCGAGATGCGTTTCGCCATTCGACTGTAAATACTGAATAGTGATTTCATTGGCTCCGGATTGAAGCTGGATAAGATCGGTTTGCATCTCGCCATTTGTTAAATTAAAGACCGAAGCTGTGTACCCATTTGTTTTGTTGACGATCACCATTTCACTATTTTTTTTCTTCGAAAAATTTCCACATCGGCTCAGTCTTAACTGCACAAAAGTACCGCTCACTGTGTAGGATTTTTCCTGTGACTTTTCAAGGTCACAAACATTCCAAGAAAAGCTTGGAATCACGATATCTTTTTTGGGGCCAATACTTGAAGGTTGCCGCGATGGAGCGGCATCAAAAGAATCAAAATCACCCTGTGCATAAGTTGATTCATCTGCATTGATTGGACCTGGCGATGCCAATAATTGTTGCAGACCGAAGAGTCCGAAGACGACAACGGATGTGAATAAAGTGAACAGAAGACGCACTTCTGCCGAGATTTTCTTCATACAGAATATCTCGGCAATTTTTTGACAGGACTTGAGTCGTATCAGAATGAGTCAGAGACTTATTTCTTCTCGATGCTAATAGCGAATTTCTTAACTCCGACGGTTTTTACAAGATCCAGAACTGTCACCACTCGACCATGGGCGACGGCT
>DGYJ01000092.1:872-9025 GCA_002396665.1 Bdellovibrionaceae bacterium UBA5009
TTGGTCTGCAGAGATAATGGCCTGAATCTCAGGATTTTTGGAAACCTCTGTGGCTGCCTTTTCAGAAACCTGGGCTTCACTGACAAAAGATCCATTCAGATTGATTCTTCCATCCGCAGTCAAGGTGATGTTCAACTGGCTCGGAGTGGTTTGATCTCCGGAGGCCGCCTTAGGCAAATTGACATTGATTGTGGGCTTCATAATCATTGGGGCCGTCACCATAAAGATGATCAAAACCACAAGGACGATGTCAACTAAGGGAACAACATTGATCTCTGACAACGGCTCGTCATCAAAATGACTTTTCATTCCCATGTTTAAATTCCTTTTTTCTTAGAATAGGCCATGCCCAATTCTTTAACGCTTTCTAAATTTGTAAATACAGTTTTAATTTTGCGTTGAAAGTAATTGTAAAAAATAACAGCAGGAATCGCGACAAAAAGTCCCGCTGCCGTTGCCACAAGGGCCAAAGAAATCCCCGCCATCACAGTTTGCTGACCAGCCTCTGAAGACTGGGCCAAATCATTAAAAGCTTTCATGATCCCTAGCACTGTTCCCAAAAGCCCAACATAGGGGGCATTGGAACCAACAGTGGCTAAGAATCCAAGAAATCTTTCAAGATCTGGTTTTTCTGATAAAGCATAGGAATTAAAAATTTCTTCTAAGCCTTTTGAACCAGAATCACGCATGTGGCGTAAAGCATAACTTGCCACGCGACCTTCAATGGATTCTGCATCTTTCGCGATGATTTCAAAATCTTCTAAGCTATTGGCTTGCAAAGCCATACGCACGCGCTGTCTCACTTTTTCAGATTCTTTTGTCACTTTTCTTAAGGCCACAGCTCTTTCTAAAATGATTCCCAAACTAATAACACTGAGTAGCACCAAGAAACCAAGGATGGTTTGATCTGCAAACTGTGCGAAAGCAAAGATTTTTTCTGTTAACATCGAGTTCTCCTTTGAATCCTGAGGCGATGAGGATATGTTGTAGATGTCGTTTAAATATTATTTTGGATCTATGAACAATGGTCAAGAAGTGCACTGCTCTTATTTTGAATTTGATTTTCGTCGGGGTCTTGCTTCTTTTAAGCTCCTGCCAAACTTCGGACTCTCCGAATGTTCTTGTCATTGCTGTTGATGGTCTAAGTTCTGCAGAATCCATTTGCCATCGAGAGAGCAGCCAGCTTCAGAAATCAGGATTTGGCGAACTTTGCGCAGAGTCCGTCCGCGCAACACATGCTTACACAACATCCACACTGAGCGTACCAAGTCTGACCTCTCTGTTGACTGGACTTTACCCATTTCAAAGCCATGTTCGATTCAACAGCCCACCTGGACTTAAGTCAGAAATCCAGACCGTCACTGAAGTGGCTGAAGGCCGTGGCTATCAAACGGCATTTTTCTCTGGCCAAATTGCACACTCAAGACGAACTGGTTTACATCAGGGCTTTGAACTTTTTGACGACATGATCAATCACGAAAAACAATTGGCATTTCGACCCATCAAAGAAACATATAAAATATTTCTAGATTGGTTGAATGAATCCTCTGCCGCCAAACCATTTTTTGCAGTTCTTACTGTTGCTGATTTACTTTTCCCGGAATATCAAACAACGAATCGGCTAGGCGAAACCCGCAGTCAAACCTATGACAGCCAACTTGAAGAAATTGATGATGCCCTGTTTGAAGTTATTCAGAATCTGAAAAAAAAGAAAATGTGGGACAAAACATATGTCATTTTAACTGGCCTGAATGGCAAACCCCAAGGGGAACACAGTCAGAATTATTCCCAATATCTCAACCTTCACTCTGAAAACACTCAGGTGTCGTTACTCATGAAACCCACCTATGGCGAAAAGGATGTAAAATCACAAAGAACCTTTGACCCTTCCATCAGTCTTGCTGACGTTGGCAGAACTCTTTTTGATCTTGTCAAATCTAGCTTCATAGAAAATAGACAAACATCTTTTCCCGTTGTCAGCCTAGAGGCCGTATTAAAGAAAACGGCAGGTCCGTGGACTGTTCAACGCCTCATTCCCATCGAGGCCCCCTGGCTAAGTTGGCAAGGATTAGGTCCTATTCGTTGGGCCGCAATGAATCAACATGAACTCTATATTTTTGATAAACGAATACAGGCCTACAATACATTGACAGATCGACTTGAAAAAAATCCATCATTTATTGCCAGCCTTGATGACATGAAAAATACATTTCCTCCAGAAGCTGTTAACGAAATCGAATTGCAACTTTGGCGTTGGCCTGAAAAATTACCTAAAAATTTAAACGAATACTACAAAACCACACAGCCAAAGTTGAGCTGGACTGAAAATTCTTGTCTTAAATGGGCCATTATGCAGAAAAGTGCTTCATTAAAAAAAGAATGTCGAAATTCTGATTTCCAAACGTATATGGAATGGAGAATGTCACAAGAAAAAAGCTCCGAAAAAGATTTGTTGAAAGATCAATTTTTGCGAAAAATGCGTCATCGAAATCTTCTTAAAAAATTTCATGAATTAAATATATCCCTTGATGGACCTTGGGAACCACTGGCTTATTCTTTTGTTCCAAATGACGAACTCGACGAAATTCTTGCACTAAATACAAAAACTCAAGAGATGGTTCAAGATTACTTAAAAAAAATTGAAATTAAGAAAAAAAATAATTCTGACGACTAAATTAAAAGTCAACGACACCCAACCAAAATGGAATTTCTGGGTGGGATTGCGACAACTCGTCACTTAAATTTTTTAAATTCAAAACCTGTCCTTTAGAAAAGGAATGGTGAAAACCTACAGATCTAGATAAAATAACCAATTGATCTTCGCTTTGGATTTGTATTGAACCCGCGGACAACTGGATATCTCTTTCTGTTCCAAGAGCATTCAAAGGCAAAGGATGCTCGATTTGATTAAGCTCGTAGGACAAATCATGGGAAACAGAAAGTGGCTCTAAAAAACCATTTTTCTTTTTCAAATACAGATTTGGAAATCCAGCCTGAGTCCACGACAACTGCCGATCTTTATAACTAAGGGCTACAAACTCGACAACAGTGTTGTATTCGGACTTATTTTCTGAACGGTAAAGATTATCATTGGCCAAAAGCGTTCCCACACGAAGAGCGTTTGCTTCGTTTGTGAGCTGTGGCAAGAACTCAAAAGGAGATGTCACTTCAAGGTCACTTCTTGCCGCTTGAATATACTTCAAAGAAATATCTACAACACGCTGAGAGGCCTCAACAGAACCCCACGGAGTCGCAATCAGTATAAGACTTTGATCGCTCTCTTGGTGAACAACTGGTCTGGGCCGAAATTGATGTGAATTAAAAAGTCTTTCCGAAAGCTTCACTATTGGACCCCATATTTTTTCAACTTCGTCACGGCCTTATGATAAAATTCACCATCTGGAATATCGAGCTCAAGAATTTTTTTCCATTTAGAAACTGCGCCAGTATTGTTTTCGTCTGACATAATTTTTCCATAATTTTCTTCAATAATTGATTCGTCCCACATGACTTTCATATCTTTCCGCAGTTCCCGGACGTAGAACTCAATTTTTTCTGGAACCTCTTCGTCGACAGGGTTGATTTGTCGAACTTGGCGCATCAATTGAATGGCTTCCTTTAACTTTCGTTCTTCAAATAATTTTTGTGACTTCTGAACAAGAACAGAGGTCTTCGAATTAATTCCAGATTTTAGAGCAGCGATGTTTCTTTGTGCTTTGTGTTTTAAAGAATCCGGGTCAGGCAAAGATGAATTAACCACTTTTTTATACTCGTCAATGGCCGCCAACAGTGAACCACTTTTTTCTACTTTTTCTGCCTTAAAGTATTGCTGCCTGAGCTGGCGAATTTTTTCTTCGTAAATACCTCTTTGCTCGGCCTGAACCTTACGATCAACTTCCATTTTTTCTACTTGCTCTTGCAAAGCGACAATAGCCGTGTTCTGAGGATCATATCCAATCACAGGAGACAAGCAGGTATTCATTTCATCCACTGTCGTATTGGCGTTCAGCTTTTTCTTGCACTCTTCGGTCACCCTTACAATTTCTTGCTCTTGTTCAGCCTTGGCTTTAGCACGAGCTTCTTCTTCAGCCAAACGGACACGGACGTAAATTTTTTGCTCGGCCTTTTCGTCAAGGTCTCTGATTTTCTTTCCAAGAGAACTTTTTTCGTAATCAGGAAATGCATCTTTAATCTTAATTAGCTCGGTTTTGCTAAATTCTGCATTGTCAGAATCATAGTAGTTTTCAGCCAATTTCAAAGATTGCTTTATTAAAGTCTGTTGTTCTTTGGTTAACTTATTGAATGGGTCGTTCGGATTTCCCTGCCCCTGCGAAGAGTTTTGCGGCGCTGAATCCTGTTTAGAATTTTCAAGATAGAAAAATGCACCGCCAATGACAATGACTGCAATCAGTGCAATTCTGATTTTTTGTTGTTTGGAATTATCTACAGCAGGAAATGCAGACGTCGGGCCATTCCCCGGCTGGTACATGTTTGGGTATGCATTTGGATCATAGGGGGCCATCGGATAACTGCCCTGACCGACATGTGGAGTGATCGCATAGGGATCATGACCATTTGCGGATTGGGGATACTGCCCTTCGTAGTTCACCACGGCGCCAGAATTTTGTGAAAATTCATTTGTTGAATCCTCCGAATCTGGAGCCACCAAAGCCCGAGATACTTTTTCGTAATCAACAGAACTAACCCGTGCATTAAAATAGGGGTCCCGAAGCTCAAAGTACATCACGTGCTCTAGCACACTGATTGAATCACCGCTTCTTAAGACCTTGCTTTCGCCCGAAGCAAGTCTTTGACCATTAACAAATGTACCGTTCACACTTTCAAGGTCGATAATTTTATATTGTGAGCCAGATTTTTTGATTTCATATTGTTTTCGACTTACGCGTTGATCATCTATAAATATTTCACAACTGGATTCCCTGCCCGCCACCCACGAATTTCCATCCGCTAACTGCAACAATGGCTCAGAATCCTGACCCGTTTTACTAAAACGAATAAATGGAACTTGTGTCGAGCCTCCGACATAGGTTTTCTCTTCAGAATCAGCAGCTAAAACCTGTGGCTCCAATTGGTCTGTTGTTTTTGAAGCTTCTTCGACAGATTGATAAAATTCAAATTCATAGGGCTTAACTTGGAATAAATCACCATGTGCTAATCGCTGGCTCTCTATTTTGTCGCCTCGGTAAAATATTTCTCCGAACTTAGAAAGCAATTCCACTGTCCAAGCTTCGCCATCAAATGAGATCTTAAAATGCTCACGCGATATTGATTTTTCCTGCGCTAAGACGATGTCACAGTCCTCTTTGCGACCAGCAATATAACTTTTTGACTGATCCAGCTTAAGATCTGAAATTGTTTTTCCATTGAGTTTTATTTTAAGACCATACATGGCTAAAATCTCCGCTCAAGTGACAAGCTGCACTCTCGCAAATACCTTTGGGCTTCGTCGTACTTGGGATGCATGCGATCGTTTTGAATCAATATTAGAACCTGCGAAAAGTAGGATCTGCACATTCTATAGTTCTTTTTATCTTTGTTTTTTAAACCTTCAATAAAATTATAATCAATTTGCTTATCAAACTTAATTTTAGAAAGTTCGTAGTATTTACGGGCTTCCACATGGCTTGGGCTTAAATTTAAGACAATTTGAAAATATTCGCGAGCTCGCAAATACTGCCCCTTTTGATAATCACGAAATCCTTTAATAAAATTTTCTTCTGCCCTTTTACTTGTGACAGTATTTCTTTCGCCAAGCCGCTCTTCTAAGCTTTTAATGTTTTCTTCGCTTTGCTGTACGGCTAATTCAATCTCTTCACCGCCACGAATTTTTTTTGCTTTGCGACCACTCGATGCGCCTTGAAACACAAAAAAGTACAGTGCCAATCCAACGACTCCTAAAATTAAATAAAATCTGAATTTATTTTCGCCACCAGATGATGGCGCCCCTCTAGAAGGTCCACGGTATCCCGGCGGAGGCTGTTGTGCTCCCTGATAGGACTGCTGTTGAAAACCATTTGGTGGATAAATTGGATTGTACTGATGTGCAGGTTTTTGTTGTTGTCGCAATATTGGCGCAGAGGATGACGGCTGTCCTTGCAAAGATTTTGGAGCAGCAGCAGTTGGCTGCTGAACAGGGTTAGGGGCCTGGGACACGATTTGAAGTTTCTGACCTGGCGAGTTTCCATTTGCAGCCATGGCCTGAAGATTTCTAAAAACGACCTCAGATTCCCCAAGGGCCAAAACATCATTGGACTTTAAAGGGCCATTTTCATTCTTGATACCATTTTGCAATGTATAGTTTTTTGCATTCACATTTCTGAATTTAAAATAGCCATGGCTTTGAATTATTTCTGCATGTTGACGGCTGATTCGCAAATCTTCAGACAAAACCACATCATTATCCACACCACGACCAATAGTTATGGATTCTTTTTGAAAAGACAATTTCAGACCTTGATGGGGACCTTTCACCACCTCAATCTCAAACTGCAATAATGGGTTTATCTGCGGAGCTGCGCTCAACTAAGTGCCCCCCTCTTCAACAGCTAAAATTGTAATTAAAAAATAATCCACAGAACCAGAGCTAGTGAAGGCCTGACATTGAATGGAACACAAATGCCCACTGAACTCGAGCTGGTCTGTGTGCAATTGATCAGGAACTGACTTTGCCCTCGTCACAAGGGCTGAAATATTTTGCTGTAAAGCCGCATCAGGAATGATTTGCAATCCTTGCAGCTTTAAAGACCCAGCATCCACTCGTGAAAGTTGTTCAAATTTGATATTTGATGCAATTACCGCACTTTGCGAATCCAACGCAATCGCAGGCGAGCCCAACATTTTCACTAAGTTTTCAACTTGGAGCTGTTTGTTTTCTTGCCCAGGGATGCCCGATGGCATCCCACCGTCCGAACTAAAATGCCGAGCCAAAACACTATTCATCGTTGCAGTTAAATCTTGCAAAATCGGAAATTGAAAAGTCATCACAAGATCTGATTTTTTCTCTCGCAGTGCCACATCCAGCTGACGACTTAAACTGTGCAAAGGGAATTCAATTAATTTATATAAGAAGAAAAACAAGAAAGCTCCAACGATAGAAGCAATCATCAATGTCTGCATAAACAAGCTAATTGTTTTGCTTTCGTCAAAGCTAACGCTGGATATGTCATATATAATGACAGCGTGGGCTCGAATTTTCATTTCACCAGCCTCTGGATCGTAGGCATCAATAGGAAAACTGGCTCCCAAGGTGCTGCTATCAATCATTCCTGTCAGTGGACGTCTTTCTTTTCGCACCTGGTTTGTAAATGTCAGATCAGAAATTCGCCCCGCTTTAGTTGCCGGTGCTAAGATCATTCCATCCGAGTCCTGCATTAAGAAAACAGATTTCACTCCATCTTCTACTTCTGCAGAATAGGTACTTAAGGAAGATAAATTGCCCTCGACCAAGGCTTTGCGATTGGCCATTGCCAAATTGCGAGCCAGGGATTGAGCTCTTTTTTGGCTTTCCAACATCACACTTGATTTCGCCAGTTGTGTCGTCGGAATAATCGAAAGCAAAGTCACTGCAAATATATAGACAGCAACAAAACCCCCAAGGACCCACTTAAAATCGAACATCTGGGCCAACTTGTAAACGCCTGGCAAGACAACTCTTTCCATGTAATTTTGAAACTGGGCAGAGATATTTTGCATTAACGTTTGAGTTTGAAATTGCAAGTCTTGGTTTGCACCCATGTTTTGTCCCGGCGGTGGTGCCTGCCAACCCCAAGGCTGTCCACCTTGCATCTGTTGATTTTGCCAAGGACCCTGAACAACTTCTGATTGTTGGTAATTTTGCGGAAGACCTGATGGCATTTGTTGTGGTTGCGAACGAACTTGCAATGCCGCATTCCCATTGTAGGCCTGGGCAGATTGGGGACGACGCACTTCTGGAGCAGGAATCAAATCCACAACAACATCATGAATCGAAAACTTTTCACCAATATGCAATATTCCATTTTGAATTTTAACACCATTCAAATAGGTCCCGTTGCTAGACTGCATATCCATAAGCACGATCTTGTCTTTACTGACATGGACTTCACAATGGTTCTTCGAAATACCTTGAGTCGTTATCTTAATATCAGAATCCC
>DGYJ01000092.1:9110-14029 GCA_002396665.1 Bdellovibrionaceae bacterium UBA5009
AATCCACGGCGCGACCAACTGTATTGCGTCCCATTTTTAAATGAAAAATTTGTCCAGCTTGAGGACCATTTAATATTCTAATTGCCCACATGAAGTTGATCCCCTTTCTGAATTCCAAACTTACGGATCGTTCCTGCTGGCAGCTCAAAAACTGACGAGGCTTTCCAAACAGGCCAAATAATTCCCCATGGCTTTTTCTCTTCAACGAGATGTTGAACTTTTAAATTTTCATCAACGAACACACAATCAATGGCGAAGTACATGAAATGCGTATGGATGCTGTTGCCACTGGTGAGCCAAAGCCCTTGATCAGGTCCAAATTTTTTTCTTCCCATCAAACCCATTCCTCGATCAATAAGACCACGCGCCACCTCTAAATTGGGCGTGATCGTTTGATTTTTTGTTAGGTTTATAAGTACAGCCATCATTATTTATTCCCATACATAAATGAAATCGCTACTGGACCAAACACCATAATAAAAACTGAAGGAACAATAAAAATCATCATCGGTATTAAAATCGCCTGGGAAGCTCGCGCTCCAGCTTTTTCTGCGCGAACAAATCTTTCAAGTCGCATTTGGATAGATTGCTCTTTTAAGACCCTAGCAATCGGCGCCCCTGTTGCTTCAGCATCAATCAAGACCGCAACAAAACTTGTGACTTCAGACATGTCTAATCTTTCCGCGAATTCCTTGAGTGCTAATGATTTCGAAGACCCCAATTGGACATCTTTTAAAACCAAGCCCAGCTCATCGGCCAAAACACTTTTTTGATTTTCGGCCTTATCAACTAGCATTTGAATTGCCGCAAAAAAATCAAGACCGGCCTCGACAGACAGGGCCAAAAGATCAATGTAAAATGGCAAGTTTTCGCGCACATTTTGTTCGCGAACTTTTTTCGCGCCCTTCGCATGCATAATTGGCAAATAAAATCCCAACGGCATCATAACAACCAGCAACGGGTAACTAAAGCCCAACTCCAATGCAAAGTTCATCACCATCATAAAAAGTGGAAAAGCGATTCCCCACAAAATTTGCATTCCAATAAACTCATCCTCGTTCAACTCGCGGGACAAACCACCCACTTTTAAATTTTTGGAGATACTTTTTCTGTAGCTTGGGTTTTTAATTTTCAAAGCATATTGCAAGGTGAACTGATGCACCAATGAGCGTGACAAATTAATAATTTGATTTTTTGATTTCACGGGCTCGCTATTATTCGCCCACGACAAATTCTGCTTGTCGTTGTTGTTCGAAATCAATGACGAAACAAATAGATAGATTGAAAATCCACCCAAAATAATTCCGCCTAAAAGAAGTAAGTCGACACTTCCCATTTTCACCTCTTTGTGGTCAATTGATGTTATGAAATATCAACTGATCCTTGCCTCAGAATCACCACGACGAAAACAGCTCCTTCTGGACGCAGGTTTTCATTTCGAGGCTCTTCCTCTCAAAGTATCGGAAATTCCTCGTAAAAATTTGACAGTGAATGAGAAAATAATAGCAATTTCTAAAGAAAAATCTGATGCTGCCCTGGCCCTGCTGGCCTCGACTGGACCAAGGTCGCCCTTTATCTTGCTCACCGCCGACACAGAGGTCGTCTTAAATGACCAGCTTCTTGGTAAGGCCCAAAGTCTAGATCACGCCTTCCAAATTTTAAAAAATCTTTCTGGACGTTTTCACGAAGTAAAAACCGCAATGTGCATTGTCGAAAGTAAATCATTGAAAACAGTGACTCATCTTGAGACAACACAAATTCATTTCAAAAAATTATCTGACCAAATGATTCATGATTATCTTTCTACAGGAGAGTATGTTGATAAAGCTGGCGCCTATGCTATCCAGGGCCTAGGTCGAGGCTTGGTTGATCACTTCGAAGGATCCTACAACAATGTTGTCGGCCTTCCGGTGGAAGTTTTTTCTGAAATATTGCGCCACCAAGGTTGGAAAGTCGAAGGGCCATCATGAGTTCCGTCACCTACGAATCTATTCTAGAAAAAACTAGAAATGTTCAACTTTTAGCTGTTTCAAAACTTCAGCCTGTCGAAAAAATTCAATGGCTTTTTGAAAAAGGACAGTTGGACTTTGGTGAAAACTATGTCCAAGAGGCTTTAAAAAAAATTGATCACTTTAAAACAATAGCTCCGCAACTTCGCTGGCACTTGATTGGCCATCTTCAAAAAAACAAAGTCAAATCTGTGGTTGGAGTTTTCGATTTAATCCACTCTGTGGACTCTGTCGAACTGGCCGAAAAAATTAATTCTGAAATGGACAAAAAAAATCCAGGTCAAAAGCAAAAAATTCTTTTGCAGATCAATCAAGGCGCAGAAGACAGCAAAACAGGTTTTACAGAGGAAAATCTGACTCAAAATTGGGACAAAATTAAGAATCTTCCCAATCTTGAAATCCATGGCTTGATGTCACTTCCACCTCTTCATGATGATCCCGAGCTCACGCGCCCCTACTTTAAAAGGCTGAAAGAAAATTTAAAAAAACTTCAAAATGACCGTGGGCAACATCCCATGAATCAACTTTCGATGGGAACTAGCCAAGATTTCTTGATTGCCATTCAAGAAGGAGCAACAATAGTCAGAGTTGGAACTCTTTTGTTTGGCGAAAGAGTTTAAGTTCGGAGGCCCATTTGAATTTCCATCTGAAGTCGTTGAAAATCGGTTTTTTAGGCGCAGGGCATATGTCACAGGCCATGATCAAAGGTCTTCTTGAAAACGGTCTTGATGCAAATAAGATTTATGTTTCGAATCGCACTCCTGGCAAGTTACAAAAACTTTCCGAAAGTCACAAAGTTCAAATTTGCTCAAGCAATGAAGAGCTTGTCGAAACCTGTGACGTGGTCATCATCGCCGTGAAACCCCAGGATTTACTTGCTGCCATCGAACCCATATCGCAAGCCTTTCTTGAAAGACAAATTGTCATCAGTCTTGCGGCGGGCCTGCGCATGGACACCTTAGAAAAACATTTACCGCAATGTCGTCTTGTGCGCTTAATGCCCAACACACCAACATTAATATCCAAAGGACTGATTGGATATTTAACCCATGACGAAGACGAAGCCTTGAAGACAGTTGTTGAAGATCTGTGTGCCCCACTTGGATCAGTCTTTGAGATGTCCGATGAAGATCAATTTGAATCCTTCATGATTGCTTGCTCTTCTGGAACTGGATTTGTCTTTGAGCTGATGACCTATTGGCACGAGTGGATGATTGAACATGGATTCGATGAAGAGATCGCACAAAAAATGACCATCGAAACTTTTTTGGGTGCATCACTGCTTGCGCAAAAATCACCAGACCTAGGTCTTGAAGAACTTCAATCACGAGTGACTTCGAAAAAAGGTGTCACATCAGCTGGACTTGAGTCCATGCGCGAGCTTGAAATAGAACGTGCTTTGCGAATTAGCTTCGAAAAGGCAGCTTTGCGCAATAAAGAGATGTCTCGACTGATTAAGTAGCAATCATCGCTACAGAATATTTTTAAACGTTCATCGAATCACTTTTTTAAAAGCTTGCATGTCCCAGGCCTCGGCCTTTATCCTAAGACAAGAGACTCGTTTTCACTTTTTTGTTCACGGAGGAACAAATGATGAAGATCACACCAATTGATATCAATCAAAAAAACTTTTCACGACAAATGATGGGCTATGATAGCCAGCAGGTGCATGATTTTCTTCAACAAGTAGCTTCACAAATGGAAGCCCTACTTCATGAGCGAAATCATTTACGTGAAACATTACGCGAAAAAGAATTGCAGATCTTAGAATACAAAGAGCGAGATAAAGTTTTGAAAGATACAATTTCGACTGCGACCCAAATGTCTGATCGATTGCGTAGTGATGCCGAGCGGGAAGCAAAATTAATTATGTCCGATGCTCAACAAAGAGCAGACATTATTACCAGAGACGCTAAAGATTCTTTACGTAAAATATATAAAGAAATTTCGGATTTAAAAACTGCACGTCTTCAATTCGAATCAAATTTGAAGGCTTTGGCACAAGCTCATCTCAGTTTATTAGAACAAGCTGAACGCTATATGCCACAAATGCAGTTGCAAAATTATAATTTCGCAAACACTACCGGTAGTGATGCTGAACTTAAAGAGCAGGCACTGAAAGCGCAAATTTCGCCGCTTTCAAGCCTTGGGCTCTAGTTTTAAAAACCCTAGAGTTTTTAAACTAAAAAAAGCTCTTCACTTCATGTAAGTATTTTGTTTTTTTATTGTTTTTATCAAATATATGCGGCGTGGTAATTTTATTTATCTATAATAAAATCATATGTTTATTTGATTTTAAGTTGATGTAAGATTTTTTCTTGCAATTTTTACACTCACAATGCTTAATAAGTCAGTTCCAAATTGGAACCTCTTCACAGAATCCTCAAAAAATTCTGACTTGAAGAGACTCCGCTGAAAAATAAGAATTCTAGCGGTGACCACTAAGGAGGGGATATGACAAGCGCAGCAGTACCAACAAAATTGGTGAACGAATGCAAAGCAAAACTTTTGGAAGCCAAAGGTGAGATCTTGAATCGCGTAAAGGAAGCTCGCACACATCTTGATAATGAAGACCGTGGTGGCGACGAAGCTGACCAAACAGTGCGCGTTCTGGCGGAACAAGAATTTTTAAGCATGCACGATAGACTTCGCTCTCAACTTTTTGAAATTGAAAGCGCCCTTGGTCGTATTGAAAATGGATCATTTGGTTTTTGTGAAGAAACTGAAGAGCCCATCGAGCACGACAGACTTCGCGCAATCCCTTGGACTCGCCTTAGCATTGAAGGCGCAGAAATTCGCGAATCAGTAAACAAACGTTACGCTCGCGGCTAGTTGTTAGAAACAACACTCCATCCGCAAAGCTTATAAAGAATTCGCGCCCCAACATTTCCATCCCATGGATCGGCTTGC
>DGYJ01000092.1:14104-27311 GCA_002396665.1 Bdellovibrionaceae bacterium UBA5009
CCATGGATCGGCTTGTTCGGGCGACACTCCTCCGGTCGAAACTTCATTTAAATCAAAACCAACGATTTTTCGACCTGATTTCACCAACTCATTAAATAAGAAAAACATTTGATCAACACTTAGGCCACCTGGAACTGGAGTCCCTGTGTGCGGACAAAATGCTGGGTCCAAGCCATCAATATCAAATGAAATATAAACTTTCTGTGGCAACTCATTTAAAATTTTCTGAGCCATCAACGACCACGTCGTCCCTTGGTGAAGTTCTTTTTTAATTTCCAAATCGAAAAAAGTTTTAATGTCTTTTCGCGACTGAATAAAATCATATTCTTCTTCACAAAAATCACGAATTCCCAATTGAACAAGTTTTTTAGGTTTACTGTCATGGGTCATCACGTTGTACATGATCGAAGCATGGGACTGTTCAAAACCCTGATAGGCTTTGCGAAGATCTGCATGGGCATCAATATGTAAAACAGCAAAATCACCTTTATGCTTTTCACTGACAGCCTGGATACAACCCCACGGAGTTGAATGATCACCACCCACAAGACCCAGAAGCTTATCTTGCTTCAAAACGCTTTGGCATTCTGATTTCACCCATTTGGTCATTTCACGGCAGGCCAAGTTCACTTCTTTGCAAAGTCCATCAATTTTCTTTTTGTCTTTGCTCATTTCCGTGCGCAGCTGAATGACTTTTTGTGCCTTTTTTTTCATCAGATCATTCTTTTTCTTCATCGCTTTTGGAAAAGCGCGCATAAAATAACCCTCTTCGTAGGCCTTGCCTGTTTCAAGGTCAAAAAGATCGACCTGCTCGCTGGCCTCACGAATACTTTGCGGCCCCCAAGAAGCCCCCCAACCGTAAGAAGTTGTCACTTCCCATGGCACAGGAATCAGAACCAAGCGTGATTCTTTTTCTGTATAAGGAATACCAAAAAGACCAAATTCAGAGGATATCGTCGTTGTAGGATCAAATTTTTTCATTTGCATGACTTACTATAGCCCCCCGCCCTTTGTCTGCCAAAAAAAAACTTTTCTTCCGGACTTCATCGCAGAGACTAAACACATTAGAATAAAGTCCCGAAGAGGTTATTATGTCGAAATTGGTTTTTCTTTTAAGTTCAATTATCTGCTTCAATTTTGTGATGGCTCAAGAGCCCCAAAACATTGCAAATGCCAATAATGATATTTTTAGAATGAATCTTGAAGAAGAACCCAATTCCATTCACCCCATCCTGTGGTCTGATGCCTATGGCTATGAAGTTGTAAACATGACTTGTGACAGTTTGCTTTCAAGGGACAACCAAACTTCTGAATGGAAACCTCGTCTTGCAGAAAAATGGGAAGTTTCCGCAGATAAAAAACAAATCACATTCACACTACGAGAAAATATTAAGTTCCACAACGGGCAGCCCATCACAGTTCAAGATATTCTGTTTACCTTCGAAGCCTTTGCCAGCGATAAAATGGGTGGCAATCGCTGGAAGCCCTTTTTTGAAGGGATCAGCAAAGTCGAAGCTGTGAATGACAAAACAGTTCGATTCACTTTGAAAGACACCTACTTTAATAACTTTAACGTGATTGCAGAAAATTTTATAATCCCAAAATCTATCTATGGAAATTTTTCTGATTCAAAAACAAAACATAAAAGCATTGTTTGTTCTGGCCCCTATATGTTTTCTAAATACGAAAAAGAAAAGATGATCGAACTGAAAAGATTTGATTCCTGGTATGGGTTCAAAGATGCTGCCTGGAAAAATTATTATAATTTCCCATCGATTCAAATTTCTTTTGTTAAAGATTACAACTCACAAATTGAAAAATTAAAAAATGGTGAGTTGGACTACCTTAGTTTTAGCAACTCAGATCGTTATATCAAAAAAACTTCTGCGGCAGACCTTGGCAAAGAGGTCTTAAAACTTAAAGTGATTAATAAGATGCCCAAGGATTACAGTTTTATTGGCTGGAATATGAAAAAAAGTATTTTCCAAGACAAAGCCACTCGAAAGGCCTTGGCCCATCTTTTCAATCGACAAGAAATGAATAAAAAATTCCGCTTTAATTTAGCAGAATTAGTTTCGGCCCCAATTTATCCACAAAGCGATTACGCTCCGAAAGTGAAACCCCTCGTCTATGACCCAATCCTTGCAAAAAAATTACTGACTGAAGCTGGTTGGGCCGACACAAATCATGATGGCGTTTTGGATAAAATAATTGATGGCCAAAAAACTGATTTTAAATTTTCATTGGCCTATGCTGCAAAAGAAAATGAAAAGTATTGGATCCTTTACAAAGAAGATCTTAAAAAAGTTGGTATTGAAATGGGTCTTAAGTTTTTAGATTGGGGAAACTACATCAAATTTTTAAATGACGGAAATTTTGATGCCGTCGCCATGCGCTGGACTGCAAGTTCCATCGATCCTGATCCGAAGCAGATTTGGCACTCTTCATCCGCCGTCCAAGGTGGTTCAAATTATATTTCGTACCACAATCCCCAAGTCGATCATTTCATTGACGAAGGGCGAATGGAAATCGATAGATCCAAAAGACTTCAGCAAATACAAAAAGCCTACGAACTGATCGCAGATGATGCTCCTTATTTATTTTTATTTTCAGAAAAATATGATTTCTATGCTGTGTCGTCTCGAATTCAAAGACCTAAAGACACTCTCAACTACTCTTTGGGGATTGAAACTTGGAGCATTAAAAAGAAATAAAAAAGGAGCTGATAAGAATCAGCTCCTTTTTTGAAATAAAGCTTAAATTATCTTGAAGCTAGATCAGGCAATTCAGAGTAAACAGCTACTTTTTGATAAAATTCTTCATAATATTTCATCACTTTTGTTGAGTAAACTCTTGGTAATGAGTCCTCTCCGACAAGTTTCTTTAATTTGCCTGGGCCAACATTGTACGCAGACAAATACTTGTAGGCTTTGTTTTCAAACAAATCTCTTAAGAATGAAAGGTACGCGATACCTAGTCGAACATTTTGCACAGGGTCTTTTAAGGTTTTCGGACCTTGCCATTTAATTTTTTCTTTCTTTGCAATCCATTCAGCTGTTTGAGGGCGTAATTGCATTAAACCAATTTCACCAACAGATCCAATAGCCAACGGATTAAAACGACTTTCTGTTTGGATAACGGCAAGGACAAATGCAGGGTCAAAATCGTGGGCTTCAGCTTCAGTAATGATCATTTGTGCAACCTGCGAAGCTTTCTTTTTAAAGTCCTTTGGAAGTCGCTCATGAATTCGGTTGTAAACATGGATGTTAAAGTAAGGTAAATTTTCAGCAGAAGAAGCAGCACTTTTTCTATAGTATTTGCCAAGAAGTTCTTTGGCATGCATTTGTCGAGATGTTTCATCAACCTCTTTTAAAGTGAGTTTTGTGATATCTTTAAATGCTGCATTTTGGAAGGCCACCATCATCACTGTAATTACAGCAAAGACAAAGATTTGGTATTTATGTCTTCTTTTCATCTGAAAAGTTGAATTCGTATTGTTTGATCCCATGGCCCACACTCCTTATAAACTTGTTATAAGGTACTATTACAATTTCAGTGCCGAAGCTAAGTTGTTGATATCTGCTATTTTCTAATTTTGAACCGTATCAACTTGACTCAACCAAACCCCATTGCAAAGGCCTGATAAAAATTGTCACCCAATCGAAAAGCTTGTGCAGTCTGTGTGCTGAATATGTCTCGAAATGAAGCGATCCCACCGCCTGCTCAATCCTTTGAAACCGTCCGGGTTTCAAGCCCATGGTTCAAACTCTGAAGCCCATCCTGATCGTTAACTTAGATTCTTTAGAATCTTGAGAATCAAAAGAACTAGCCTTAAGATCGTCTCAAGTATCTGAAATACCAACCGAAAACACCTATATCTCTTAGGCATATTGGCCTCCTTTTGTGAGGAGGTTAACTTTCGATAGTTTCAAGCGGCGGGACCAAGTCCTGCCGTTTGCATTTTTAAAGCCAATTAGAAATTTCGAAAAATTTATTTTTTATTTGATTTCAGTTTGATGGTCATTTCGACATCATCCAGCTGATTTTTGATTTCTTTTTTAGTCGGAGCTTTACGATATTTCTTACGAGAAACTCTATTCGCTAAAGCATCTTCTTGGTCTGCAAAATCTCCAGTTGCATTCACATCCACCGGTTTTTCAGAAGGCTCTGGGACGAACAACTTCTGATCTACGCCATCATCAGTTTTTTCTTTAAATTCTTTAACCTTTTTTTGAGTGCTTAAAGTGGTTTCACCAAACGCGGGTTGTGAAACAGCTTTTTTCCCTTTCACAGGAGCTGTGCCTGATCCCAAATCAAAACTCATTGAAAGATTGATTGCGAAAACAGGACCGTAGGAAATATTTTGTCCATAGTAAGGTAAACTCGCAGAAGCCCCCGCATCCATTCCAAACATCGGAAATTCAGCCCACACCTTGGCTTCACCATAGGAAGGATTCACTGAATAGAAACGGTAGCTGCCCGCATTTACTTTTTGAATCAAAGAATAACGAGCAGTTTCAGCTCCGCGATCGGCGTCATCATTCATTGGGACATAGCCATTGGTTTCTAATCCCAACATGAATGAAGAAAACAAGTAGCTTGCCCCAACTTGCCCAGTGACAAGGCTGGCGCGTCCACCTTGACGCCAATTGACCCCACCAGATCCATACAAAAAGAAACTCGACATCTCTTTTGAAAAACCCAAAGTTGTTTTCACTTGGGTCACACCTTCCCCGTTGATGGATGTGTCCTGTGTGGTTGAAATTTTTTCGAAAGGATAAATCAACTGACTCTCGATCCAAAGGTCAGCAAAGCCTTGATAAAAAAGCCAATCCACACCAAATTCGCCACTGGTCGCACTTGAATTTCGTCGTGTGGCTGTATTGTCTTTACTTGTCGAGGTTGAAACCATAGCCCCGGCAGAAATTCCCCAATTTTCAAAAAGACCATACCGAGCCCGAATTGGCGTCTGAATCAATTCGTAACTATTACTTCCTGAAAGTGAAAACAATGAGCCCGTGTTCCCATAGTTTTGATTGGTCGAAAGATAACTGACGCCAACACCGACATCGAGCATGCCTTTATCGAAAGTGCGAATTGTGCTTAAAGCTTCAGCCCCTGCCCATGCAGGTAAGGCCATAGCTATAAGAATTAAATAACGAAGACCACCAACACATCTAGAAGTTCGAGCTTGACTGTACATGCCAATATCATATCAATCTCTTACGCGAGGTAAAGCTCTTGTCACAACAAAATCGAAAATCTCAACTTACGATTCTATTTATTACCGTCTTTATCTATTTGCTTGGATTTGGCATCATCATCCCCATCATCCCCATCCTTAGTCGAGACTTCGGAGCCACTGCCACTGAAAGTGGTTTATTGATGTCCATCTTCTCCTTGATGCAGTTTTTATTTTCACCTTTTTGGGGAAAACTGAGCGACCGCTGGGGACGCCGCCCGATTTTAATGTTTTGCCTTCTGTGCGAAGGCTTATGTTACATCCTTTTTGCTTCTGCAGATAACTTGGCAACACTGTTCGTCGCCCGCGGACTTGCTGGTTTTTTTGGGGCCAGCATATCCACAGCCTCGGCCTACATTTCTGACATTACAGAAAAAAAAGATCGTTCCAAAGGAATGGCCTTGATCGGCGTGGCCTTTGGATTGGGCTTTGTGTTTGGACCTGCTTTGGGTGGAATGCTCGCTGGGTACTCAGAACATATATCGACTGCGCCCCACTTTAAAACCTCCTTCGCATCCTATGTCGTTGCGGGACTTTGTTTTGCGAATTTTATTTTTGCCTATTTTAAACTCAGCGAAAGCAAAAAAAATAAAATTCAGTTTTCAAAAAAATCTGAACCTGCAACTGAATCTGAAATAAACTACGGCCCTGCCAGTCGATTAAAAAATATTATCGATAATTTAAAAATTGAGACCCTTGGCACTTTAATAATTATTTTCTTTTTGATGTCCATGTCGATGTCCTCCATGGAAGCCACTTTGATTTTGTATATGGGTGATCTTTTCCAATGGGGCGTCAAAGAGGTCAGCCTGGGTTTTCTTTACATCGGCATTATTATGATCATCACCCAAGGCTTTATTGTCCGCCGACTTTTACCACTTTGGGGCGAAAGAAAAGTTCTTATCACAGGGTTAATACTCTTTATTATTGGAATGGCAACAATTCCATTGGGAACTCAGCTTTGGATGCTGGCCATCAGTATGACTTTTCTCTCTCTCGGAAATGGACTGACCAATCCTTCGATCCTAGGAAGTGTTAGCTTGCTTTCGAAAAACGATGAGCAGGGCGAAAAATTGGGACTGACCCAAAGTCTTTCTTCCCTGGGAAGAATTTTGGGGCCGCCCTTGGGTGGATTTGTCTATTCTCACTGGATGATCCAAGCTCCATTTTTAATTTCAGCACTCTTTTCACTCATGGGTCTGGCTTTGTCTTTAAGAATATTTGCAAAAATCCCTGTGGCCGCAAAACTGAATGGATCATCTGAAAAAACGACCAATGTCTTTGGGATTGGATCTTTTCAAATCAATAATTTAATTAAAAATAAAATTCCTTTTACTTTTGTTTGTATTGATCATGAATTCCCCAATACGCACTTTGATGGAGAAAATCAAAAGCATCTTCAATCTGTGATTCTTAATTTTAAAACGCAAAACAAGACAGCGCCCCAGTCTGCTGCTGAACTTAAAAAAATTCTGCTCGAGCGAAAAAAAGAAACTGACCAATCCTTGGTTCTTATCAGCGAAACTCAAAAACCTGCCGAGGACATAGCAAAAGCCCTAGAGTCCGCAGGTTTTTTAAATGTTTATTTTGTATTGGGTGGCTACGAAGATTTAATCAAAGATTTATAATCCTGTTCAAATTTATTTTGAATTTTAAAAAGGCCAGGATTTTTTAATTTCAAATTTTGATCTTTGATAATTTTAGCCATCTTCAACAAACGCATCAGTTTAAAATCAAGAACCAGAACCTGCCCCTGGGATTTCAAAAATGTCCTGGTGGTCTGAATGGCTTGAATATACGATACAAAGTTCGTCATTTGAACCTGGTTAAAATCTGAAAGTTTTAAATCCCAACCCAAAGTCATCATTTTTAAAACGGTCAAAAGTCCACGTTGAACTGATGATGATTCACTTAACAAAATGGCAGCAATAAAATTATGTCTTGCTTGCAACAACAGATAAGAAATCTTTTCGTTACTGATGACCTCTTTTTCAGACTCTGAAAGCTGCGAAAAAGCCACGGCGCCTTCTTTGAGGGCCTTGGCCTTTTTAAGACCATTTTCAATCATTGATAAGAATGTGACTTTTTCATATTTAGGATTCGCACGCAGAAATTCTTCTTGCTTGCGATTTGCCTTGTGCAAGACTGCTGCTACAGCATTGAAGACAGCTTTTTTATTCGCCTCTGAACCAGAAGAAGCCTGGGCTAACGGATCAATGTCATTGGAAACAGGGGCATATTCCTTCAGATCTTTATAAAACTCGGCCAAGGCATCAACCATCAAATGCTCGCGCTTACTGGGCTCTACATCTTGCCCTTGACCACTGAAAACTTGAAACTCGAACGAAAGCACATATTTTACAGCTTCAGAAATTTTTCTGCCGTTCGATTCAGCCGCCAGCATTGTCGCCAAGGCCTGACGTCTTAGATTTAAAGTATCACCTTGTTTGATGGCATCATAAAGTTCTGAAGATGCCCCTGAAATAGCTGTGGTTTTATCTAGCATTTTAAGAGTGCTCTCGTAAAGCTGGGCCGTTCTTTCGTTCATCTCTTCGGTGGTTCCACTCATTTTCTGGGTGGTTTCGCTCATCGTCTGCGTCGTCTTTTGCATTTTTTCTGTGGTATCACCCATGCGCTGAGTATTGGCCTCTAACCTTTGAGTCGAATCATGCATTTCGCCCAGCTGTTTTTTCATTTCACAGGACATCAAAGCCAAAAAGCTTAAAGCTGCAACACCAATCAAAGTTTGTGACTTCATGGGACCTCTTTCTTGCCTATGAAATTGACACTGGACGACTCTTGTCGCCATCAGTGACCAAAATCAGGCTTTAGAGCCAACCTTTTAAAGATGGCAAAAAAAGCATTTAAAAAACCAAGCCAAAGTCTTAAATCTTCAAAGTCTGGGCCATGTTAGGCCATGACAGCCAGATCAAAATAAGCTATTCATGAAGCCATGTCTGAACAATTAAGTGACCGCTACAATCCGAATGAAGTTGAATCTAAAATCTATCAATGGTGGGAGTCTTCTGGTTATTTTAAAGCCGAAGATAAATCAACAAAACCCCCTTTCAGTATCATTCTACCGCCCCCGAATGTGACGGGCTTTCTGCACATGGGACATGCCCTGGACCATACAATTCAAGATTTGATGATTCGTTGGAAACGCATGAAGGGCTTCAATGCCCTGTGGTTGCCGGGCACAGATCATGCCGGAATCGCCACACAAACTGTCGTTGAACGGGAACTTAAAAAACAAAATATCACCAGACATCAATTGGGTCGCGAAAAGTTTGTCGAAAAAGTTTGGGAATGGAAACATCAATACGGTGATCGCATCACTTCCCAAATGCGCAGGCTTGGGAACTCTTGCGATTGGGATCGTTTGACCTTTACTCTGGATGAAGGGGTCTCGGTCGCTGTTCGAAAAGTATTTGTTAGTCTTTACAAAAAAGATTGGATCTACCGTGGACAAAGACTTGTCAACTGGAGTGGTCCGCTGGAAACAGCTATTTCTGATCTTGAAGTGGAACATAAGCAAGTCAAAGGGGCCCTTTACCATATTTCTTACCCACTCGAAGACGGCAGTGGATCTTTGGTTGTTGCCACCACCCGGCCTGAAACATTATTGGGCGACAGTGCTGTTTGTGTTCATCCAGACGATGAGCGCTACAAACATTTGATTGGTAAAAATGTTCTCCTACCACTGACAAAAAGAAAAATAAAAATTATTGCTGACACCTATGTGGATCCCGCCTTCGGATCTGGAGTTGTTAAAATCACTCCGGCCCATGACTTCAACGATTATAAAATCGGAAAAACCCACAAGCTTGAATTCATCAATATTCTGAATAAAAAAACCGAGCTGAATGAAAACGCTGGGGAATACGCGGGACTTAAAGTCGCAGATGCCCGTAAAAAAGTAATTGAAGATTTAAAAGCCCAAAATCTTCTTGTTAAAGAAGAACCCTATGTTCATTCTGTTGGCCACTGCTCAAGATCAGGGGCTGTTGTTGAACCTTTTCTGTCAGAGCAATGGTTTGTGAAAACAGAAAAATTAGCAGTGCCTGCACAAAGGGTTGTAGAAAGCGGGACCATTCGTTTCGAGCCTGAATCTTGGACAAAAACCTATTTGCATTGGATGAACATCATTGAAGACTGGTGCATTTCACGCCAGCTTTGGTGGGGACACAGAATTCCGGCTTGGCATTGTGAAAAGTGCGAACATATCACAGTCAGTGAAGAAGCCCCCCTTGAGTGTGAAAAATGTCAGCACAAAACTTTAAAGCAAGATGAAGATGTTCTGGACACTTGGTTTAGCTCTGCCCTTTGGCCATTTTCAACAATGGGTTGGCCCAATGAAAATGAGACTCAAAAAACATTTTACCCAACAAGCACATTAGTCACGGGCCACGATATTATTTTCTTCTGGGTCGCACGCATGATCATGATGGGGCTTGAGTTTAAAAAAGATGTTCCCTTCCGCACTGTCTATATCCACGGATTGATCCGCGATGCCCAGGGCCGCAAAATGAGCAAATCCCTTGGGAACTCTGTCGACCCCGTCGATATGATTGAAAAACATGGGGCCGATGCTTTGCGATTTACTTTGCTTGCCCATTTGTTTTCTGGAAAAGATTTAAAATTTTCAGAACAACGTCTTGAAGGCTACCGCAACTTTATGAATAAAATTTGGAATGCGACACGCTTTGCGCTGACCCATTTGCAGGATTTTAAAGTTCCTGCGGAAGGGGTGAAAGCACTTCCATCAAAAATCCACTTAAGCGTTTTTGATGAATGGATCATTGCAAAACTTGCAGAAGTTGAAAAAACCGTGGACGAATGTTTAGAACAAGAAAAATATTCTGAAGCCGCTGGCACTTTGTACCACTTTATTTGGAATCAATTCTGTGATTGGTACATCGAGTTCACAAAAACAATTTTGAATGGTCCAGCCAATGCCGAACGCGAAGCCACACAGCTGGTCATGGCGCAAGTTCTTAACCGCATTGTTCGACTGCTTCACCCTTTCTGCCCGTTTATCACAGAAGAAATTTATCAAAAACTTCCGATCCGTGGCCAAGCCTGCATCACTGATCAGTTTCCAACAGCTCGTCAGGACAAAGACTTTTTGGCCTTTGGATCTGCCACTGCAGCTGATGAAATTGATTTGGTGAAAGAAGTCATTACGGCTATTCGCAATATTCGAGGCGAAAACAGACTTAGCCCTGCTTTAAAAATCAAAGTTCGATTGGGTGTTTCTTCTGAAAAAGAACAAAAAAGTCTTGGCAACAATCGAACAGCGATTATGACCCTTGGTCGACTTGAAAGTCTTGAAATCGGTGAAGATGGAAATCTTCAAAAATGTGCTGTGACAACAGTCAGCGCCGCAAGCGCCGCTGTCAAAGTGATTATACCGCTGGAAGGCCTAGTGGATTTCGATGAGGAAATTAAACGAATTCAAAAGACCATTGAAAAACTGCAAAAGGACATTTCTATTTTATCTGGCAAATTGTCGAATGAAAAATTCGTCGCCAATGCCGATGAAGATGTTGTTGCTGCCGATCGTTTATTGCTTGAACAATCGAAGATCCAGCTAGCCTCTTTACAAGATGGGTTGATTCGATTTCAAAATTAATTTTACTGACAGCTGCAAGTGCTATTATTTACAGACAAATTCTGGCACTTGACTGTTCGACCTTGGCGGCTCATTTCAAAATTTTGGATGAGCCCATTTTTATCTGTGATTAAAAGTTCTTCCCCAGACTGGAAATAATAGCGACTTGCTTTCTCGCGAGCTGAAACATTTCCATCTTTTTCAAGGGATGCGATAAAGGTATCGCTTGGATCTTGGGTTTGTTCAGGGGGCAAAGGGATTTGCGTTAAAGATTTATCTTTTTCTACGCGATAATACTTTAAAACTTGGGTTACGTCCTCATCATTCGTGTAGTCGGTTTCCATTTTTATTTTTCGCTCTTCACCGTCAGCAGTCACTAAGCTGGTCATTTGCCAGTCTGAAGATTGAATCACAGGCTCTGTCAGATCTGGCTTTAACAAATCCAACATTTCTGTTTCCGTGGGCATTGAACGCCCCGAATTTTCAATACTTTTAAGACCCAAACAATGGGTGATTTGGGAAAGAGCTTCAGAAAAGTTTTTTTGCTGAAGCTCTGGACTGATAGCATTTTCTATTTCGGAATTATTTTGTTCTGCTGTTGCCGGGGAAGAGGTCTCTGACGACTTCAATTCATTTTCTTGCTTATCATGGGGGACTACTTCTGCAGCAACAACTTCGGACTCGCTGACTGTTTTCGTTTTAGAAAAAGGCTTCCAAACCAAAAAAATAATTAGCAAGACACCACAAACTATAATCAAACTGAAATAGCTTTTCATGGGGCCATACTAACGACTTCTGCAAGACAAAGTCAAAGAGGACTGGACACCATCACAATTCATCTCTAAAAAAATTTCCTTCTTCAGCATGCCGGGGATGGTTTTAAAAAACTTCAAATGGTAGCTGCAGTTTCTTTCATTGGGTTCGTCGTAATTAATTTCAAAATAATCTTTGCCGTCCTGATCTGTGTATTGATCTGTGGGCATATCCATAAGTTCCCAGCTGGCCCCAGCGCTTGATGGCGTCGACGGTAAGCTTGGGTCAAATCCACCATCTTCACTTTCTGGATCTGCTTCGCTATCATGGGTGAATCTTAAACTGATAAGTTCTTTCACCGGATTCCAGCGAAAAGACACCTGGATCATTTCGTTTTCAGAATCAGGTTGGCAAACAAATGTGGGCCATCGAACAGAGTCTAAAAAGCTTGAAGTCCTTGGGCACAAAGGTTCTGAAGCCATTGCACGGGATTTCTGGCTTCCTTGGCTACAATCTGCCATCACCTGATGGGAAACAATCAAAAATAGAAACAAAAATTTTTTCATTCAAACTCCTTTTAAAAAAGGAATCTGCAATCGAAAAACCAAATCAAAAATCGAATAAAAAAAGCCTGAATACTTTTGCATTCAGGCTTCGTTTTTTTATTCGAAAGGCGCTCTGGGACAGCTCTAAAAATTACTTAATCAATCCAATTTCTCTTAATCTTTGCATCAAGAAATCACCGCCAGTGATGTCTGGATATTTTGCGCCAGCACCTTTGCATGAATCCAAGCAGCTCAACATGGCATTGGGCGCAGGATGCATAAAGAATGGCATTGAATAACGACTGGACGTTTTACCTTCAGGAGTATTCACCACTTGGTGAGTTGTCGAAGGGATCACATCATTTGTTAAACGGGCCAACATATCACCGGCATCAACAATCAATGTTCCGGCATCGCTGACAACATCCAACCATTTTCCGTCGCGGTCTTTCAATTGCAAACCAGAAGCCGTAGCCGCAGGCAACAAAGTGATGAAATTGATATCTTCATGGGCCGCAGCACGTACGCAGCGAGGATCAACACCTTCACCAATCGGTGGATAATGCAATAAACGGAGAATTGAATTTCCTTCTTTTGTCATATCGTAAAAGAAATTTCGTGGAACTTCTAAAGGCATCGTTAATGCTTCCAACATAATGAAGCCTGTTTGTTCAAGGGAGCGGTACAATTCTGTGAATACAGTTTTGAATCGCGGAAGCTCTGTGGGCCAAATATTTTCTGGATAAAAAGAAGCCATGGCGTGGGCTCCTGGCATTTCTTTACCCACATGCCAAAATTCTTTTAAGTCCATCACTGGGGAATCTTTAGCATGTTCTTTTCCAAACGGAGTATAGCCACGCTGGCCCCCGCCCGCCGCCGAAACATATTTTAATTTTGTTTCTGTCGGCAAAGCATAAAATTGAGCTAAAAGATCATAGGCTTCTGATAACAAGCTGGCCGAAACCGGGTGATCTTTTAAAATAATAAATCCGTAATCTTTAATTCCAGTGAATAATTGATCAATAAATTGCAGACGATCTTTATCAGTGCCGT
>DGYJ01000092.1:27450-35453 GCA_002396665.1 Bdellovibrionaceae bacterium UBA5009
ACGATCTTTATCAGTGCCGTGGGTGTAACTGCCTAAGCTCAATGTCGGTACTTTTCGAATCGTATCGTTTGATAAACCTTTTGTTTCGATATCCAAGGGACCCCCTAAATTTAAATTCGAACTCTTATCGTTTTTGAAAGACCGACGAGGTATAGCCCATTGCGGCAAAAACCGCAACCCTGGGGCTAAAAGCTGCCAAAATTTGTATTGAACTATGAAAGAATTTTAAAAACTTCGATTCTATTCGCATCTAAAAAGCGAAAGTGAATATCCCCGTCGTAAAGACGAAAGGCATGTGAATCCTTATACTTAGAAGAGTCCCCGTCCTCTGACTTATACACTTTGGGCCGTGGATCCAACTGAAGGGTCTGTGTAATTATTTCTTTTAAAGTTGGGTCTTTGCGCTTTATGAGCCAGCGATCTAAATCATCTTCGGCCTCATTCGTAAACTGAACGACCATCGGCGAATCCACCTTACCACCGGTCCAACCTTCACGGGCCAGGGGAATGGACTCGACCTCTTTCATATAGGGCTTAACATCTAAAACAGGAGTCCCATCCATTAAATCAACCCCCGACAAATACAAAATACCATCTTCAACTTTATCCAATTGAACTAAAGATAAACCGATGGGGTTGGGGCGGTGGGGAGTTCGTGTCGCAAACAAGCCCATGCTTTCGCCATTTAATCGTGGCGGATGAACCTTCGCATGAAAACGCGAAACATGATTTCCATGAAATACAAAAACAATCCAGACATGGCTAAAACCATCCAGTCCGATCAAGGACTGTTCGGGCTGGAACTCTTTTTTAATTTTAAGAATGGCTTTTGAACTTGGAACTAAACCTGGCTGCCTGGGAACCGCAAATCTATCTTTGTAACAAGAGTCAATAAAACCAATGGGCTGAAACCGAAACTGCTCATCTTCAGTCGAAGCCATTGCTCTTTTACTCCCGAAGTGGTTTTAAATTAGAAAGGGAAACCAATGGCAAATCGTTCATTTTTTGACGTCGAATTTTAGTTTTGTCGTTCTTCGTCGTGCGAATGATCTGGGTGTGATTTAAGAAATTCATATCAATAATTTTTGAATCGCCATTGACAGAATCAAATGTCTCTCGGGTCTCGCCAACAAGATACATTCCATCATTTCTGAACTGAAAAGTTTGCTTGATTTCCCATCGCATCCTTGAGCCACCATAATGCTCGACAACCAATGATCCGCGGGCATTCAAAGAAACTCCTAAGAAGGGATCCCCCATCAAGCCACCCTCATCACCTTTAAGAACAGCGTTTTTGCTTTCAGCGATGGGCTGAAAAGTTCCATCTTCGCGGCCTAAAAATATTTTTAGACTTCGTTCGCCAAATAAGGAAACTCCAATACTTAAACTGCCCGGGGCATTTTCAGTGACAACAGCTAGGTCAGTAATACCATCGCGATTAAAATCTTTTTTAAGATAACTTGTGGAAATCGCACCCAATAGCTCGTCGCCATTTCTTTTGAAAACGATGACTTCATTTGTTTGGGCACTCACACCGATTTTGTAGGTAGCGGCGATGGCTTCACCAGGCAATAGAATTGATCTCAACATCGGCAAATCTTTTTGGACATTTTCAATGCTATTGCTTTGGGCTTTCACTGAAAGCGCAGTCATTAAAAAAGAACTTAGAAGAACTGAAAAGATCTTTGCCATGTCCCATCCTTTTCAATAAAGAAAGAAGCCCAACCTTAAAAGTGGCTCCTCTCTTTATTTACAGAAGACAGCTAACAAACACAAGGCAGAATTGGCTTTAAAGAATCTACAGCTATCCAAGCTTAAAATTACCAGACTTAGCCATCAAAGCAGCCCTGTTTTTGATAATAATTTCCTTGCCGTTCAAATCAATCAGGCCTTCTCCTTTAAACTCTGTCAGATGCCTAGAAAGGGATTCGTTGATTGTACTAGCTAACTGGGCAAGCTCATTTCGCGTCAGTTTTAAATTCAGCGAAATTCCATCTGCAGTTTTAACACCGAATCGGTCAGCTAAAATCACTAATTGGTAGGCAATACGCTCTTGGACAGAGGCAAGATAATGCAGCTGACTGGTTTGTTCGTAGCCTTCAAGATCAGAAACGGCTTGCTTCAACAAAGTTCGAACTATGGGATTGGCACTATTCAAAGCCTCTTCAACCATTTTTTTATTATAAAGCCAAACAGTTGTGGGCTTTACGGCTTTCGCTTCGGCCATCACCTGGCCACCGCGCACTATGGCTTTGTAGCCAAAATATTCAGTTGGCCCCACAAGGCGGGTCACATACTCTGCCGTAGCCGTTCTGCCACGAACTTGATCTTGAAGAACAAACATTTTTACACATCCACTTTGAACATAGTAAAGACCGCGCGATTCTTCCCCATGACGAAAAATCACATCGCCTTCTTTGAAGTGGATGATTTCGTAGTTTAGGTCATCAAAGCTGGAAGGGGAAGTAGCCCCTAGGCCTGCAATCCCACCATTAATTCCTTCAGATGAAGATGTATTTTTTGACATTAAAAAAGACACCGGACTCAAACCACCTTTTAAAACTGTTGAATTTTCCATGTGGACTCCTGTCATTAAACATAAATGGCCTCTAAAAACTGTCAAAAGTATGTTTAAGAAATATTGAACATACTTTAAAAGACATTCTGCCTATGTTTAAAAAAAAGTAAACCAAAAAAAAGAAAGGCCAGATAAATATTTTGACTGCTTTTAAGACTTCCCCTATCTTCCGAGCTAACTTATCAGATTGACTTCACTTTTCTGGAGGATCTCCAAAATGATACGCAGTCTCTTACTTTTCATTACAATCTTGTTATTTAACAGTTTTTCAATCGCCAATCTTAAAGTTGGGCTTGTTTTGGATAAGGGTGGAAAAGACGATAAGTCCTTCAACTCAGCGGCCTATGAAGGGGCGCAAAAAGCTGCCAAAGATTTAAAAATTGAATTGAAGTATGTCGAGGCCACAGACATCAATGCCCTTGAAAATCTGCACCGCCAATTTGCTCAAAAAAAATATGACCTTGT
The DNA here is from genome assembly GCA_002396665.1 of Bdellovibrionaceae bacterium UBA5009. Classification (GTDB taxonomy): domain Bacteria; phylum Bdellovibrionota; class Bdellovibrionia; order Bdellovibrionales; family Bdellovibrionaceae; genus UBA5009. Next base: position 30,494 of record DGYJ01000092.1, read on the forward strand.
CATTGGCATTGGCTTCGCACAAACAGAGGCCATTAAGAAAGTATCCAAACAATTTCCACAAACCCATTTCGCTCTTGTTGATGGTGAGCTTTTAGCACCGAATGTTCGCTGCCTCCTTTTCGAAGAACACCAAGGATCTTTTCTTGTCGGGGCCATTGCTGCATTAAAATCTAAATCGAACAAAATTGGCTTTATTGGTGGAATGGACATTCCACTTATTCGTCGATTTTCAATGGGCTATGTTGCCGGGGTTAAACATGTGAACCCCAAAGCTCAAATTGTAGAAAACTACATTGGGGTCACAGGGGAAGCATGGACCAATCCAGCCAAGGCAAAAGAGTTAGCGCTTTCACAAATTGCATCCGGAGTCGAAGTGATTTTTGTTGCCGCTGGGGCTTCTGGCAGTGGCGTGTTTGATGCCGTCGAAGAAAAAAAGAAATTAGCCATCGGAGTGGACAGCAATCAAAACTGGATGCGCCCGGGATTTATCCTGACCAGCATGTTGAAGCGAGTTGATCTTGCCGTCTACAAAGTCATTGAAGACAGCTTAAACAATAAATTTACATCTGGGGTTGTTCGCTACGGCTTAAACGACAAAGGTGTCGACTACGCCCTTGATCAGCACAACGATAAAATTCTAACCGCAGATATTCGCTCGAAAGTCGATGACATCAAAAAGAAAATCATCGACGGAAAAATTCAAGTTCCTGACTACTATAAAACCTCAAAAAAATAAGGCTGTGCAAAGTGACCTACGCCGTTGAACTTAGAAATATTGCAAAATTCTACGGTTCACATGCGGCCAATGAAAATGTGTCCCTTGCTGTAGAAACTGGGCACATTCATGGGATCATTGGCGAAAACGGAGCAGGAAAATCAACCGCAGTTAAAATTTTATTTGGACTAGAAAAACCCGATCAAGGCGAGATTTTTATTTTCGGTGAAAAAGTCCATTGGAATTCGTCTGATGAGGCCATGAACAAGGGCCTAGGAATGGTCCACCAGCACTTCATGCTTTGTGAAAACGAGTCTGCCCTAGAAAATTTTTTATTGATGCGCGAAGAAAGAAATTTCTTTGGAATGATCGATCGAAAGAAGGAACTTCAGAAGGCCGAAATGCTTGCAAAAAAGTTTGGCTTCGAAATTCCTTGGAATGAAAAAGTTAAAAACCTTTCCGTTGGCGTGCAACAAAGGCTTGAAATTTTAAAAGCACTTAGTCGCAACAGTAAGATCCTTATCCTTGACGAACCCACGGCAGTTCTAACGCCACAAGAAATTAATGAACTTTTTGCCCAGCTTCGAGAACTCAAAAAACAAGGCCTCACAATTTTGATTATTACGCATAAACTGAAAGAAGTTTTAAGCCTTTGTGATGATATCACCGTTTTTCAAAAAGGAAAAATCACAGGGGAATTCAAAAGCGACAAAACGAACATCAAAGAACTTGCAGAAAAAATGGTGGGCCGAGAAATTTCGTTTGAAAAACGTCCCCTTCATAAGAAAAACTTTTCAAACGCTAACAAGATCGAATTAAGCAATCTGGAAATTCAAAATCAAAAAAATAAATCCACATTGAAATTGAAAAACTTCAATGTGGCCTCTGGCGAAATCGTTGGCCTAGCAGGCGTTGAAGGCAACGGACAAGATCTCTTTATTCATTTTCTGAATAGGCCTGAAAATTGGTCAGCTGTGCAAGGCCTAGCAAAAATATTTGGTCAAAACTGGCTTGAAAAAAATATTCGTGAAATTCAAAATTTTCCAATCAGCTTTTTTCCTGAAGATCGCTTGAAGTGGGGTGCGGTTTCTGATTTTGACCTCACTAAAAATTTCGTACTTGGTTATGAAAATAAAAATGTATTTCAAAAAAAATCCTTTTTAAACATCCCACTGATGGATTGGAATCTCGTTCGCCAAAAAACTTTGGATTCCATAAAAACAGATCATATCGATGCCCAGTCACCCGAATCTCCATTTTCCTCTCTTTCAGGGGGGAATCAGCAAAAATTAGTCGTGGCCCGTGAGCTTTTTCACAATCCACAGCTGATCATTGCCTCGCAACCCACACGCGGAGTTGATGTTGGGGCCATTGAACTGATCCATGAAAAACTTATTCACTTGCAAGAATGTGGGGCATCCATTTTATTGATTTCATCCGAAATGGATGAGCTGATCAAATTAAGTGACCGCATCTACGTTATTTCAAAGAATGAAATTGTTGATCACTTGCTGCGAAATGAATTTGATGCTTCACGAATTGGTGCTGCCATGGGGGGCGCACGATGAAAAATAGTCTGATCGGCTTTTTTATTGGCCTTGCTGTAGCCCTTAGCTTCACATTGTTCGCAGGAGAGAACCCCATTCACATTGGCTGGATCCTAACCAAGAGTGCCTTTGGTTCACCCTATGATTTAGGCTTAACTTTGTACTACACGGCTGGGCTTATATTCACTGGCCTCTCGGTCAGTGTCGCATTTAAAGCTGGATTGTTTAATATCGGAGCCGAAGGGCAACTTCTGATTGGATCTCTGTGCGCCACGGTCGCTGGTTTGCTGTTTCCAAATCTTCCATTTCCAATTTCAGTCTGTGTCGCAACCTTGGCAGCAATCCTGGGCGGTGGACTGTGGGCCCTATTTCCAGCTTGGTTAAAAATTTATCGCGGAAGTCACGAAGTCATTGTGACCATGATGATGAATCTTATAGCTGCAGGTCTTACCAGCTGGGTCATCTTAAAAGTCATCCCTAATCCGGATTCTCAAAACCCAGAATCAGCACTGCTTTCTGCAAATTATATTTTCACAAATGATCCTATCAAAAAAATATTAGGAGACTCGCCAGCCAGTTGGGCCTTAGTGATTGCCTTATTGTGCAGTTTTTTAGTTTGGTATTTTTTTGAAAAAACAAAATGGGGATATCAAGTTCAAGTCACCGGAGCAAACCCCTTCGCAGCAGATCGCGCAGGCCAACCAACAAAAAAATTGCAACTGATCAGTTTTTTTATTTCTGGCGCACTGGCCGGCGGAGTAGCCTTAGTCGAAATTCTTGGCAATTCTGGACAATTCAAAATTGGATTTTCACCGGACTTTGGATTTATTGGAATTGCAGTGGCTCTGATGGCACGCAACAACCCCTTGGGACTAGTTGTCTCTGCTTTTTTAATGGGAGCTCTTCACAAAGGGGCCTCTGACCTTGATTTTGAAACAACAACTATCACCAGGGATTTTTCAAAAATCATTCAAGGCACTGTCATTTTATTTATATCAGTCCAAGGCTATGCATGGTTTAAAAGAAAGAAAGGATCAAAATGAACTCAGAAGATATTTCGAATTCAGCATTGATTCTATCTATGATTTACGCAGCTTTTCGCCTTTCAACACCACTGATTTTTGCGGGACTGGGCGGATTCCTTAGCGAAAGGTCAGGACTTGTGCAAATTGGACTGGAAGGCTTTATGTTGATTGGCGCCTTTGCCGGGGCCTGCATCGGGTATCAGTTTTCTTCGCCGTGGCTGGGTTGGTTCTTTGCCTTTGCCTGCGGAGTTTTTTTTGCTGCAATTTACGCCACCTTCGTCATTCGTTTGAAAACAAATCAAATTATCACTGGAACAGCATTTAATTTACTTGTCGCTGGAGTGATTCCATTTCTAAGTAAAATTTTATACAATTCGACGGGTGCAACACCAACCATTGATCTGGCTTTTCGCTTTCAATACGAACCATTAGTTATGGCTATTCTGCTTATTTTTATTTTGCAATTTTGGTTTCAAAAAACAAACTCGGGCCTTTGGGTTAAAATGGCCGGTGAAAATCCTAAAGCATTAGAAAGCAGTGGTCATTCGCCCAATACAATCCGTTGGGTCTGCACATTGCTTTGCGGTGGGTTAGCAGCCCTTGGTGGCGCCAGCCTAAGTCTTTATCTCTCATCATCGTACTCTCCGATGATGACATCAGGGCGAGGCTTTATGGCCTTGGCCGCACTGATCTTTGGACGATGGCGTCCTTGGTCAATGGCCCTTGCCGCTTTACTGTTTGGCCTTGCTGATGTTTTACAAGTTCAGTTGCAAGGACACCCTGTCATGGGCATTGAAATTCCCGTGCAATTGATACAGATTCTACCTGCAGTGATTACAATTTTAGCGCTTTCTGGACTTGTCGGTAGGTCGCAGGCTCCGGCAGCATTGGGAAATACCGAGAAATAATTTTTTACATATAAGCACGCACAACCGAACTCTGGAGAATATTATGAAAATCAATTCCACTCTGTTTATTATTTTACCCACATTGCTTCTGTTGTTTATGCCCAAAGCATGGTCGTGGGGAGGCCGGGGACATCACTCTATTTGCGATGCCGCCACCCATCTGGTTGAAAATGAACAACTTCGGGATTTTTTAAAATACCGCCCCCAAGTGATGGGACATCTTTGTAACGTTCCTGATATTTACTGGAAGACTTTAGGATCTGATGTTCGTAAAGAAGGCGATCCTACCCACTATATTGACCCCGAGATTCTTGGGATCTCCATTGATAAAATTTCTTTAAACTACAAAGACGTACAAAAAGAATTCGAAGGCAAAACCAATCAATTCGACAAGTCGAAAACAATATTTTCCATTCCCCTCGAGTTCGGATCAGCCTGGTGGAGAGCTGATCAATTTTACAGATTGGCCATTAAAAACGGACTTGTTGCTTCCAGCGCAGAAGCTCCAAAAAACAAAGCGGACGAACAAAATGAAAATCTTCCTTTTAATCAAGGAATGTACAGCATGATCGCGATGATGGGAATTATGGGCCACTACGTAGGAGACATCTCCCAGCCCCTGCACAATTCTGCAGATTACGATGGCTACAAATCTGGGCATGGCGGACTCCATGCCTACTATGAAGAAGCTGCCGTTGTTCACTTTCCAGCAAGTCTGATAAACGACATTGTGAATTCGGCGAAAAAACAAAAAAAACAAATGAA
>DGYJ01000092.1:35710-58054 GCA_002396665.1 Bdellovibrionaceae bacterium UBA5009
GAAAATTCGAGTCCCTGCCGAAAGAAAGCCTTCGCGTGTTGGTTTTGAAATTTATAAAGATTTGATTGTTAAAGAAATGGGAAGATCAAGTTTGCTATTGGCCCACCTGTGGGATCAAATCTATATCCAGTCCGGTAAGCCGAAATTAGAAAATTACAAAAGCTTTCGCTACCCATTTACCCCAGACTATGTGCCGCCGGATTATATGATTCAGGCCGAGCAAAAATAAATTATCCAAAACGAACGGAACGCATCGAAACGCTTCCGTTCTGTATGCCCTCGAAAATCATTTTTGCATCCTCATTTGCTTCACTTAGGCCGAGTGTATAAATAAATGGCAAATAATGATCCCAGCTTGGATGGGCTTGCTTCCAAAGTTGCGGTTGAAGCATATGGGGATTGATCAAGGCTTCGTGATTTTTTTGAATCAATTGCTCTTTGATCCATTCATCAAATTGCACAGCCCAATCCATTGGCTTTGCATTTTCATTAAAGTCAATTTGGCGAAGGTTGTGAACAAGATTTCCACTGCACAAAACAAGCACGCCTTCATCGCGAAGGGGCTTCAAGGATTCGGCAATATAATAGTGCTGTAAAAAATTTAAATCTTTACGCAGACTCAACTGTGTCACGGGTATTTTATGTTCAGGGTACATTAAGGCCAACAAAGCCCAGGCCCCATGATCGTAGCCCCAGTTTTTAGTGACAGAAATTTGATTGGCCCCAACTTGCTTGGCGAACTGATTTTGACTGACTAGTTCAACAACCCGATCTGCTAATTCAATGGCCCCGGGCGCAGGGTATTTTATCTGATACAGTGGTGGTGGGAATCCATAAAAATCATAAATTGTTGTTGGATGTTCCAATTGCAAAACCTGGGTTTCTTTTGTCAGCCAATGGGCGGACACTACTAAAATCGACTTTGGAGTTGGAATATCGGCAGCTAATTTTTTAAGAAAATCTGTGAAATGATTCTCTGTGATCGCATTCATGGGCGAGCCATGCCGTAAAAAAAGAGCGGGCATTTTATTTTTTAATTTTGCCGACTCCATGAATTTCCTCTCAGGTGGAAAGTTTAATTTTTTCTAAATAAATGAACTACTTTTTCACTTCTTTAGCGGCCTGAACATTCAACTTAATTTCAACTTCGTCGCCAACAACGGGGCCTGCTTCAACCATTTTACCCCAAGTCAGACCAAAATCCTTACGATTAATTTTTGTCGTCGCCTTAAAAGCAGCTTTACGATTACCATAACCATCGGTCACATTTCCTAGAAATTTACCTTCGAATGTCACAGATTTCGTAACACCTTTGATGGTCAAGTCGCCCGTCAATTTAAAGTCTTCAGCTTTACCGCTGATTTTTTTGCTTTTGAAAGTCATTTGCGCATGCTTGGCTTGATCAAAAAAATCTGGGCTTTTTAAGTGATCGTCACGATCTTTTACACCGGTATCAATGGATGCGATCTCTACAGCTACATCTGCCTTTGATTTAGCGAAATCTTTGTTTAAATCAATTACTCCACCAAATTGTTTAAAGCTTCCTTCAACAGACGAGATCACTAGATGTGGAATCTCGAAAGAAACCTTCGAGTGCATGGGGTCGATATTGTATTTGCCTTCCTCAATTTTTGATTCTGCAAATACAGAAATTGAAAATCCCAGGGCAGCAATTGCTAGACTTGTACTTAAAAAACTTTTTTTCATTTGGTGGCCTTTCGTTGTTGAATCTATTCCTTTAAATAGGGTCTAGATTATTTATTGTTCTGAAACTATCATCGGCCAAATTTGTTTGTTGCACTAGATACAATTTTTAGAATATATTGTTGCTATATATGCAACAATCAGAGCTGGACCTTAATCTCATTAAAGCCTTCGTTGCCGTCATTGAACATGGAAACTATACCAAAGCCTCGCGCTTTATGGGAATTCCCAAGTCCAAATTAAGTCGCCAAATCACCCATCTTGAAAAAGAAATGAATATCCAACTTATCTATCGAACGACGAGATCCATCGAACTCACGCAAGCTGGACGTTTGTTCTATTCGAAATCAAAACTTCATCTTGAGGAAATTCAAAACGCCATCACAGATCTTCAGCACATGAACGAAAAAATCGAAGGAACCATTCGGGTGACTGCACCCGACGATTTTGCCATCGTCGTCATGGCCCCCATTTGCGATGCTTTCCTAAGACACCATCCCCAGGTTAAGTTTGATTTTCTCATCACTGGCGAAATTGTGGATCTCGTTAAAAATGCAGTCGATGTCGCGATCCGAGTGGGTCATCTTAAAGATAGCTCATTGATCAGTCGGCATTTAGGAAAATTAAAAATGATCCTTGTCAGCAGTCCAAATTATCTTGAGAAGTTTCAAGCTCGTCCGAATATTTCTAACTTAAATCATTATTCTTTTCTGCAATTCAATCCTTCGCAAAGCAAATTGAATTTAAAGTTTACAAACTCAAAAGAGATTCACACTCTAAAATGCGAACCAATATTTTCAAGTTCAAATCTTATGCTGATCAAAGAAATGACCCTTCTGGGTCGTGGGATTTCTGCCTTACCTGATTTCTTAATCAAAGAAGAATTGAAGACAGGACAACTTGTTCACATTTTGAAGGATTGGGCTGGGCAGGAAGTCCCCGTTCAGATTGTAACCCCACCAAGAAAAGAAAAGCAGAATATCATTCGTCGCTTTATTGATTTCACATCTGAAAATATAGAAACATACTTGTAGAAACAAAAAAGGCCCGCTTTTCAGCGAGCCTTTTTTTTTGAATCTTAAACTTTAACGTTCTAATTAGAACATGTAAGTCATAGATGCATTAGTCATGAAATTTGCGTCAGATCCAAAAAGACCAGTAGTTCCTGCTTTAAGAACACCGTCAAAAGTGAATTTTCCGAATTTCAAACCAGCACCAGCTGCAGCAACAGTGCTATCAGCCATTACAGTCTCAGTTGTTGCAGTTCCACCTGTAGAAACTTTGTTTGAACCAACAAGTACGTTTTGAGACAATGAACCACGAAGAGTCAACCAAGAAGCTGCTTCAGCCTCTAGACCAATCAACACTGGCAAAGAAGAAGTTTCAGTTTTAACTTCTGAAGCCAATTTGTTTTTGATTGTCGTAGAGTTGTAAGACACTCCGTAGAAGAAATCTGCGCCATCTTTTTTGTTGCTGTTGATTACACCAACAGAAAGATCAGTTCTTTCGATGTCCATAAGTGCAGCTGTAACACCAGTTTGTGTTTCTTTAGCTGAACCCATTTTATACATACCATTGATGTACATAGTGTCCATTTTGTAACCACCAGCAATAGACATATTAGATTTGCCTTCTAATTTTTTCTCAGATCCAACAGTTGCATTGTTCTCAGCAGTTGCGCCAAGACCCATTGCAAATTGAGCATCCCAACCCATAGCTGAAGTAATAGAAGCATTCAAGCCAGTTACAGCTTCTTTTTGCTTATTTACTTTGTCTTCAGAGTTTACATAAGACAAACCAGCACCCCATTGCATGTCGCCAGCTTTAGAAGCGTAGAACAAGTTCAATGGATTTTGTTGGTTCAAGTAGTTAGCAGGAGTTGCTGCTTGAGAACGGAAATAAGACATAGTTGTAGACTTGTGGCCCATGAATGCGCCCCATGCTGCATCTTCACCATGCTTGCGAATAAATCCGCCTTCAGCATTTGGAGATGCTGATGCCGTTCCGAACTCAACAACTAGTGAGTCTCCGTAGCTTAATGCTCGGTCAGGCTTAATTGAACCTGATACGTAGCCTACTACGTCTGTGATATCTGACAAGTGCGCTGCTGATTGCAATGCTGCCTCACGTGCTTTTGATGCAAAAGCAGATGCAGATGCTATAGTTACAGCTGCAATGACAAAAAGTTTTTTCATTTTGCTTCCTTTCGTTGCAGTTCATTATTTCATTCATGAACTTTGTTAATTTTGTTTTCTAAATCGTAAACAAAAACTTTTTTATAACTTACATCCTGAATCCTAATGAGACTCCAAAATCAAATCAAGATCAAAAATAGAGCCTCTACACCTAGAATGCTTAAATTCATTCGATTTGCTTGCTTATAATTTAGACTTTGTTGCATTAAAACATCAGCCACAAAAGCGTTGTTAAAAAAATTACGCAAAAAATAAACTCAATTTTTTATGTTTTAAAGTCCGTAAAAACAGCCACAGCAAAGGATTCCGTGGCATTTTCATTTTTCATCTTTCAGCAAAGTTAAGAAGACGAAAATGGACCCCACAGTTGAAGTGCATTTTATTGCTACGGCGCAGCCTTTGCGGCGCTGCAAATATCTGCTTTGTTGCTGCGCGTTTAGTTCTTACAAAATTTACGCATTTTGAAATCAAAACACTGGACCATGGTCCAGACACTGTCGTTTCACAAGCAGTGCATCTTAAAATTTAAATCATCACTTCTTGCTAATTTAAAAATTTCATCAGCGAATCTTCAAAATTTAATCAGAACATACATTATATAGACAGACTTAAATTGACCAGCACCCTTGACCAAGACATTCTGTCTGTACTGATGAATAAAAAACAGATGCTCACCGGCACAATTAAGCGACACCCAGATGGATTTGGATTTTTTATACCCGAGGATCGCGAGCATCCTGATGTGTATATCCCTCGACACTCGATGACTGGAATCATGACAAGCGATAAAGTTTTGATCACCGTTGAAAAAGAACGTGGCAATGACCGTTATCGCGGCGAAATCGTGCGCGTGGTTCAGCGATCATCAAAACATATTGTCGGACAATTTTTCCCACTGGATAACGGGGGCGGACTGATCAAGGACGAAGGCCAAGCCTGGGGTTTGGATCTTAAAATAAAAGCTGAAGACACCAAAGGTGCAAAAAAAGGTCAGCTAGTCGCTGCTGAAATTATAAAATATCCCGATGACGGAAAAGAATTTACTGGTCGAGTCACTGAAGTCATTGGATCTAGTGCCGAGCCCTTGAATGATATCCCACGGGTTTTGTATGCCCAACAAATCCACCATAAATTTTCCGAAGCCATGCTCTCTGAAGTGGCGGGACTAAAAACAAATCCCGAAGAAAAAGATTTTGTTGGCCGCAAAGATTTGCGCGATTTGGATTTAATTACTATTGATGGAGCCACAGCAAAAGATTTTGACGATGCTGTTTGCGTGCAAACAAATCAGCAAGGCTTTCGATTATGGGTAGCCATTGCGGACGTCAGTCACTATGTTAAACCTGGAACTTTGCTAGATAAAGAAGCCTTTGAACGTGGAACTAGTGTTTACTTTCCAAATTTTGTTGTTCCCATGCTACCAGAAATTTTAAGCAACGAGCTTTGCTCATTAAAACCCAACGTGCCCCGCCTGTGCCTTGTCGCTGAAATGCAATTTGATTTCAAAGGTGACAAAGTGGCTTCGCATTTTTATGAAGCCGTGATGAAAAGTAAAGCCCGTGTCACCTATGGCGAAGCCCAAGAAATTGTCGACGGACAAGAAATCGAAAAATTCAACCACGTCAAAGACAATATCCTACGCTGTGCCGACTTGGCCAAATTACTGATGGCTAAGCGCTTTCGCGAAGGCAGTCTGGATTTAGAAATTCCCGAAACTCAACTTGAAATCGATGCCTCTGGCGTACCTATAGATGTCATTCGCTCGGAAAGACTGTTTGCCCACAGATTAATTGAAGAGCTGATGCTGGCTGCCAATGTGGCCGTGGCAGAATTTTTAACTTCACAAGAAATCCCGGCCATGTACCGTATTCACGAATCGCCAAACGAACAGGCTTTAAGCATTCTTGAAAAATACATGCAAAGCTTTGGCGGGCGAACAAGTCTTGAAACTGGGAAACTACAAAAACGACTGACAAAGGCCTTGCATGAATTCGAAGGCAAGCCCGAATCCATTGTATTAAATATTTTAACTTTACGATCCATGAGCCAAGCCAAATACAGCATGAACAATCTTGGGCATTTTGGTTTGGGATTTGAAAACTACACCCACTTCACTTCGCCCATTCGTCGTTATCCTGATTTAATTGTTCATCGCCTACTTAAAAGCCGAGTGATGCCAAACTCGAGCTATCGACTGATGTCAGAAGAGGATCTGCAGACTGCAGGCACATGGCTTTCAGCCTGTGAACAAAGATCTGTGAAAGCTGAAAGACAAGTTCAATCCATCAAAAAAGCACGTTTTATGGAAAAATTTGTGGGCCAAGAATTTGAGGGCATGATTAGTTCCGTGGCCCGCTTTGGTGTTTTTGTTTTACTTCGTGAATATGATCTAGATGGCTTGATCAGAATGGAAAATCTGGCCAAAGAAAAAATGGAATTTGATGAAGAAAAGTTAAGACTTTTTTCAGAGCGATCAGGGCTTAGTTACAATATTGGTGATGTTTTAAAAATTCGCGTCGAATCCACAGACCATGATTTGGGACAAATTAATTTTGTTATTGCAGGGACAGAGTCCCGCACAAATTCATCTCAACAAAATTCGCAGCAAAGATCCAAACAACACCGTGGCCGCCGTGATAGTCATGAAAAAAGAGCGGCCCGTGATAATAAAAAATACTCAAATGACAAATCCCATTCGGCAAAAGATTCTGACCGACGCCCGCAGCGTGGACGCGATAAAATAAAAAAATCTCGTCCAGGAATTGCGGCGGCACAATCACCAAAGTCACCTCCAGCTAAAGAATCCCGTTCAATTTTTCAACGCGAAAAGCCCCTGGGGCAACGAACGACTTTTTCTTCGGAAAGATTTCGCCGGGATGAAGACGAAAATAAAGCCAGAACTTCCTCGACTCGTGAAGATCGCGACGAACCCACAAGAAGTACTGGAAAAGCTCCGAAGTGGTCTGACATGATCAAAACCAGTCACCGTGGGGCAACACCGAAAAAGAGGACATCTTCGGGTGGCGGATCAGGATTTTTTAAAAAATCATTCAAGTCGAACAAGAAAAAACGTTAGGACGAGGTGACGTTTAATTATGGCATTTCAATTAAGAGTAAACCCTTTAGGTAAAACAATTCAAAATGCATCCCGATTAAAGACCATTGTTGGTGTCTTTGCAAAACATGGACTTTACAAGTTGGCCGAGCAAGCGCGCCTTGGGCAATTCTTGATTGAACGATTTAGCTCGTCATCCGAACTTGAACAAAGATCCGTGGCCGAACGTGTTCGCCTAGCCTTTGAAGAGCTGGGACCAACATTTGTTAAATTAGGTCAGCTTCTGGCCACACGGCCCGATCTTGTACCTGACGACTATGTGATCGAGTTTTCAAAACTGCACGCCCAGGTTCTGCCTCTACCATTTGATGTGATTGAGCAGGTGATCAAATCCGAACTGGGCGAAGAGGGTCGTAAAAAATTTGCCAGCATTGATCCAGTTCCCTTGGGATCTGCAAGCATTGCCCAGGTCCACCGCGCCAAGCTTGTCAGTGGCGAAGACGTTGTCCTGAAAGTTCAACGTCCTGGAATTTTACAAACCATCAACGAAGACCTTGGAGTTTTATTTTTTATTGCAGAATTATTAGAAAAATATGTTCCTGAAACAAAATTATTTAGTCCCGTCACCATCGTCGAAGAATATTTTAAAAGTCTCGAGCTTGAAACAAATTTTGTTGTTGAAGCCAACAACATCCGGCGCTTTCAAAATAATTTCGCCAGTGACGAACAAATTAAAATTCCAAAAGTTTATATTGATCTGACTTCAGAAAAAATTTTGGTCATGGAGATGATGAATGGTATCCCCATCACGAATCCAAACGCCTTCATGCAAGAAGATGTCGACCCCCATGAAATCGTCAAAAAAGGTTATAAAATATATCTGAAAATGGTTTTCGTCGACGGGCTTTTCCATGGGGATTTGCACGCCGGGAATTTTTTTATTATGCCCCATAATAAAATTGGCCTGATTGATTTTGGAATGGTTGGACGATTGAATCCTAAAACCCAATCCGCCATTGCCAATATGCTTTTTGCCCTGGCCAAGGAAGACTACGAAAGATTGGCCTATGAATACGTCGATCTTGCACCCTTTACTGACCAAGTGAATGTGGATCTATTCGCAAAAGAATTGCGCGAATTGATTGCCCCCTATTTTGGTTTGACATTAAAAAACGTCAATATGGGTAAGCTTTTAATGACTTCGGCATCCATTGCAGCCAAGCACCGGCTAAAAGTTCCTTCGGAATTGATGATGTACTTTAAGTCCCTCGTTGCCATAGAAGGACTTGGTCGCGCCATTTTAAAAGAATTTGATTTCTTACAGTACTCTTTGGAATTCGCATCGGAACTTGTCAAAATGCAGCTGGATCCGCAAAAGATGGCCCAAGAATTTACCCAGGTCGCCCGGGAATCAAAAAATCTTTTGCATGCACTACCAAGACAACTTCATTTTTTACTGCGAAAAATCAATAGCCCCGATCACGACTTTAAATTTCGCCTGGCGGGACTGACCCAACTGACAAAATCTTTCGAGTCTTCGTTTAAACTTTTATTTTTGGGAATTATCATGAGCGCCCTCATTCTGAGTGGTTCATTGATTGTGGCCCACCCGACCGGGGAACTTGTCTTCGGCCTACCGGCCTTGAGTGTTGCATTCTACTCGATCGCCACTGTTCTTGGACTGATTGCATTTATTAACTACATTCGCAATCCCTAGGTCGGCAAAGAATACCTGCCCGCCGATTCTGATTTGCCTGTATCTTAACAAAAACTCTTTTCAATCCATCATTTTAGAGTATTAATACAAGTATGCCTCAGCGAAACACACCTGAAATAAAAGAACTCACAAAACTTGTTGGACTGTTTATTCAGTACTGGGGATTTAAAAAAATCCACGGTCAAATTTGGGCTTACATTTATCTTTCCAAGGAACCGATCGATTCAACTACACTTGTAAAACGACTCGGCGTTTCGAAGGCCTTGGTCAGCTTAGCCATTAAAGATCTTTTAGATTACAAAGTTATCCGCGTGTCGGGCCCAGGACTAAGAAGAAAAATTTTATTAGAGTCCAACCCAGATCAAATTTCAGTGATCGTCGAAGTTCTTAAAAACCGAGAGCGCCTCATGCTCAATCGAATCAAAGAAGCCTGCGACAAAGTCAAAAGCAACTCGAACAATGGAAAAGATATTGATCTGAATATGGATCGCCTTGAAGAAATGACAGAAATGGTTTCAACTGCACAAGATTTTCTTGAACACCTGATTCGCAGTCATTTGCTGCAAAAGTAATTGAATTCAATTTGCAAGTTTCTAAATTTGAGCGTTATGAATAATAATTTTTTGACGGGGCTTCACAGCCTGGGGAAACATTTTCCAGAACTGCTCTAAAAATTGAAAGTACTCATCAAGATTAAAATTTCTCATTTCAACAAAGCCTCAATTTCGGGCCAGCAATTGAACAGGTCCGCATAGGACTTAACCCTTTTGTGATCCAAACTTTTTTGCGTTCGAATCAATGACTGTATGTCAGCCATATCCTGCAACTTTCTACTTGAATCGTTTGAATAGGCTTGGATCTTCAAACCAATAATATCTTCTGCTCTTAACACCTTCACAGGAAAGCCACTCATCAATACGGCCTCTTTCAGCATCAACTGACTCAACGGCCGATTTGCCAGAATTATATCTAAAAAACCAGGACCAGAAAATTGCAGCACTTCTGCACTTTCAAAGTCCAACTGAAAACCTGCATTCATCAAGCAAGATTTGATATTCGTTTTTTTTAAACCGTCGGCTAAAAAATCAATATCTTGTGTTGCCCTTGCCGTTCCATAATAGGCCAAAGAAAAGCCACCGATCAGGGCATGATCAATCGAATTTTCTGTCAGCACCTGGCTAGACAAAGTCAGAGTTTTTCTTAAATCCACAGCACTTCCCTTTTTGAGCGAGGACCATCAATGGCCCCCACTCATGCAAGGATATACAATTTTTGAATAATATTCAATTAGCCTAAAAGTTTAAGCGCTAACTGATTCACTTGGTTGGCCTGGCCTAAAACAGCAGTTCCAGCTTGCATCAAAATATTTGTGCGAGTTAGTTCTGTGCTTTCTGCAGCGACATCGGCATCACGAATTCGAGAATTCGCAGCTGACATATTTTCGTCGTACACAAGCAAGTTGTTCGAAGTCGATTGCAATCTGTTTTGCATGGCCCCGAAATTGGCGCGAATTGCATTCACAGAAATCATCGCATCATCAATCACCGACAAACTATTTTGCGCACCTTCTTTTGTGCCAACGCTTTCAGAAACTAGTCCCAACGCTTCAAGTGTGGCATTAGCTGCACCCGCATTGAATGAAATACGATCTTTAAACGGATCATTATTCACTCCCACTTGAATATCAATGACTCCACCAGTTCCATTCAATAGATCATATCCATTGAAATTTGTGGACTCTGTCACACGTTGAACCTCTGACTTCAGCTGTTGATACTCAACATCTAGGAACTTTCTTTCAGTGTCCCCAATGGTATCAGAAGCGGCTTGCACAGCTAATTCACGTAGTCTGATCGCCATGTTTGAAACTTCGTTCAAACTTCCCTCTGCGATTTGCACAAGTGAAATACCGTCATTGGCATTTCTGTTCGCTTGTCTTAAGCCACGAATCTGAGCTTTTAAGTTCTCAGAGATCGCGAGCCCGGCGGCATCATCGCCTGCTCTATTGATTCGGTAACCTGATGCGAGCTTTTCCATGCTCTTATCAAGACCGATCTTCGTTCCCCATAATACTTTCTGGGCATTTAACGAAGCCGTGTTCGTGTTAATACGTAACCCCATAATTCCTCCTCCGTGAAGATTGCGCAGTCTCATCCATTGAGACCGAGAAGTTCTTTATGAACTCCATGGGTGCTTTTACTTATGTATCAGTTCGGTACACCCTGAAAATACTTGAGTCATAATGAGAAAATCTGGACCAAAGAGCCGTTAAATTGCTGATTTTAAGGACGAAGGTCTTGGAAAATCGATAAAATCGCTAACTTATCTAGCATTAGGGTAAACAGAATAACTGCTATACACGAAAAATTCTGGATAAATAAAGGTAATCTTTATATATCCGATGAATAATTATGCAGTGTAAAAAACCTCGGCTTGTATTCAGCAATTTTTCAAAATGCTTATTAATGTTTTCTTTATTGCTTAAACGGGAAGCTATTATATTCTTCTTTGCATTCAGTTTCTGTCAGGCTGCATATAGTAATAAATGTTTTGATCATACTTTGCCATTCTTTTTGACGATTAAAAAAATGAACAGTACACCTGGTGAGCAATCGATGTCTATATATGAAGCATGCCAGGAGCTACAAGCCCCTAACATATATATAGAACCAACTGTAAGTACCAAAATATTAACTTCTTATACTAAGATTGCTTTTCCTGTATTTGGTGGCCAAATGTTTGCTGCATTTTCAAAATTGGGCGGAACTCATCGTCAAAATACATATCGAAGAGAACTCGAGAGAATTAAAAAAATTCCAAATCCTATCGAGCGAATTAAGTTAGTCTATGAGCTAGTTCTAGCAAATCAAGGAGATTATGATGAGAAGGCAAGCATAAATTTTCTCACACCCAACAGATTACTTAATCTTGTAGATAGAAAAAAATCAGTTGGGGTCTGCCGAGATAGAGCTGCACTTTTACAATGGAGCTTAATGCAGGTTAGTAGGTTTTACCTGTCTAAGGGTATGGCACTAGAACAAACAGACTTTAGCTCCCAGATTGAGGTCGGCATACTTGATGGTCAAGCACATGCGTGGGTTAGAGTCAATTTACCAAACCATAATGCTAGCGGTATGCTTACTGGATTTACTCGATTTGATTTAGATACAACCTTTTATCCATATAAGTTCTCAATTTTATTTCCTAGAAAATCTGGGCTCACTACAAAGAATTGGCAAAGGTTAAAATCTGAATGCACTGCTGTGCGAGACTGCCTAAATAGAGTTGATCATCAAAGATATATCGAAGAAGTACGTAGACAGAGGCTAAAAACAGCTATCCCCAAATCAAAACATTCTGTACGTTAAACATAAATTTTTGAATTTTCCACACTCACCCGACAACACAATCTTGCCTTTTCCCCCTTTTGCAATCGCATAGGAAAATAAGCACATTAGTAATTTAACATGCATATTAAACTACTCGCGAGTAGTTTAATATGCATCCATTCACCGCGTCTCTGGCAAAACGAAAGAGAATTTAAACGGTTTTGTGAAGAATTGGGTATGGTTTAGTCCTTTGGTTAAGCAATTTCCCGAATTCAGTTGATTTTAACCCAAGAATATTAGAGTTCTAGGGAATGGAAATTCGCGATCCCATACATGGTTCTTTGTATTTCTCTGATGCGGAAGTCAGCATTTTAGACAGCCGCGAATTTCAACGCTTAAGAGCGATCAAACAGCTTGGTTTTGCAGAGTTCAGTTTTCCAGGGGCTACACACAACAGATATCTACACTCCCTGGGCGTAAGCCATTTGACAGGTCTTATTTTTGATTCCATCTTCCGAGTCTATCCATTTTCAAAAACAAGTATCCGCCAGCGTTTGCGCCAAACTGTTCGCCTGGCTTCACTGCTTCACGATGTTGGCCATGGTCCCTTAAGCCACACCACAGAACAAGTGATGCCCCCGCTTAAAGATCTTGCCGTCGGCGCTTACAAATCTGGCTTTCATCCTGCAGGTCTAAAAGCAAATGAAAAACCCTTGCATGATCTAAATCGACAATCGAATCATGAAGACTACACCATCAAATTTGTAACAGAATCTTCAATTTCCGAAATCATCAAGGGTCAGTTTCAAGACATTTCTCCTTACCATGTGGCTTGCTTGATTGATAAAACTCTTCCCTGCCACGACGACTTCTTTATGGATTCTGGATTTGATTTCAGACCTATCTTGAGCCAAATCGTCAGCTCTGAACTTGATGCTGATCGCATGGATTACCTTGAGCGGGATTCTTATTTTTGCGGAACAAACTACGGTAAAATTGACACCGAATGGTTGATTCAAAATCTTACTTTTCATCGGGTCGAAGAAAAAGTTTACCTGGCCTTGAACCGCCGCGGTCTTTATTCCTTCGATGATTTTTTGATTTCACGTCATCACATGTTCTTGATGGTTTACTTCCATCACAAAAGTATTATTTTTGAGGAAATGTTAAATCGGTATTTCTCGTCTAAAGAATGCCAATTTTTTATTCCCGCGAGCTCTGAACAATACACATATTACAATGATTATAAACTTTACGAGCATCTGGCGACCCAAAAAAATATTTGGGCCGAAAGAATTTCACAAAGAAAACCTTTCAAAGTTTTATTGGAAATGCACAATACTTCCGACAGTCCTCGTCCACAAAAAATAAAAACAACTTTAGAAAAAGCAGGCATTGATGTCATTTGGGCCTCTTCAAAGGCGCGACTTTCAAAGTACCACTCGGGATCTCCAGAGGACAAAGCCCTGGCCATTTATGTTGTTGATCAGTATGACCCTTGGGTCAAGCCTAGTCCTATTTATGATTCAACGGAAATTTTTCAAAAATACGAAGGCGCTCGTATTATCGATCGCCTGTATGTGGCCCCAGAAAAATTTTCTGAAGCCGAAGATTTGATAAAAAAAGAAAAGTACTAAAAATTCGATTTGGCGTACAAAAATTAAGTGATTTCATAGTCTTACATTCTTAACCAAATATTAATACTTAAAAATCTGTGAACTGTGTTAGAACCTCACCTATTCAACAACTGAACCCCGGAGGTTTAAATGAAGAAAATGAATCTATTCGTTTTATCTGCATTCGCAATTTGCACTGCACATTTCGATTCTGCATTTGCAAAACAACAAATGAAATCTGTCGTAATTAGCAAAGGCCTCGCCATTACTACAAATTTTTCTGCCTATGATTACAGCGAGCATAACGGAAATATTGAAAATCTGGATGCTAATGATACAAAAACACTCACTGCAAAAAACACAGAAACTACATGTTATCTATCCGTCTGGTCCAGTAGACATTCATTAAAAAAACTTTTCACATTAACAAGTACAACAACGGAAGATCGCGGCGGTTTAACTCGATTTGAAGAAAACTGGATATTGAATAATAATCTTCAACTTGAGGTCATTAATATAACCTCAAAAATTAATAAATCTGGCGTAAACTGCGAATACCAACAAGATGATCCTGATATGTCGCCAACACTTATCCGATGCGATACTGCTTATGCAGCTGCAAGATATGTCGATCTAAAAGATGCAGACGGAAATAGCTGGAGCTTGAATTGTGTTGCTGGCGAATCAATCCAAGGGCAACCACTAAAATCTTTGGATGATTCATTCTTGGGTGCAAGCGGAATTTTTATCTCTAAATAATTTCCAAAATTTATATCATTCCAAAAGAGCGCATTTTAAAATGTGCTCTTTTTTTAAACTTTCTCGATAATCACAGCGATCCCTTGACCGCCACCGATGCAAGCCGAACCTAAGGCATATTTCCCGCCACGACGGTGAAGCTCGTACACTAAGTGATTCATAATACGTGTTCCAGAAGCTCCCAGTGGATGTCCCACAGCGATGGCCCCACCATTCACATTAGTGCGCGCAAGATCAAGACCCAATTCTTTTTTCACTGATAAAAATTGAGCTGCAAAAGCTTCGTTCACTTCCACAAGATCCATCTGATCCAATTTCAATCCCGCTTTTTGCAACGCCATCAAGGCTGCTGGTGCTGGGCCAATACCCATAATTTTTGGATCGCAACCCACAACAGCCCAAGACACAATTCGAGCCATTGGTTTTAAGCCCAACTGCTTGGCTTTTGATTCCGTTGCCAGTAAAGAACAACCGGCCCCATCCACAATTCCAGATGCCGTTGCTGCAGTCACAAGTCCATCTTTTTTAAAAAGAGCTTTTAATCCTTTTAATTTTTCCAAAGTGGATTCTGGTTTAGGGTGTTCGTCATTTTCAAAAGTGACAGCACCTTTTTTGCCTTCAACAACTATTGGTGAAATTTCAGATTTGAAAAAACCTTTCTTAAAGGCTTCGGCATATCTTTTTTGTGATTCGATGGCGAATTCGTCGCACTCGTCACGGGTAATCCCATACTTTTCACCTAAATTTTCTGCGGTGATAGCCATTGGTATTTTAGCGTAGGCGTCTGTTAAAGCTGCGGTCATTGAATCTTCAAGTTCGAAATTTCCCATTCGATATCCAAAACGTGCTCCACGGGCCACATAGGGAATTTGCGACATCTGCTCGACCCCTCCGGCTAAAACCAATCCAGCTTCACCCGTCAGCATCATTTGCGCCGCATTCACCCAGGACTGAAATCCACTGCCACAAAGCCGATTGACGATGTAGGCCCCAGTGGCAACGGGTACTCCTGTGCGCAGGCCAATATGTCTTGCCAAGTAGGCGGCATCGGCCCCCGACTGCACCACATTGCCAAAAATAACTTGGTCCACATGGTCGCCTGTGATGCCAGCTTGTTTTAAAGTGGCCTCTGTGCAGCGCACACCAAGTTCTGTTGCTGATAGGTCCTTAAGACCGCCCCCGAAGGCTCCAAATGGAGTTCTTTGTCCTGAAATAAAAAATATTTTTTCCATAGATT
The DNA here is from genome assembly GCA_002396665.1 of Bdellovibrionaceae bacterium UBA5009. Classification (GTDB taxonomy): domain Bacteria; phylum Bdellovibrionota; class Bdellovibrionia; order Bdellovibrionales; family Bdellovibrionaceae; genus UBA5009. The sequence continues at coordinate 51,323 of DGYJ01000092.1, forward strand.
AGGACAGTAGAATGACTTAAAAAGAAAAGCAAGAAGGTGGTGTGTATGAACATTCTAGTCATTGGCTCTGGTGCCCGCGAACATGCCCTGATCAAATCCTTTCGTTTATCTGCTTCGGTACAAAAAATATTTGCAGCACCTGGTCGCGAAGGTTTTTTGCCTGATGCACAGCCCATCACATTGGATTGGAAAAAAACAGAGCAAATTATCCACTTTTGTAAAAGTGAAAACATAAATTTTGTTTTTATTGGCCCAGAGGACCCTCTTGTTTTTGGCCTTGCCGATGATTTGCGTAAAAATGGAATCCCTGCTGTTGGACCAGATAAAAATGCTGCGCAACTTGAAGGCAGCAAAATTCTTTCAAAAAATTTTATGAATGAAGCCAACATTCCTACCGCTTACTCTGTGGTTGTGAATAGTGTGCAGCAAGTGAAAAAAAGTTTACATCTGTTTACCCCACCCTATGTATTAAAGGCTGACGGCCTTTGTGCAGGCAAAGGTGTATTTATTTGCAAAAATGAACACGAACTGATCGACAGTGCGGCCGCGATTTTTGAAAAAAAGATTTTAGGAACAGCCGGCGCATCAGCATTGCTTGAACAATTCAGCCCCGGGTGGGAGCTCAGTTACCTTGTTGTCACCAATGGGGAACATCATATCACTTTGCCCCTTGCCCAGGATCACAAGCGACTGTTGGATGACAACAAAGGTCCAAATACAGGCGGGATGGGAACAGTGGCCCCATTACAAATTGATTCTTCTTTAAGAAATGAAATTGAAAGTAAAATTGTTTTACCAACCTTAAAGCAAATTCAAAAAAATAATTGGACCTACAGAGGAATAATTTTTATCGGAATCATGGTCACCCCGGAAGGGCCTTCAGTTTTAGAATACAATGTCAGATTTGGAGATCCAGAGACTCAGGTTATTTTGCCACTCATTGCCAGTGACACCGTCGATTTTTTTCATCAAGTTTCACAGGGCCGACTGCCCCCACTTCGATTCCATGATGAAAGCGCAGCTTGTGTGGTGCTTGCAGCCCAAGGTTATCCAGAACAACCACAAAAAGGATTAATTCTTTCAGGACATCTTGCTCAAGAATCTGATGACACAGCAATTGATTCGGTTGTGGCTGGGCAAAAGCAAATATCATCCACATCGAAACAATACACAAGTTATGTCTTGCACGCTGGAACTAAAAAAACATCTGAAGGATTTATCACTGACGGTGGACGGGTCTTGAATTGTATCGGCCTAGGAAAGACGACGGATGAAGCTCTTACCAACGCGTATGCTTCAGTGAAAAAATATTTAAGCGAGGGTTTGATTTTTAGAAAAGATATCGGAAAGTACTTGCCGAAATAACTACCAGCTCCAGCGAACACCAACAGAATTACGAACTTCTGTTTCATTTTTAGATTGGCTTAAGACAAGATCTTTATTTTTAAAAATCTTTTCAGAAATTTCAATGTCAGACTGACGAGCTTTTGCATCGTGATTAAAAGTCGCTGTTGTCCAACCGCTGTACTTTACACGGGTCTGGGCTTGCAAAGCCATATATTGCAATGAAAGTTTATGATCCACACCTTGTGGATTTTCTGGGGACTTTGTTCCGCCCAAACTAACATCGGCCTTCATTGCATTTTGCACAGTGCTTGCCGTACGACCTACCGAGCTGGACTGAACCTGTGGAGAATTTAAAAAGTTTTGCAAAGCCTGATCACCAAATTTGGTCACGACATAAACAGGATTCTGTGAGCTTTGTATATCACTGGGAACAACACGAACATAATCAGAGTAAGTAGGTGCATTGTCTTGAACTTTTTCTGGAAAAATAACAGGTTTCATGTTTTTAGCATTTAATTTTTGCACTGACTTTTTTGCTTTTGAAGATGAAGTTGTGAATTTCTTTTTAGCTTTAGAAACAGAAGCTAAACCACGCCAAGGGCTTAAAATGCGAGAAGGTGCAAAATCACCACCCACGCCAGCCATTGTGGTTACCGAAGTAAGAATTATCAAAATAAGACAGTTTGTTTGCTTCATCATACTCTTCAATAAGTATCCAAAAACCTTGCCAAGTCCCTTTGGCCCTAGAGGATACCATATCCCATCTATTGATTCTTATGCTGTGGTCTCATTTTGAATAGGGAAAAAATGACAGGATTGTAACAAGATTTGTCGGCAGCTGTGGTTTTCGACAGTGTAGAGTTTGCACACCAAACCTTGGACACTGGACTCTTTTTGCTAGATCAAATATAAAGCAGGCTGGTATTTAGCCAACAAAAGAGGTGTGGCCATGAAGCGAAATTCGATAATACAATCTCGACTTATTTTGTGCTCAATTTATTTGGCAACACAACTTGCAATCCCGCAATTTTCTTTTGCCAATATTGTTGCCGAGAAGCCAGCTCCTTCAAAGAAGCAAAGATATGCCAATCTTGACGAAGGCTTATTTCCAATCCTAGTTACAAATCCCCCTGGTGGATCAACTTCGAACAGTCCATTTTTGCCCCCTGCCACAGGCACTGGAAATGATTTGCCAAATCTACCTTCGCTGCCTTCACTCCCCACGCTACCGGGCACAGGTTCTTTCCCTGGATCGACATTTCCAGGATCAAGCTTTCCAGGATCAACAATAGGCACTGGCGGCGGAATTTTTGGTGATAACTTTGGTGGCTACGGCAATACACAAGTACCAACAGAATTTGCTTGCCCACTTTTTGAAACAAATCCCTACGAATCTATTTTTCGCGCCTTGGACGCCATGGGTGCTGCAATGCGAATTACACCAGCCTGTGCTGGCGTAAATCAAAATCAACAAAATCAATATTACCAAACTGTTCAAAGCAACGCTGATTCTATTCGACAATCCATCACCGCCCTTCGCGCGATCCAGGCTAATCCTGATATTTTGCAAAATACCAGCAGCCAAGAGCTTGAAAGCATGATGCAAACGGCGATCGGAGCAGTAAATAATATTTCAGTTACTTTATCTAGTAACCCCATCATGAACAATCAGTGTGGTAAAGCAACGACAGGAAAAACTCTTTTAGCATTCAATGAAATTTTGAATAGCCTTGCCCCGGTGGCTCTTGTTATCGCAGCTGCAAATCCTGCCGCTGGTGCTGCTACAAAATTGGCCTTAATGGGTGCAACAATGATCCCCTCTGCCATTTCGCAGACGGCCCAGTTTATCAAAAGCAATACTGTGGATATTTCGAATCCAGAGATTCGCAAAGCGATTTTACAAAATACTTGTCAATTTATGAAGGTCTACCAAAAAATTAATTTCATCCGCTACAAAGAAGAAGACAATCTTGATGAAATCAAAAATACATTAAATGCTTCGACAAACAAATATCGTCAACGCTACCAATCTGTGAGCAGCTCATTGCTTCAAGGAATGCGCTACAAATACGATATGGAAAAAGCCCTTGGCGAACTTGAAATACGTATTGCCCAAGATCGCGTAAATTTGAATTTTATTAATTCTAAATTGCAATCTCTTGGCAACGACAACGAGCGTATTTGTTTTGCCGGTAAAAATTTAGTTCAAAACTCGCGAGATGCTGAAACCTTTCCTGCCAGCGTTGTCAGAAATATCGAATACACAATGACAGCCCTTGAATCGAACGAAGGCGGAGGTGGCTTTACTGGTTTTGATTCTTTAACAAATGGATTACCAAATTTGCCTGGAGCTTCAAACACAACAACAACGGACTCGGTCACAACAACAGCACAATCACCTCTTGTTCAAGAGGGTGAAGAACTTTATATGGCCTACACAAAATCTAGAAATCGTGTATCTGCCCTTGCTGATGTTGTAATTAACGGCACTGATATCACTCAAGTTGATCGCGCCACAACAATGTGTGCCCAAGAAGTTAAAACATGGGCAAAACGTATTGGTGACACTATTAACTTCTTAAGCAAATCAATCAATTCTGAGCGTGTCGAGATTGATCAAATTCTTTCTGTCAACCCTGACTATAAAACTTGGAATCGCGAGTACAATAAACTTCGTAGTGAACGCAAAACTGTAAGCACAGTCACAAAAGTATTGCGTGAAATGTCTCGAAGTGACGCCGTTTTCGTTAGAACTGAACTTGCTCAACGAGCGAACGACTTAAAAAATACTCTGTTCAATCGCACAGCTGGTATGCTTTCAAAATCTCCGGTTGAGGCTTGGTTGCAAAACAATATTGATATGCACCAAAATTCGATTTCTCAATTCATCCACTTCTTGCGCTTACTGCAAAAAGGGGCCGGTGAATTAACTACAACAGGCGGAACATCAGGTGCCGCGATGATGGGTATGGGAAGCGTTGATGTCGGCATGTCTGTCATGTTGAACCCGCAAGTTTGGAATGACATGGTCACTGAAGTTAATCTTTCTAATATCAATTTAAAAAATCTTCCCAAAGGAAGTCGTAAACAAGAAATTGCATGCCAGCAATTGCGTCTTGGAGTTGTTAAATTTAATGAAGCCAAGGACTACTTGGGATCTGCGCAGTTTATGTGTGATATGATTGACCCTGTTGTCAGCGACACAAACAGCAAAATTATCCAAATTTGCCGTGGTTCAACAACATTTAATGATACTAAAAAATCCACACTGGAACAGTTCCGACAAAAAATGTCTTCACGAGGATCTTCGGGTTCACAAAAAAGCATGCAGGACAGCGCGAATCTATTAAAGAAACGCGCCAAAGATCTTCAGTGTGCTGACACAATGGTTGATATTATCGACTAAGTTTTATTCATCCAAAATAAAGTTGATGGGATCCACTGGGGTCCCATTGATTCGAACTTCGTAATGCAAATGGGGACCTGTCGAACGGCCCGTATTACCGACGGCAGAAATCACATCCCACTTAGACACCTTTTGCCCGACATGGACATAAATTTGAGAGTTATGCCCGTAACGAGTCGTCACGCCGTAACCGTGGTCTATGCTGACTAACTTTCCATAGCTTTCATCATAGGAAGCAAAGATGACGACACCATCTGCTGGCGCATACACTGGCGAACCCGGAGCTGCGGCAATATCAAGACCTGCATGCATGGCATTTTTTCCTGTGAACGGATTTAAGCGATAACCAAAACCTGAAGTCAGCCAACCGCGGGCAGGCTTTATATTCGGAGTTGCGTTCAACAAACTTTGTCGTTCAGACAGGCTTTCCCAAAGCTCAATGACACTTTGTTCTTTCAGTTGAGTTTCTTTCACAGCTTTATCAATACGAACCACAAGGGACGCATAATCACGGTCTGACTTTTCAACAGAAACTTCACCTTTATTTTCATTCACAAATTGCTGCTGCTGAAAAGCTTGGTCCTGGGCTGCCATTGTATTATTGGAAGCTCTTTGTTCCATGGGTTCATACTCTTCAATTTTTTGACCAGGAGCTGGCTTTGTCCCCATCGTCAATTTCAACACGCGATCTTCGGCCTCGACATTTGTGATTAATTTCAATTTCGTCGTGAAACTTTTCACACGCTCAAGACTGCTTTCAAGGGAACTGACTTTGCTTTCGACCAACTGAAACTGCTTGATCAACTGGGCGTTTTCAATTTTAAGCTTTTTGTTTTCATTGGATTGCAATAGCAAACCAAAATAATCAATGAACCCGGCAACAAAAACAAAAATAACAAAGCTAAGTGCAAATAAAATAATTTTAAGATGCTGAGCTGAAACTGAAATTTTTCTTGTGGTCCCCGAGTCATGACGAATAATTAAAAATGTCAGCGTTTTCTTTTCCACGGGATCCCTTAATTTGTGGCCGGAAAGTAGATGACAACAACAGTGACGTTGTCATCTCCGCCATTGGCCAAAGCCTGTTGTACACAAACTTGGGCCACCTTTTCTGGTGGATTATGGTTCAGTAAGTAGGCAATTTTATCGTCAGGAACAAGGCCCGAAAGTCCATCGGAACACAGAATATACATCTCGCCCGGAAATATTTCGCGCTCGATCACATCAGGCGAAACATCGCGTTCGTATCCGACACTGCGAGTGATCACATTTCTTCCAACTAAATTTTTAGCAGTGTCTTCCGTTAATACGCCAGCGCGAATTTGTTCGTTAATCAATGAGTGATCTTCTGTCAGTTGCCACAAATCTGGTTTTTTAAACAGATAGCATCTTGAATCGCCTACATTGGCTATGTAGATGTGCTTTTTGCGAATATAACACATAACCATGGTGGTGCCCATGCCAGCAAGTTCTGGATTTTCATTGGCAGCTTTGTCGTAGATTCTTCTTGAGGCCTCTTCGTAAACCTTGTGTAGAACTTCTTGTGGAGCTCGTTCAAGCGCTTCAGGATCAGATACAATTTCTTCGCTCACTTGCACAGCAAGCGCCGAAGCCACTTCCCCACCGGAATGGCCACCCATTCCATCAGCCACAACAAAAAGTCCGACTTCAGAATTGATAGAACTTGAATCTTGATTTGAGTCACGTCGCAGGCCTTTATCTGTAACGGACCAAGCTTGAATCTTCATCCCTTTATTCTGACCCCCTGAACGAACCGAGTCAATTTCAGAAAACCTGGACCTAGGTCTTTAAAAAATATTTCTGACCTTTTGTTAATTTTAATGTGTCTTAACCGATAAGAATCTCGAGGGATTCATGCGCAACCAAAGACTTTTAAAATTTTTAGCTCTCTCGATACTTGCACACTTGATGTTTGTCGGGATTTTATTGAGCTCAAAATACCAAAAGTCGATCCCCCC
>DGYJ01000092.1:58195-74873 GCA_002396665.1 Bdellovibrionaceae bacterium UBA5009
CCCCCCAACAAGTTCAAATCGACATTGTCGACAGCTCTCAAGTTAAAAAAATAAAAAAACAAACTGAAATGCCTGCTCAGCAAGTCGTCGAACAGAACGAAAAGCCTTTGAACGATGAAACTCCCGAAAATACAAAATATCTTGGCCAACACAATCAAAAGGTTTTAAAAGAGACCGTTGCCGCCCATAAAGGTGAGTTCAAAAATTTAAAGCAAAAACAAAAACCTGGTGAAAAGGCGAATCAAAAACAGGCCTCGACCTCTCAAGACAAGCAAAAGAAAGCCTTCAATCCCTTGTCGGATTTGAATGATCAATTCAAGTCTAAACAGCTTTCTGAAATTGGCAAAAATTACGAAGACCGCGAAAAACCCCAGGCAGTTACCCAAGGCGGCGACACCAGTCAAACCCAAGATTATTTAAAAAATGTGGATCAAGGAATTGAAACTCTTTTAAACACTAAAGAGTTTAAGTACTACACCTATTTCAATCGCATTCGACGTCAGCTGAGCCAACACTGGGAGCCGAAAGTTCGCGACAAACTCTCGAAAATGTTTCGCCAGGGCCGAACAATTGCCTCTGATGTTGATAAGGTCACGAAACTGTTGATCACCTTAAACACCATGGGTCAGCTTGTTAAAGTACAAGTTTTAAGTGATTCAGGAGTGAATGATTTAGATGATGCTGCTATTGAGGCTTTTCGCTCTGCGGCTCCATTTCCAAACCCTCCTCGGGGTATTGTTGACGCTGACGGAACAGTCAAAATCCGCTGGGATTTTGTGCTAGAGTCCTAACTCGAATTAGGGTACAAATAAAATTTTCCAGGAGACCACCCGTGAGTAAAACCATTGACAGAAATGTGCTCGAATCCATTGCCCGTCGCGCCCACTATCTTGCAACCCAAATGATCTTTCAAGCCAATCACCGCTCTGACAAAGAAAAGGGCGACCCTAAAGTTGGCGGACATCCTGCGGCTTCGGCCAGTGCTTTGCACATCATGGGCGCTTTGCATTTGATTGTGAAAACTGGATTTGATCATGTGGCCAACAAACCCCATGCTTCGCCAACTGATCACTCTTACAATTACTTGCTCGATTTGTTTTTGAACTCCGATTTGTCAAAACTGACATTGGATCAAGCCAATACAGCAATGATGGGACTTCGCAAATACTCACAAAATGGCGAGCCTGTTTTTCAATCCTACCATTCAACTTATGATTCTGATCATCACAACTTCTTTCCCTCTGGCACAGTGGGCATTCCGCCAGTTCAGGCAGGCTACATGGCTTTAGCCTATCGTTATGCCCGAGAGCACGGCTATGAAGTTCCAGATGCCCACTTCTGGGCCCTGACGGGGGATTCAGAATTTCGCGAAGGGTCCATGTACGAAGCTGTTCCTGATTTTGCTGAACGGGAAATTGGCAACTTAACTTGGATTGTGGATTACAATCGCCAATCCCTTGATGGACATCGTATTTCAAATAAAAAAATCATGGGTGGAACCGATGCCGATCGCATCGAAAGAACCATGGCCGCCAATGGCTGGGAAGTGATTCAAGTTCGTCACGGATCTAAACGTGAAGCTCTTTTTAAAAAACCAGGTGGCGATACTTTTAAAAAATTCATTGAAACAGATCTAGAAGATTACGAACTGCAAGCCTTACTTCTTGTCCATGACATGAAGGCCCTCAAAAAAGGCATCGTTAAAGAACATCCAGATATGAAAAAGTTTTTTGAATCTGTCACCGATCAAGAACTTTTCGATGCCCTTCGTGATTTCGGTGGCCATGATATTTTAGCACTAGCTGCGGCGTACGAAAAATCCAAATTGTCTCAGCGTAAACCGACCATTGTCATTGCCCATACTTTAAAAGGCTGGGGGCTTCGTTCAGCCGCTCAACCCGGCAATCACTCGTCACTTCCCTCTGAAGAAGAAGTGATGGAATTGAAAGCAAAGCAAGGAATCAAAGGGGATCAGCTCTTTGAAAGATTTGCTTCAAACACTCCAGAAGCTCAGTATTTAAAATCTCGCGGCGAACAACTTTGGAGCGAAATAAAAGCTCAGCATCAACTGAAGACTAAAAATCAAAAATTCTTTTTAGAAAAATTGACTCAATTTGGTGAGATCCCGAGCAGTTTGGATATCAACACCAAAATGACAAGCTATCCCCACACGCAGTGGATGCTGGGTCAGTTAACGGCGAAGTTGACTCGTATTTCAAATACTTCGCTGGATGAAAAAAAATTAGCCCAAGGCCAAAAAGCCCTGACGGCCACCGAAAAACCTTGGAAGTTGCCTGGGGAATTATTTATTTCCATGGCGCCAGATGTGGGAACCAGTACGAACTTAAATCCCGCAATGGATGGTAAAATTTTTGGAGCACCTGTTGTCACGGATCTAGAAGCTGAATATGGAGTGAAAGACAATAAACTTCCAGACCTTGTTCCCGGCGAAGACGTTTCAGATCGCTTCTTACGATTTGAAATTGCTGAAGGCAATGTCATGAGCTGTGTTGGATCCTTTGGACGCATGCGTGACACCTTGGGCATTCCGATTATACCACTGATGACTGTTTATGATTTCTTTATTAAGCGTGCAATGGATCAGTATTTTTACAATCTTTACTGGAAATCCAGTTTCATTTGTGTTGGAACTCCATCCGGTGTGACGTTGTCACCTGAAGGCGCCCAGCATGGTTGGAAGTCTGATTTTCAAATTCCAAATCAAATCACCTGGGAACCCTTCTTTGCCATCGAGCTGGATTGGATTTTTTGTGACGCCTTAAAACGTCATGTGATGAATGATAATGTGGGAAGAAATGGCGTTCTGATCCGCGGAGTTACCCGCGGTATCGAGCAAAAAGACATGATGACACATCTGAAACGCCAAGCCCGGTTCAAATCCAATTTGGATTCAAATCAAAAATTGTCGCGGGCAGAATTTCCAGTGGCAGGAGCATTGAACGAAGAAGAAATTTCTGCCAATGACGAAGCCTCTATTTTAGCTGTTATTCAAAAAGAAGTCCTTGCCGGCGCTTACTATCTTGTCGATTACCGCGGTTACGCCGGATACGAACCCGGTGACAACGTGGTGAATATTTTTGCCATGGGATCAATGACCACAGAGGCTTTAAAAGCATCCGATACTTTGCTTGGCCGTGGGATCTACGCCAACGTTATCGTTGTGACATCAACAGATTTACTGTGTGGAAATTTGGCCCACGAAAATGATTATCAATATTTACGTAGCCAATTGGATATTAATAACCACTTGTATCTGCGCAGATCGGATGAAGTGACATCAGGTGACTTGGTCACTGTGGCTGGCCGACGAATTCCCATTGTCAGTGTCCATGATGGTGAACCAGGTCTTCTGGACAATTTAGGATCTATCATTGGAGTTCGCCAGGAAAGCTGCGCCGTCAGACATCATTCGAAATGTGGTCGTCCTTCTGAAATTTATCATTACCAATCCATCGATAGCGAAGCTGTGATTGAGGCCTGTGGTAAAGTTTTATCTGAAACAGCGTTAGAAAAAGTCATTGTGAAAGAGTCTGCACTGACAGAAGTTCAAACCGCTGATTCAAACCAGACACATTGGACAGAACTTTGGCCCACGCAGAATGCGCACAACAAGCATTAATTAGAAATGACTGAAAAGCTCAACGGGCGTTTTTTTAAAAGTCAGAACAAAAAACATAAAGAAATTATTTTTTTTGTTCACTTTTTCGAAGGCAGCCCTGCGGCTTTAAGAAAACAAATCCAATTGGTCAATCAATTGGGCTATGATGCCTATGGATTTCAACTGCCAACAATGCAAGAGGCCCTATCCGCGCCCTTCACCTCAGATCTCAGTTTTGGGGTAAAGCATATTTACACCGAGGAAATCGAAAAAAATTTAAATTCAATTCAAGATGAAAAAATTATTTTTTCTTTTTCGAACCCCTGTGCCTCGTCCATTGAAGCCATCGTGCGCAGGAACTGCTACGACATCAAAGCGCTGATTTGTGATAGTGGACCGTCTTTTCGCATGGTGAAGTCTGGTGAAAATCTTTTGCATTGGAATAAAAAACACAGTTGGCTAATGACTAAACTATTAAATCCATTTTTTTCTTTTTTCTGGAGTCCATTGCACCATCACGACACCCCAAAACATCTTGCTGCCCTACCCAGGAACTTCCCTGTCCTTACTTTGTTATGTGAAAATGATATTTTGATTCCCCCACAGGACACGATTCTTGGCTTTGAAAATCAAAAACATTTAAATTGGCAATCTGTTACATTCACGAAAACAGGACATCTGTTGGCCATTCGCAACCATCCTGACCAGTACAGATCAGTGGTTGAAAATTTTTTGAACAACTTAAAATAATTTTTCTGCGACGAAAAGGCCTTCAGAGGTTGGAATCAAGCAGCTTCTATAAAATTGCGGATTCGCAAGTCGTTCATTGAATTTTTTTAAAACATCAATTTGTTTTGAAGAAAATTTAGAATTTTCAACATCCTCATACACTGAGCCCGACAAGAAAACATTGTCCGCAATAATCAGTCCACCTTTACGAATATTTTTTTCTGCCCAGGCTAAGTAATTTCCGTAGGCCGCCTTATTGCCATCAATAAAAATACTATCAAATGGCCCTTGGTTTTCGATTTTCACCAATTCCAGCTGGGCATCCCCAGCACAAAGATGAATCTGCGCAGCCGCAGGGTGATCAATTGAATTCAGTAAATCAAAAACCCTTTGGGCAGCTGCAATATGCAATTCATTTTTTTCAAAAGTCCAAACTTGCCCTTTATTGCCAATGGCAAAGGCTGCAGCAAGAGCAGAATATCCAGTTAAAGTTCCGATCTCGACATGCTTCAAACTTTTCCAAGTCGAAAGCAAAAACTGTACTGTAAGGGCTTCGGCAGTTGATATCGAAATACCAGTTAAGTTCAAAGCATCGGATTCAAGCTTCGCCTTTTCATAGGCTCGATTTTGGAATTGATACAGATTTTGAACATATTTATTTCGATTGGATTCTGATGTGCTTCTCATCTCTTGAACCTAGCAAAGAACACGACCAATGGACAGTCTAGTTCAAGTTTTTTCATCTGATTTTTTATTTTTTCAAGCACAGCCTTTAAAAATACGAATTCAAAGCCGATAAAATAAAGAGCCCTAAGGGCTCTGCTTTAGATTTTAAAGGATAAAAATGAAAGCCCAAGGAAAAGTTTGGATTCTGTACGATACTGTGAAGGCAAAAAAAACAAAGCCTTTGAACTTGGTTCAGGCCCAAGCCACTGTCCTTTCTTTGCAAAGTGAAACATTAAGTAAAATATTGATATGGACTCCGGGATGGGAAAAGTGGGTACCACTTGATAAATACCTTGGCAGCAATCAGGAATACTTTGTCATGACCCCAGAATTTAGCAAAGTCACATCCATGATCAGAGATAAAACAGTCAAAGTGGACACTGTGACTACTGAAAAAAACTTCATGTCTAGTCCAAGCGAAGAAACCGAAATTGAAAATACACACTTCACTAAAATAATTAATGACGAAAAAACTTCCTCTGCACCGCCATCAGGCGATTACGGATATTACCATCCCGATTTTCGCGCGGATCAAATCAATATTCATATTAAGCCCAAACTGAAATTTGCACCACCAAGTGAAAATTCGCAATCATCGCATTCTGCATCGCCTGCAGTAAAAAATACTTCGCCTACGCCTGCTGCAAAAACACCTACTGCAGGTCCCGATGAGCGACGAACCGATGAAAGGCTTAACCATAAGATAGAAGTTACCCTTGTGTCTAAAAAAGGTAAAACATTTAAAACTTTCTCTAATAATATTTCAAGGGGTGGGGTCTACTTGCAAGATCCAATTCCCAATGACTTTTTAAATTCAAATTTTAATTTAATTTTAACAAATCGCTTTGAAAAAGATCCAAAGAAGTCTCGGCTTCATATTGATGGAAAGATAGTTGGCGATTTCAACAATCCAAAGCACTTGTCATTTATTAATCTTGACGATGTGACTCGAAAAGCTTTAGAAAATTTGCTGATCTCGTATCAAAATCAAAGTGCAAAAATTCCAAACAAAAAAATTGGCTAGTCCATTTTAAAAATTATACACAAGCGATATGGTCGGGATAATATAAGTCCTGGCTTTCGAAACATTGGTCACGGTTGCCCCAGATCTAGAAGTCGTATACGTTCCATTGTAATAGACTAAAGAAATTCCAGCGGATAGGTTTTCACCAATTTGCGGATAGTAAGAGGCCTTGCCTTGTAGACCAGTGCCATTCCAAATCTCTGCGGTGTTTGTTCCTAGTTTATAGTTGGCTGTGGAGCTGATCAGATAAGATGCCGCAACACTAAAGGCCTTCTGACGACCAAAATAATATTTTGCAGAAAATCCATAGTCCTGGGCAGACCAAGTTGTCGTCACGGCAGAAGAATCTGTGTCTGTGCTTGAATAACCGATATATGTCGCTCCAAAAAAAACATTCGATTTATTATAAAGACTCAAATAAAAAGAAAAATCATAGTAAATCTTCGTGTCTTTAGGTGAATTAGTTGTTGTCAGCGAGTCCGTAAAATAAATTCCATCGATCCCTGTCGATATATCAGCCCTGGCCCCAACTGGCAAAATAACCAGCAAAGCCATTGCAGCAATCAAAAATACAAATTGCGTTCGTTGAACAAAGTGAACCATACCTACCGTATCGGCAAGAGACAGATCGCCATGATATCACGCGCAGGAACTGCAGCAAAAACTAGCCCTTCAGCGAACACAACAAGACCTTGGTCTGACTTGTTAAAGTTTCTTTACAGAACGTCGATAAATTAGTCGAGGCTGAAATGAAAAACGGAAATTTAATTAAAAAAATTCATTTTTGTATTAATCGTATTAAATCGATACGATTTATATTCGTTTTTCTTGGAATAACTAGTCTAGCACTTATGTCTTGCAGTAAGCCTTCCGTTGATGAATCCAGCAACACGCCAACAGCACCTGCAGCACCTGCAGCACCAAAATATTTGTATGTTGCCTCTGGCCTATGCCAAGCTGGGGCCAATACAACTTTTACCACTGTGACATCAAGCAACCGCGTGTACCGCTTAGACTTGATCACAGGACAAATGGAAAGAATGTTGGCTGATTATTCTGGGCCACCAGCAATTTCTGGCGATAGTCCCATTGGTATTTTACCATTCAATAATGATTTCTTTTTGTCGGTGGTTGAAAGAGCTGGCGCAAGACGAGTCGAAAAAGTTCCCTTCACTGGAAGTTCTGATCGGCCTTATCTGACTCAAGATACAACATTGCTTGCGAATACTCTTTTATCAGTCGTGCCTGTAGCCACAGGCGGTTATTACTTTTCAAGAACAACGACCATAGGTAAAATGAGCAGCACTGGGATCACACAAATGGCCACAGTTGTAGGTGGAACACCTGGTGGGGCTTGTGGAGCATCGAACACAAAATACTCCGCCGTTGAATCCACCCTCTTGGGACATTTAATATTCGCAAACTCGGTCGCCTCAAATAATAGAATTGGAATTATTCAAAACACAGGCACAACATGTCTAGCAGGAGTGAATGCTCCGCAAGTCGCAGCCTTTCCAAGTGCCATGCTTCGAATCCCAGGCACAAATCAACTTCTTGTGGCCTATGCAGGATCAACAACAACAGCTGATATTAACTCGATCCAGGTGTACGACATCACTGAAACTTCAAGCAGTGCTTCCATCGGCGGGCCAACGAAAATTTATGACTATGCTAGTACGAACTCGAGTTTTGCACTTTATGGGATTTCATCCATGGCCTTTGATTCTGCTAGCAATAGCCTTTTCGTGGCCACGGCCATTAGCAATGCCACAACAGTGGTTAATTACAATATTGAGAAATTTAACTATGATCCAAATACGAAAACACTGACAAAACCAATTGCAGGTCTTTACAAATCCTACAGCTTAGACACCAAGTGTATTTCGGGAATGTTTATTCAATAAACAATTTTTAGCTGTTCAGTTCTAGCAATGTATTAATTGTCTTTTTCAATTGGGAAACCTCGAAGGGTTTTTTGATGTAATCACTGGCCCCAATTTCAAAGGCTCTTTTCATGTCTTGTTCAGAGGCCTGGGCCGACACAAACACCAATGGTATTTGTTTTAAATCACGGTGCTCTTTCAAAAGGGTTGCCAATTCAAAGCCGTTAATCCAAGGAAGACCAACATCAAGCAAAATCAAATCAATCGGAGTATCATCCAAAACCTTTGAAAGTTCAGTGGCATCCGATGCCATTTTTAAAACAAAGGAATCGCCATCGAAAATTCTTTTCATCGCGGCACGCATAGTTTCATCATCTTCGATGATCAAAAGACATTTAGGTTCGAGCTTGTTTTTCACGACTCGGAATTCATCCAAAGAAACAACTGGCTGTGAAGCAATTCTGTTCTTTGCTATTTTTTCGATTTTTAAAACCAGATCCTTGGTATTTATTTTTTTATCTTTCATGATGTCTTCCTTTACATCTCTTGTTTACATTTCTTGGGATTCTAGCCAACGCTCAACTTCGATGGCGGCCATGCATCCTGTTCCTGCCGCAGTAATCGCCTGACGGTAGTAATGATCTTGCACATCTCCGGCTGCAAAAACACCTTCAACATTTGTTTTGGTGGTCCCTGGCATTGTTTTTAGATAGCCATTTTCATGGGTATCTAAAATGCCTTGGAATAGTTTTGTATTCGGCTGATGGCCGATGGCGATAAACAAACCCTGAAGATCTTTTTTGACCACAACCCCAGTTTTTAAGTTTTTCAACATCACAGCATTCATGCCCTTTGCATCACCCAAAACTTCAGCGACTTCAGTGTCCCAGATCACTTCAATTTTTGGATTTTTTAAAGTGCGATCCACCATGATTTTAGAAGCGCGAAAAGTATCACGTCGATGAATGACATACACTTTGCTTGCAAAACGAGTCAGAAAATTAGCTTCTTCCATGGCCGTGTCACCACCGCCAACAACGCCGACTTCAACATTTTTAAAAAAAGCTCCATCGCAAGTTGCACAGGCAGAAACGCCACGACTCATATAATTTTTTTCTGAAGGAAGACCTAAAAGTTTTGCGCTGGCCCCAGTGGATATGATGACTGTTTTTGCTAAGTGCAATTCGTCACGTATCCAAACTTTAAAGGGACGCTGTGAAAAATCCACCTTGGTCACATTTTTTGTAATAAAACGAGTTCCGAATCTTTCGGCTTGCTTGCGCATAACAGAGATCAAATCAGGTCCCGTGATCCCGTGATCAAAACCAGGATAGTTTTCAACATCTGTGGTGATCATCAATTGTCCACCAGCCTCTTCGCCTTCAATCATCAAGGGGGCCAATTGGGCCCGTGAAGTGTAAATGGCAGAGGTCAAACCCGCAGGGCCAGAACCAATGATAATTGTGTTTTCGATTTTTGGTGTTGTGCTTGAATTGGCAGACATGTCACTTCCTCCGCGAGTCAGACAATCCTAATCTGTGAAGACCTCGTCGTAAAGCTTTAGTGCTTCAAGATGCGGGTCGACAGCAATTCCTTGCTCGCGGGGCCAACTGCCCTGGGGAAGAAGGCCAGTATTCATATATCCAGGGCTAAAGAGTTTGATCTGAATTTTTGCTGAATTCCCAGGCACATCCGACGTCAACGCGGCTGGACTCGCTGTGTTGGCTTGTTCAAGATGGATAGTTTCGATCAAGGCCCTGAGGGCATGTTTTGAAGCGCAATAGGCTGCCGCACCAGGATCAGGTTGGCTTTCAGCAATACTAGAACCTATAAAAACCATTTGTTGCAAATTTTTCCAATTTTGCGGACTGGTTGATCGCCCGCGCAATGCCGAATGAATCAAAAAGGCTGGAAATAAAAAACTGACCCGCAAAGACCATTCATGATCTTTCCACTCAAATTTTTCAAAGTGTCCATAGGGACCACCTGCTGCAAAGTAAACCAAACGAGTCGGCTGAAATTTTAAAATTTCTTGGACATATTCTGGCCAGCGGCTTTCTTTAGAAAAGTCAAAGCCACCGGCCTGTCTAGACATTGTTGTCACGATATCCAAGGGACGATGCTTTTTTAAGACTTCATGAAATGCCAGGCCCAAACCCTTCGAGGCCCCTAAAAGCATCCACTTTTCATTTTGATCTGCCATAGTCTTTTTATATTCTATTTTGCGTTTTTTTCACGAAAAAAGATTTCTAACCTGGCGCAATTCAATTTTTTTTTGATAAAATGATTCCATGGTGACGATTTCATTTTTTAAAGCACGCCCTTCTTTACAAGTCCCCAAGGGATCCAATCTGATGCGCGCCTTATTGGATGCTGGTTTACCTGTCGCCTCTTCTTGTGATGGAGATGGCGTCTGCTCTAAATGCAAAATTAGAATTGTCCAGGGACAAAAAAATCTTTCAAAACAAAACGACACCGAAGATTTTTTAAAAGAAACTAACGGAATTTCGAACGAGTACCGCATCAGTTGCCAGACCGAGGTCTTGGGCGACATCACAGTGGATGCGACGTACTGGTAGTTCTCAAAATTTAAAGCAAAACCAGTGCAAATGGACCTTCTGGACTAGAGCTTTTTCTTTTTAAAATAGAAAATATTTTATGGCTATTCGCATGATAGTTTTGCTTATTTTTATTCTATTTGGATCACAGAGTAGATCTTCGCCTGCAAAGACTGCAGCATCCACAGCCACTGTTAAATCAAATTCAACAATCAACTGGAAAAAGCGACTGGCCAATTACAAAAAAGACATGTTAGAGACTTCGAAATATCAAGATGTTGAAAGCATGAAATCTTCTTACCTTGAGCTTGCGAAGCGAGCCGGTGGATTAACAGTCAATGACGAAGTTTTTTTAAATCAAGTGATTCAGCAAGGCCACAAATCAGAGATTGAACAAAGACAAATGTGCGGTGACCAAAAACAAAAAAATTTTAGTTCACGATTTGGAGTTTCAAGAAATCAAGGTCGACTGGGATGGTGCTTTGCCCACGCTTTGGCAGACCAATTAAGCTATGAAACAGGAAAAAATATTTCTGCATCCGATCTGGCCTTAACACATTATCAAGATGCCCATGGGTTACTGGAGCAAATCCAAGCACCAAACAAAAAAACAACGGAATTCAGTGCGGGATCCAGCTACACAACATTTTTGGCTGCAAGGGAAAAGGGACTCTGCCTTGAGAATAATTTTAAATCGAATGACAACGGCACAGGAAACTATAAATCATTACTGAATAGAATCCAAGGGATGCAAATGCCGCTTCTACCGATAAGAAATTGCTCCCAAGAATCACAGCTGGTTCAACAAATCTTTCCGACCCTAGAAATTCCAGAAATCAAATATGCTTACTTCACATCGCTTAGGACTAATTACATTCGCAGTCTTGCAGATCAAGCCTGCAATCCCCGAATCAGAATCGAAAATAAAAAAATGAACTACTTTCCTGGTCAAATTCCTCAGGATTCGGCAATGATTTTGCGACAATTAAATGAAGGTTTAAATAAAAACAAACCAGTCCTTATTAATTTGAATGGCAATGTTTTACGCAATTCCTATGATCAATCGACGAAAGCCAACCACGACACTTTAATCATTGGCCGTCGCTTCAATGAAAAAACAAAAATTTGTGAATATCAGATCAGAAACTCTTGGGGCCCTTCCTGCGAGCAATACGATTCAGAATTTGTTTGCGAAAAGGGAAAAGGGCATCTGTGGATACCAATTAATTATTTGCAACGGAGCATGAGTGCCGCCAGCTATATTGAATAATTTTTCATTTTCATTCGTTTTTTATGTCGCAGTTATTTTTGTTTCATCGCAAAAAGCCATGGCAGATGACCTCTGCATTCAAAGTGAAATTCGCTCTCAAGTTTTTGGAAAAACAAAAAAAATTCAAAGTTCATTTTGTTACTCGGACAGCCTTGAGTCATTTAGATCCATGTCCTGTAAAGACCAGATGAAATGTTTAGCATTTAAGCAAATTAATAAAATATTACCTCTCAAAGCCGAACAAATAAATTCTGCTCAGGGGTCTCCAGGAGCATTAATCTGTGAAAAACTTGGTGGCGTATTCGAGTTTATTGAATATAAAATCAATTCAGAATGGGTTGAATCGGATCGATGTCTCTTTGATGACAACTCGTTTGTAACAACCGGGACCTTAGTCCGAGAGAATCGAGACAGGGAAAAATCTCAAGATTCAAAGTCTAAAGGCCGATAGTAATGCATGCTATCTCTACGATTCTTATACATATTTAGAATTTTACTTAAGTGTTCTACAATTCTTTGCCTTTTAGCCATTGCACAAAATTCAAGATCTGAAAATGAAGTCTCCCGCGGAGTTCCTCAATCACAAATTGGTCAATCCTGCGAAATCGTTACAGAGTCGAAGCCACCTTTTTTAATCGCTGATCCGGGCTTTGGACAAACAACAATCTCTTCCAACTTGAAATCAGTAAATATGACAGCCACTGGATATATTCCCAGAAACTCCATTGTTGAAGTTCAGCCCAGTGATCAGGGGTTTATTCAATCACATCTTCCTGGCGCGATGATCAACATCAAAGTTCTTTCAGTTCCTGAAATTGAAAAAAGTCAGCTTGATCACACCACAGGAAAAATTTCTACGGCAGGGATTGGCACTGGACAACGAGCATCAGTTGGAAGCGTCGGCCAAATTGCTGCTAGCAGTTTAATCCCAGCAGTTGGCGCATTCAAAACTCCAGGATCTTTCATGGATTCACAAAAAACTGTTTTTCTCGTTCGAAAAGACACTCCCTACTTTAATAATCCAGCCCTTGAAGGCCGAGCGGTTCGACTTGCACAGTATGGAACCTCCTACTTAGCAAAACGCTGCTGCCCCGTAGGAACGCCAACAGAAAGTTTTTATGAAAATGTTGTGGGACTAGTCACGAAATACAAACGAGAATCCAAAAGAAACTCAGCCTGCACTTATTCCCCGGTTTTTGACTTATTAAAAGATACTGCTGGAGTTGACAGTCCAGATTTTGAAGTTGAAAAGCAATTCACTTCCGGAACCTGCAATGCTTTTATCGCAAGCCTACAGCCCATGGGTACAAAAAACTTAAAACAAGTTTTAGCACTTGGCGGAAATTTAAATCGTTTAACAAATCAAACCATAAATCGCATGCAATCCACTGCCTTTCAAACTGTGATGAATACACTTTGTTACACAAGGAGAGGCCGCAGAGTCTGCGTTGGAGGCGGCAATAGATCCAAAGGCATTTGTCGTGTCGGCGTTCGGCAAAATTTAGCAGAAATTTACGGACTGACAAACACTCCCCCGGGTGAAAGTGCAGTGGACATGCACCCTTGGCTTGGACAACAAAGTTTTGAAAATTTAATTGATAAATTTAAAACATCAACTGCTGCACCTCCAGGATCAATTCTTGTATATAAGTCAGTGAATGACCCTGGCCACCCCCATGGTCATGTGGAAATAAAAGTGGACAATGACAGCTACTGCAGTGATTATTGCGCCGACTACCCTATCGACAAAGGAAGGATCTTTAACAAAAGAGTTCTTGTGGGTGTTTATCTTCGTAAGGAGAACCTATGAAAATTTTCTTAGCATTGTATATAATTCTTTTTAGCCTCTCTTCCGAATCAAAAAATAGTTCTTTAAATAAGCATGAAAACTCAAACTGTTTATCCTGTGAAAAAATTTTGAACTTTGCTAAAGAGTACAAAACAGAATCAGAAAAAGAGAAGCCAAATTACAATCGCATTCAAATCAAAGCCAGTTTATACATTATGGAACTTTTTAAAAAAAATCAAAAACTCAACGCCGAACAAATTAAAGCCTATGTTCAATTGCTAAGCACGGACACACCAGTCGATCCAGGACGTGATTTTATAGCCAATACATTTGATGTCATTGCAAAAAATCGTACAGAAATTGAAGCTGAAATTAAAAAATTACCAGAGCAAGAAGCCAAGGATTTATTAGAAGCTATTGAAGTGGCTTTTTCGGACAGCGACAATACACGAGAACACTAAACTACTTCACTTCCCCAACAAAAACCCATCGGCCAGTTTTAAGATTGTAATGCAGTTCGTACAGCACACAGTTTGGGATTGGAATTGTTGTTGATGGCGCATTTTCGCAGGCATGCACAAGACGCACAACACAACCCCCGTGGGTAGAAACGCCGATCTGATCCCCATCCTGCAGTTGATTTAAATTTTGTTGAACGTAACTATGCAAGTAGCCTTGAACGCGCTTCTGATGGTCCGATTTCACTTCACCACCCGGGAAGGCATAATCTTTATCTTGTGGTGCGACTGATCTCCATTTGTCGATCAAGTCCAAACCAAATTTTTTTTCGATTTCTTCCTGAGTCAAACTTTCCGCATGTCCAAGATGAATTTCGCGCAGGTCCGACGAGATCACAAAAGGGAGCTCAAGATCTTGAGTTGCAATTTGTGCTGTCTTCAAAGCCCTCTTCAAATCTGAACAAAGAAGTATTTTTAATTCCAAACGATTTAATTTCTCACGCAAAGATTCTGCCTGCTGCTCTCCGTTGGCATTCAGCTCTATATCTGTATGTCCTTGGAATTTTCTTTGGGCATTCCAGTCCGTTTCGCCATGTCTGAAAATAAAAAATTTAATGTTCATTGGAAAAGTGTATCACAAACCCATCATGATGCTAGCCTTCAATTTCAATTTTCAAACAAAACAACAACTATTCTTTAGACAAGATCATCATATTGATCGGAATATTTTGACGCATAAATATTTTTTCAAAGGCCGTCAAAAAATTCGAAGCAGCCCATTCACTTTGATGCAAGTCTGTGGTGCTGGCTTCCAGCTTATAAGGTGTCATTGGAATTTGCTCAAGGGACCAATCATAGTATTCTCGGGAATCTGTTTTGAAATAAATTTTAGACCCCGGCCTTTGCAAATCGTACATCACTTTTAAAAGCTCGGCATTGACCGTACGATTCTTTGGTTTGCGTGGGGCTACCCAAGGGTCAGGGAAATGAATGTAAATATCATTCAGCTCAGCCTTCTCGAAAAGCAAATCCACATTAAATGCATGGTAACGACAAATCGCTGTATTTTTTGAACCTTGTTTGACGGCTCTACGAATGGATTGAATCAAAGGTTTGTATTTTAATTCCATACCAACTAGAAGTCGTTCAGGATGCTTTCCGGCTTGATAAGCAAAAAAAGTTCCATTGCCTGTGCCAATTTCTAAATCCATTAAAGCATCTGATTTTTTTTCAAAAACACTTTCGCGCCATTTGCCTTTGTTCAAAGGGGCCCGCTCTTCATTAAAGGCCACAGAGCTAAACTCTCCGTCCAAAGCCAAAGTGTAGGCATTTTGCCGAGGTAATGTTCTGGTCAAATTGATACGTCGACGATGGATATCTTCGGACTTCATCATCTCGATGGGTTTTAGCTCATTATCCTTACTCATCATTTTTTGCCGCTCATAAATCGTACTGGGGTCCTTTAACTAAATCATTCATTTCAAACTTTTTAAGTGACTTGAAAGGCTTAGCTCTTACCGGACATTTTTCAAGTGCGCAACGACTACAGAACTTTTTTTGACAAGGGTCTAAGTGAAATGCAATTTCTGCATCATAGGGGTAGGTTTCGACAACATGGTCCTCGAATTGATCTAAAAAAATATGGGCACTGGCAATATCCCAAAATTCTGGGATCACAATATGGGCATCGATGTGATGAAAACTTCCAGATCGAATGCTACGAACTTGGTGAACATCGATCACACCAGCCAAGCGATGTCGTTCTAGAGCTTCAGCAAACGAGTGGAGGGATTCGTTGTCAATTTCATCAGTTAAACCAGAAATTGATGTTCTTAAAATTTTCCAACTGACAAAAAACAAATGAACGCTGATCGCAAAGGCAATGGCCGCATCCATCCAAAGCCATCCAGTCCAACGAACTATAATCAAGCCCGCAAAAACTCCAACAGTCGTGACCACATCGCTCATGACATGTTCACCACTAGCCTGCAAGGCAATGGATTTTTTTTCTTTACCCACTTTTTTTAGATACAGTCCCACTGTCAAATTCACGACCGTGGCTAAGAAAGTAAAAAACAAACCCTGATCAACATCGCGAAGAGCACTTGGGTTTAAAAATGTAGAAATAGATTCATACGCAATGGTCAATGCTGCAAAAAGAATTAATCCACCTTCAAATGCAGACGAAAAATACTCGGCTTTGCCGTGGCCGTAGGGATGATCTGCATCTTTTGGTTGTGAAACGTAGCGAACAACAAAAAGACCAACAAATGCTGTGATGACATTAATGACGGTTTCTAATGCATCAGAAAATAAGGCTGTCGATCCCGACAAATAATAGGCCCATGTTTTCAAAGTTAAAACAACGAAGCTAGCAATAATTGTGATCAATGCAGCCCTGATTTTAATTTGATTGGCCGTGTTTTCCATGGCTAGGTTCTAACCGACAGATTTCTTCTTCGCAAGTCGTGAATTTTGGGCGGCTTCTTGATTGGCTTCTAAACGGGCCTGATTGCGGGCCTCGTGGCGTGCTTGAGTTCGCTCGACAACGGCTTTTTCTTTCGCCATCTCTTCATTATAGCAAATGACACGGTTTCGGCCCCTTCGCTTGGCTTCGTAAAA
>DGYJ01000092.1:75026-83678 GCA_002396665.1 Bdellovibrionaceae bacterium UBA5009
CCCCTTCGCTTGGCTTCGTAAAGGGCCTGATCGGCGCGACGAACAAGCTCGCGGGCTGAAATATTTTCCCCGTTTCCAAGCATCGCAAAACCAACTGATACCGTCAGATCAATACTATCATTTCCATGCTGGAATTTTTTTTGTTCAATGGACTGACGAAGTCTTTCACAAAAGAAAACTGATCCTTCAAAGTTGACCTCGGTCAGAACGATCAAAAACTCATCCCCACCATAGCGAGCTGGGATATCAATATTTCGAGTATTGGCCTTAATCATTTTACCAACTTCAGAGATCACAAAACTTCCGAACAAATGATCATGACCATCGTTTACATTTTTAAAATCATCCATATCCAACATAATCACACACAATGGACGATTAAAGCGTCTTGCCCGTTGCATCTCGAAATCCAATTTCTGATACAGGGAGCGCATATTAAACAAACCCGTCAGGTCATCTGTATCAACCATTTCTTTTAATTTTTCGTTGGCAAAAAGAAGCTCTTCTTGCAAGTCACGGATGCGAAGATGGGTTCTGACACGGGCCAAAAGTTCGAGGGGAACAAAAGGTTTTACAAGGTAATCATCTGCCCCAGCGTCCAAGGCACGAATCAAAGCCTCTGTACTTGAATCATCCGAAAGCATTAAACAGGAACCATGGGGTAATACTGATCGAATTTTTTCGATATAAGACAATCCGGTCAAAAAATCTTTGACGTCCAATAGAACGATCAAGGGCTGCCAATCCAAGATTTTCTTCAAAGCCTCATCAATGGACGTCACGCCAAACGAGTCATAGCCTTCCCACTTTAAGGGCTCAAGCAAGACATCAAGACTATCGACGTCTTCATCAATAACTAGTATTCTTCGGCTGCGAGCCGGTTTTTGTAATTCTTGAGTCATAACCATCCACGTTCTTCATTTCTTGTCGTGAAAAAATGTTGATTTCTGAAGTCCTGATGTTATGAAAAATCATGTCAGAAAAATCAAAAAACCTAGACTTTCATCAGATCGAATCCAAATGGCAAAATACATGGGACCAAAAGCAGGCTTTTAAGGCCGAGCAGGGTTCTCAAAAACCAAAATACTATGCGCTCAGCATGTTCCCCTATCCATCAGGAGTTGGACTTCATATCGGGCATATTGCCTCTTATACTCCGACGGATATTATTTCCCGCTACAAGCGCGCCAAGGGATTTAATGTTCTTCATCCCATGGGTTATGACGCCTTTGGTTTGCCAGCAGAACAGTATGCAATTCAAACTGGAATTCACCCCGCCCTGACAACACAAAAAGCGATTGAAACCTTTCGCCGACAATTGAAATCTTTCGGATTCAGCTACGACTGGAGCCGCGAGATTTCGACCTGTGAACCGAATTATTACAAGTGGACACAATTTATTTTTTCTAAGCTTTTCGAAAAAGGTTTAGCTTACCAAAAAGAAGTTCCTGTGAATTGGTGTCCCGCTTTAAAAACTGTTTTAGCCAATGAAGAAGTCGTCGACGGAAAAAGCGAACGCGGCGGCCACCCTGTCGTGCGCATGCCGATGAAACAATGGATGCTCAAAATCACAGCCTATGCCGAACGACTTTTACAAGATCTTGAACTGGTGGACTGGCCTGAGCGCACCAAAGAAGGTCAACGCAACTGGATCGGAAAAAGCGAAGGGGCTTTGGTTCGCTTTCAATTGAAAAATTCTGACAAACTCGAGGTCTTCACCACCCGCCCCGACACATTATTTGGCGTTTCATTTATGGTGCTTGCCCCGGAACATCCTTTGGTTGCAACGCTGACAACGGCAGAGCAAAAATCTGCAGTAGAGTCTTACAAATTAGAGACCTCTAAAAAATCAGAGGTCGATCGCAAAGCCAATACTGTCAAAACTGGTGTCTTCACTGGCGGCTATGCCTTGCATCCGTTTTTAAAACAAGCCAATGGACAGCCCCAAGAAATTCCGATTTGGATTTCAGATTATGTCTTGATGGATTATGGTAGCGGCGCCATCATGGCCGTACCTGGCCATGACACCCGTGATTTCGAATTTGCACAAAAATTTGGTTTGCCAATTCATCGAGTTCTTGAAAGTGAACAAGAGCTTCCTTTCGAAGGCGATGGCCAATTGGTCAATAGTGATTTCCTGAACGGCTTATCAAAAGCAGAAGCCATTCAAAAAATGCTCAGCGAATTAGAAAAGCGTCAGTTGGGCGAACGACAGGTTCAGTACAAATTGCGCGATTGGCTTTTCAGCCGACAAAGATACTGGGGTGAACCATTCCCAGTTATTCACTTTGCCGATGGATCAATGCAAACAGTTCCAGCCAATGAGCTTCCTGTGACCTTGCCTGAAGTCGCTGATTACGAGCCTTCAGAAAAAGGCGAAGCTCCGTTGGCAAAAATTAAAGATTGGGTGAATTACACATCAAAAGATGGAAAAGGTGCATCCCGTGAAACCGACACCATGCCAGGGGCTGCGGGCTCGTCATGGTATTTTCTTCGCTTCACCGATCCCCACAATGACAGCGAAGCCTTTAGTTTTGACAATCAAAAATATTGGATGCCCGTGGATCTTTATGTGGGCGGCCCAGAACACACCGTGGGGCATTTGCTCTATGCGCGTTTTTGGCAAAAAGTTTTATTTGATGCGGGCCTTGTTAGCTTTCCAGAACCTTTCAAAAAATTAGCCCACCAAGGAATGATCCTTGGAGCTGACGGCGAAAAAATGTCCAAATCCCGCGGCAACGTGGTCAATCTGGATGAAATCGTTGCCCAGTATGGCGCCGATGCCCTCAGAACTTTTATTTGCTTTATGGGGCCCATGGAAAAAGACAAACCTTGGTCTGCCAATGGCATTGATGGCGTGAAGCGCTTTTTAGATCGCTTGACCCGACTGATTGTCGACGACAATGGAAACCTTGTGGCCACCAAAGGCGAAGCTTTAAGTGATGAAGCCCAGCGTCTGCTTCATAAAACAATTCAAAAAGTGACCAACAATCTTGAAAACATGGGCTTTAATACATCCATCAGCGCCATGATGATTTTGGTGAATGAACTTTATCGCTTGAATATCAAGCCCATGGAAATTTTAAAACCCCTTGTGCAAATGCTGATGCCCTTTGCCCCGCATTTGGCAGAAGAGCTTTGGCAAAAAATGGATGGCGTTGGACTTGTCTCCTTGGCCCCGTGGCCGGTGTTTGATCCAGCGCTGGCGGCTGACGACAAAATCACATTGGGCGTCCAAGTGAATGGGAAAATGCGAGGCACTGTCGAACTTCCAGTGGATGCCAGCGAAGAATTCGCTGTGGGCGAAGCCTTAAAGCTAGCTACGGTCACCAATGCTCTAGGATCTGCAAAACCTGCAAAAGTGATTTACAAAGCTGGTAAAATTTTAAATTTGATTGCTGGAAAATAGTCAGTTATATCCTTTCGTCACCAAACTTTGAGGAGGGTCGAAAATGTCCAACTGGAGTCCTGAAAAAAGTGCAGAAATGTACGGCATAAACTCTTGGGGTAACGGCTATTTTCGTATCAATTCCAGTGGTAATGTTCAGATCACTCCGAATGGAACCCAAGGGCCTTCGGTTGATCTTTACGAATTGACTCAAGATCTGGTGGATCGCGGGATCAGTATCCCAATTATGATTCGCTTTCCCGACATCATCAAATCCCGCGTTGAACTTTTGAACAACTGTTTTCAAAAAGCCTTTGCAGAATACACCTACAAAGGACAGTACCGTGGCGTCTACCCAGTAAAAGTAAATCAACAAAAACATTTAGTTCAAGAGCTTGTTCGTTTCGGTAAAGGCATTAATCTTGGTCTAGAGTGTGGATCAAAACCAGAACTACTTGTTGTACTTGCCATGGCCAACAACAATACGGACGCTGTTGTGATCTGTAACGGATTCAAAGATGTCGAATATATTGAAACAGCTTTGCTTTCGCAAAAACTAGGGCGCAATACAATTATCGTTGTCGACCGCCGCGAAGAATTGCAGTTAATTATCAACGCAGCAAAAAAATTAAATACACGTCCTAAAATTGGTTTCCGCGCAAAATTAAATACCCAGGGTGCTGGCAAATGGGTGGACTCTTCGGGTGCTCGATCTAAATTTGGTCTGACTGCAGTTGAAATTGTTGAAGGTGTCGAGCTTCTTCGCAAAGAAGGAATGCTCGATTGCTTAGAGCTTCTTCACTATCATATCGGATCACAGGTTCCTTCGATCCAAAGTATTAAGTCTTCTCTTAAAGAAGGCGCAAGATTTTACTACGAACTGTACAACATGGGCGCTGGACTTAAATACATCGACGTGGGCGGCGGCCTTGGCGTTGACTACGATGGCACAGGCAACTCTGACAGTTCGATCAATTACTCTGAACAAGAATATGCCAATGACGTGGTTTCGACTTTGCAAACTTTGTGTGACGAAAAAAATATTCCGCATCCAAATATCGTGACCGAATGTGGTCGTGCCTTGGTGGCCCATCACTCGGTTTTAGTGTTCAATGTTTTGGGCGTGAACAATTTGCACAAATTAGATCCGCCAAAACCCGCGGGCAAAAAAGATCCAAGCATCATGCAAGATCTTCAGTACATTTATGAAAAAATTAACAAAGACAACTTGAACGAATGTTTTAATGACTTAACCCAAGCCAAACAAGAAACTTTGCAGTTGTTCACCTACGGAGTTTTAACTCTTGAACAACGGGCATGGTGTGAAAGCATGTACTTTGCGATCGCGACGAAGTTGTTGAAAATGACCAAAGGAAATTCTGATTACGAAGACATCGAAGGCCATCTTCGCCAAGAACTTTGTGATACTTATTTTTGTAATTTTTCAGTTTTCCAAAGTGTTCCAGATTCCTGGGCCGTGGGGCAACTGTTCCCAGTGCTTCCAATTCACCGCTTAGGTGAAGAGCCCAATCGCGAGGCGACACTTGCTGATTTGACTTGTGACTCTGACGGTAAGATCGAAAAATTTATCGACACAAAAAATGGCGAGTTCCGCAAAACAATTCAGATCCACGAACACCGCGAAACCGAGCAATATTATATGGGTGTCTTTTTGACAGGCGCGTACCAAGAAATATTGGGCGACTTGCACAATCTTTTTGGTGATACCGATGCTGTTCATATTTCTAGGGGTGAAGCAGGATACACGATTGATCACTATGTGCCCGGCGATACCGTCACAGAAGTTTTGACCTACGTTCAATATGGTCGAAACGAAATGGTCGATAGCGTGCGTATGGCCACAGAAGAAAGCATCCAAAAAGGCACGATCACCAAACAAGAAGCCAAATTATTGATTAAGCACTACGAAGAAGGCCTGTCTGGATACACCTATCTTGAAGAGCCCGAGGTTAGTGTTTAGCGAAGAATTTGTGCCTTTAACAAAAAGTTTTCATAACTTTCTGAAGTTAAAGTTTTCAAATAGACGCAGCTTCTTTTACGAGAAGAAAGTTTTTCATTTTTAAAATATTCAATTTCAACAGTTGAGCGATAACATTCCTGAGGAATCTTTGGAGCATCTTTTAATTTTTTAAATTCACGAATTAAATAATCATAGTTTTCTTTCGAAATAGAATGCCGATTTGGTTTTGGGTGTGCAGAAGCATCTTCAATAAAATATTCTTTATCACTTTTCTGGAGCACGATCACAGAGACCTGATCATTCACTTGAGTCGAAATTTTTATTTTCTCATCGGCCTTGTCCACTTTAGCTAGGGCCAATGAGTTGATGCTAAAAAAACCAACCAATATACAAAATACAATTAACTTACATGAGACCTTCATGGCCTTACTAAAAATTTTCGTCGACATATGAAAGCTTTTAATTGATTTATAAAGGGCTTGCATTATTTTGCCCCCGTTGTTTTTTTATTTTTAGGTTCTGCCTTTGTGGGTGCGGGGGTAAGCGCAGGAGCTTGCTGAGGATAAGTTGGTGGCAGGCTGCCGCCTGGATATCCTTCACCAACTCCACTGCCATAGCTGTTCGAATTGACGGCATTTTGCTGATAAGACAAATCGCCTGCTTTGCAATACTTAGCCTGGGTTGGAATTTCTGGGCAGCCCATTAAACTTCGAATTTTAGGTTGAGCCAATAAAACTTTATTGGTTCGCAAGTACCAATAGGGATGGGGATCAGTGGCATCAACATCTGCGGATCTGGGCGTGACTCGCTCATCGTCACACATTCCCCTGGCAACATTCGAAAAACCAAGCCGATTTTTTTCAGGTGTGCGCTTTCCAAACTTATCTGCGACAAGCTCTGGCAAAATCTCAGCTGCCATCCAGTCCGCGAAGGACTCTCCGATTTGATCTTTTTCACAAAAAGCAGCAGTTGAATTAAAAACTGCAGGGGGGGCTCCCGATGGCAATCCAATCATGCCCCCTCGCGCGCCAGAAGAGTTTCCATTAGCATTTACAGTAGCCACCGACAAATCCCTAGCCGCAACTGAATCATTTGATCTTAAACAACTTAAAACCCCAGAAAATGGAAACATCTGTTCTGCCATTTGCTTATTAAAAGCGCCTTTATATTCAAAGCGATAATCTTCTGGGCCATTGCCAATATTGCACGGGTCAATACTATGGCTTAGCTCATGGGCAATCGTAAAATAGGCTTGATAGTAACTTGAGTTTTTCATTAGGAGACCGCTGCAATATAAAAATGTATTCGATGCTTTGTAGTAACCTGCATTTACATAAAGCAACCCGTCAACACTAGGACTATTTGAAACCTGGTTAGAACAATCGTTTCCCATGTACTGAATTGCAGAAATTTTATCGACTAATCTTTTGCGAACAACTGGATCGGCCACATAAAGATTAATTTTCTCAATAATTTTCGATTTCACTTTTGGGAAAATATCATTTTTTATATTTTCATCCTGGGATTCGACACCAAGTGAATTTCTAGTTTGTTGTAAAATTTTAGCGTTTGTACTTTTAAAAAGTGGGGAATCTAAAAGATAGGTCAAATTATTCAAACTATTTGATGTCGAATTCCCATATCCGCCCTTTGCAATGACTACCAAAGAAATATCTGAAATTCCTTTGCTCAAAACATCAATACACTCTTTGCTTGGCGAATTTTCTGCATTTTCACAAACGGGATTTAGCGACAATCCAGTTGCGGATAGGGCAATTTTTCGGAAGTAATTATTTTGCGGTTTAACTAACTCTGCTCGGAAGCTATCCGCAGAGGTTTGTTTAATTTTTTTATATAAATTAAATTCTTCCTCATCAAGCGAGGTTGGATTTTCTGCTGATCCAGTGCCATCATCGACAACACCTGGCGAACAACTCAGTCTGTGCAAATCTTCGCAGACTTTGTCATTTTGGGCATGCGCAATTAAACTTATTGAAACTGCTAAACTTGCTAACAATGCAAGCAAAGTTCTTGAAGGACATAACGGATTAATAAAAAAGTATTTCATAATCCTATATTATTCAAAAATGATCAGTGATGAAAGACCAGCATATCTGGCATGGACCAAGGTCAACAACCTGAATCTAACCCCATAGCACTCCCCAATCCCGTGACGAAAGCCCACGAAGCCGTTGTGATTGATATTTGATCAGACCAAGGGCTTCTTTTTCATTCAACTGAATATAATCTTTTGCAGTTCTTAGCGCCTTCCAAGACCTAACGACTCGGCTGAAGGGTCGATAAAGCCAAAGTTTTGCCTGCGAGCAATCCTTATCAACATCTGTACTTAAGGGGGTATCGGTCATTGCACGATCTCGAAAAAAGGATTTTGAGGGCTGCTTTAGAAGGCCCTCGCGCGATAAAACTTGTGAAATTTGTCCAGCAGTTACTCTAAAAAAATGATGGAATTGTGCGCGACGAGGACAGCGAATCAAAAGATGGATATGGTCACCTTGAACAGAGATTTGTTCGACCTTAACGTAAAATCGTAAGGCATATTTTCGAATTAATTTTTGAACCAATAAAAACGATCTTTGGCCGCGCAAGCTCTTTTCTTTTAAAACATATCTGTTGGCCTTGAAGACAACATGAAGGGGTTCTTTGCAAGAAATCGGTCGACGTCCCCGGCCTAACTTTTTATTCCTTAAAACTCCGCCATGGCAAAATTGATGTCTGGACGGCCTTGAGAAAAGTGAAATTTGCTTTCGATTTGATTTTTGATTTCGACTTTGTCGATGACCCATACCCCAGCCTCCAGGGAAGGGTAAGATACAAAAACAAAACCAAGTTTAAATGGAATTAATATGGAGTCTAAAAAAAACAAATGGCCAATGGGCGCACGCACAGATTGAGTTTCGTAGAAAACATGAAATATTAAAAATTATTGAACATGGATATTAAAATATCCTGAATCGCAACGAATTACAGTAAAGCCGCAAATACTGTTTGAAGGAATTTCTTATTAAGATTTTCAATGTTCATTTTAGTTCTCCCCAACTACGACTTGCGAAGACAAGCGCGCACTCGAACCAATAAATCCTCAGTGGCCTCGTTCAGACCTTCGCTTAAACGCTTGGCTTCTGCTCCACGCTTCTTGAAGGCTTTCGCAGTTTGCTTGATACCCTTGATCGCTTTTTGAGAAGGCTTTTGCGAACTTAAAGCCAGTTCGTCAGCCACGTCGTCCATCGTATTTGCAAATTTATAATGGTTTTCGACAAGATCG
>DGYJ01000092.1:83797-85738 GCA_002396665.1 Bdellovibrionaceae bacterium UBA5009
CAAGATCAGACATGATCACTTTTTGCGCCACAGCCATCTGATCAAGTTCTGCAGACAACTCTTTGCAGTCGTTGGCCCACACAAAGTGTGAAAACAAAACTGAGCAAATAAAAACAGCACACGCTTGTCGTTTAGAAAATCCCCTACTCACTGAAAACGTACTCATAAAAACCCCTATGGCGGAATAACCCCTAATAACAAAAAATCAAACCATGTAGGTTCCCTTAGCTCTCACGGAATGCAAAAGTGACTGGAATGGGGACCAGTTCTTGAGGGGGAAACTTTTATTCCGGAGAACCAAGAGCCTAACGGGATAGAACATAAGCAAAGGCCCGGCCAAGTCCGACTGGTCTGGGGGCGATGCTATTGATTTTAAAGGACAAAAATGGGCTTAAAAATGGTTGGAATTGATAAATTTTTCAAAACTGTCTTTGGTTTCGCCAATGGTATAAGGCAATAAAAGACGGGCCACATGGGACTTTCCGCGCTCGATGCTTCTGCGGCCTGGGACCTTTTCAGTGCTCTCAAAAAATTGCAAATAGGTCGTCGCCATGGCCAATAAAGACTCATAAACGTACATCATTTCTTTGGGCTGAGTCAGCACCGACATATAGCCCTTCTTCACCCAATTACGGTATTGAAGATTCATCAGCTTCATCATTTTTGCCATATGGCTTTTCCACATTTTACCAAGCTGGGCATCTTTGCGACGAAGGGAATACATTTCCCTATGAAAAAAGCGATATTTCCAATAAACCTCAAAATTAGCATCAATAAAATCCAAAGGTTTTTGTTCAGATTTTTTTTGATGTTTCCAAATATCGTAGGTCTCTTTCATCATGCGGCGAAAAAGTTCTAAAATAATTTCTTCTTTATTATCGTAGTGAAAATACAAA
This sequence comes from Bdellovibrionaceae bacterium UBA5009, assembly GCA_002396665.1. Taxonomy (GTDB): domain Bacteria; phylum Bdellovibrionota; class Bdellovibrionia; order Bdellovibrionales; family Bdellovibrionaceae; genus UBA5009. The sequence goes on from DGYJ01000092.1 coordinate 84,694, forward strand.
TTCCCCGGGCTGATATCCATCGCTTTAGCGATGTGATTGGTTGTCACAGCAACGACGCCACTGCGGTTAAATAGCTCGACGGAAGTAACTAGTATTTTCTCTTTAGTTTTCATAGACCTTTATCTAGATGATTTCCTGAAGTTCTTCAATTTTTTTATAAGGGTCTTTTTTTGATACAGTTCATATTCTCTATTGTGGGATCTAAAGACCAATGTTACGATTTTTAGATGAGTCTACGAAAGAATCCTAAGGCATTATTATTACTAGTATTTTTGTCATTTGTATCAATTTCTACATTGATGGCACTTTTGATCCCTCCGACGGAAGATCAAAAGGCCCAAGTCGAACTTCAAAACAAACTTGAAAAACGCATGGAGCTTTCTAAGGCCCTTAGCGATTCTGCGCGCCTGAATCAGTGGCCCGAAGAGCTAGAGCTTTCACTCAATAACACTCAAAAAAAATATCAAATGACCTATACTCTGGATTCTGAGCTGCAAAATCAAGCCACTCAATTATTAACCAGCTATAGACCCGATTACGGAGCCATCGTAATGATGGAAGCGACAACTGGGAAGATTTTGAGTATGGTCAGTTACGAACGAAACCCATCCTTGAACACGAATTTAACTTTAAGAGCTTCTTTCCCTGCTGCCTCTGTTTTTAAAATTATCACAGCCTCTGCGGCTGTGGATAAGGCCGGAGTCAATGCGGGACACACCATTCATTTTAACGGTGGCAATTACACACTTTATAAAAAAAATGTGATGTCTGATCGGATCAACCGCTGGACCAGAAAAATCACTTTGCGAGATGCCTTTGCAAGATCCATCAACACCGCTTTTGGAAGATTAAGTTTAGAAAATTTAAACCCAAAAGATATTTTAGAATATGCAAATCGCTACATGTTCAATCAAGAAATCCCTGCAGATTTTCCAGTTGAAACTGGGATTGCCGTTGTTCCAAATGAAAAAAGTTATGAACTTACCCAGGTGGCCTCGGGATTTAATAAACTGAATCGCATGAGCCCAATTCAAGGCGCAATGAT
>DGYJ01000092.1:85883-86321 GCA_002396665.1 Bdellovibrionaceae bacterium UBA5009
CCAATTCAAGGCGCAATGATAGCTGGTGCTGTTGTGAACAATGGAAAGATGGTTGTTCCCTACATCGTTGAGTCCATCAAAAGCCCAGAAAACGAAGTCGTTTACCAAGGCGAAACTTTAGAGCGTGGGACAATCTTAAGCCCCGAGTCTGTTACAGAAATCAAAGAAATGATGGCGCAAACGGTTCGCGGCGGGACTTCAAGAAAAACTTTTCGCACACTAGTTCGCGATCGCCGCTTCCACGAAATCGATATGGGTGGAAAAACTGGTCACTTAACAGGTGATAATCCAAAGGGTCGCGTGGATTGGTTTGTGGGTTATGCAGAAGATGAATCGAATCGAAAAATCGCGGTCTCTGCCATCACCGTCAACAAACAATTTTGGACTGTGAAGTCTTCGCACTTGGCCCAGACAATGATCAAAAAGTATTTCGAGCCT
>DGYJ01000092.1:86423-97605 GCA_002396665.1 Bdellovibrionaceae bacterium UBA5009
CGCGTCCGCAGACGAAATGCCCAATCATCGCCGCAAACGCCGCCAGTAAAGAATAGAAACTATCCTACAACCAATTGAGCAGCCATCTCGGTGAAGCGTCTGAAGGCAGGACGATCTTCGCATTTTTTGACATAGCTTTCAAAAATAGGTTTTGATTCAAGTTGTTTCGTGAATAAACCCCAGCCTATTGATGATGAAATAAAAACATCAGCTGCGCTGAATTGATCACCTAATATAAAACCGTTAGAAATTGCTTTTTCTAAAACACGAAAAGCCTCGGCCGAAGAACCGTAACCTAAATGACTTGGCTCCACCTTCTGAGTTCTTGGATTTTGAACATCCAGCAATGCAGACTCGAAACAGCTCGCAACGAAAAAAAACCATCTCAAATAAGTGCCACGGTCCTTGTGGCCAAGGGCCGGAGCAAGCCCAGCACGAGGAAAGGCATCCGCTAAATACATGCAAATCGCTGGCGTCTCTGTGATGACAACATCATTGTGGATGATTGTGGGGATTTTACCCATGGGATTAATTTTTAAATATTCAGGACTTTTATGTTCTGCCTTCTTCCAGTCTAAAACAGTAATTTCATAATCAGCAGCAACTTCTTCGAGCATCCAGTGGACAATGCGTCCGCGCGACATTGGATTATAATAAAATTTAATCTTGTTGTTCATCTTCTTTTCCCTTTTCTTTTCCTTCGGGCCCCTTCAGTAATCCAGCTTCTTTGACTTCCACAAAATCCACATCAATGACATTGTCGTCTTTGTCTGCAGTCCTATCAAAATCACCAAGCCCAGTCTGAGATGACTGTTGCGAGTCGCGAAAGTTTTTAAATAATTCCTCACCCATGGCGCCAAAGGGATTTTGCCCACCACCAAAGCTAAATCCGCCGGCCTTAAAGCCACCATTTCCAAAATTGAATGATGCAAAATTCATCATCGGTGACTTAAATAATTTTTTCACCAGCCACAACTCACCAAACAAAATCAAAAGCATTCGTGTCAGCGGAAACAGAAGAAACAATCCTACAAACCTGCTGGCCATAAAGGGAAAACATAAAAATATTGCACCGACAAACTTCAACATCATATGCAAACTGGATTTCGCCGGCTGGTTACCATTGGCAACTTCTGCGCGTAACTTTTCAAAATTTTGAGTCGAGTAACTTTTGATTAAGTAAACACCTAGAATTGTCGGCAACCAATAAATAGCCATAGTGACTAGAAAGCCTTGGGCCTCAACCAAATACCAAAAACCAAAAATCTCGAGCAAAATAAATATTAAAAATGGCATCATGAATCCTTTAACAAAATAAGTACATGACGGTTTCTTTTAAAACGCCAACTCCACAACCACAGGGCAATGATCAGATCCTTCAACTTGGTCCAAGATATCGGCCGATTTTAAATTTTTAACAAGGCCTTGGCTGACGCAAATGTAATCAATTCTCCAACCGCGATTTGAAATTCTTGCAAGCTCGCGGTAAGACCACCACGAATATCTGTTTTTAGCTTCGGGATGAAAATGTCGAAATGTATCCACAAATCCTAAATTTAAAAATTGATCAAACCACTCGCGCTCTTCGGGCAAAAATCCAGACTCTTTTGAAAGGCGAACTGGATCATAAACATCAACAGCATGCCTGGCGACATTGTAATCGCCCACAACGATAATATTTTTTCCCGAAGCCAATTGCTTTTTCAGATGGGCATTTAAATCTTTTAAAAATTGCTGTTTAAACAGATGCCGGGGCTCGCCCGATCCACCGTTGGGGAAATAAATATTATACAAATCAAATTCAGGAAGTTGTGACCAAACAATGCGACCTTCACTGTCGTATTCTTTTTGCCCCCAACCTAACTTGACATCTAGGGGCTGAACATTCGAGTAAGTGGCCACGCCAGAATAACCTTTTTTGACGGCGCTTGACCAATAGGACTGGGCATATCCCAGTTTTTTAATATCTACTTCAACTTGGTCAATGTGGGCTTTGGTTTCTTGAATACAGAAAAAATCAGGCTTTTCTTTTTTTAAGAAATCCTGAAGGCCTTTTTTGGCGCAAGCCCTTACTCCATTGACATTCCAGCTGATCATTTTCATTATTGAGCATAACATAGTTGCATAGCTTCAAGGCTCCAAGCTCTGACGCTGGGAATTATGCATTTCAGGCTGATTTTATCAAACTGAATTTTCAGAATCACATTAAGTCAGGGGAATATGGCCTCAATCAAAGAAAAATTCATTCAAAGCGTGATACAAACACATCCAGATTTAAAAACTGAAGCTTTGGATCAATTGATCAGCGAGAACTTGATTTGTGCCCACCCAGTGCGACTTCCAAAAATTGTTAAAGATCAAGCCGACGACCTTGTGGCCAAGCTTTATGAAATCAGAACACTTCAACAAAAACCACAATTTCTACAAAGTCTTTTTAACAAGGGACAATTGGTAGACCCCGGCCATGCTTCTGTCTGCATGAGCTACGATGTCCACTGCTCCACGGCTTCTAATAAATTAAAACTGATTGAAATCAATACAAACGCGTCGTTCTTATTTTTAAGCTACCACTTGTACAAATCCCATGGCGTCGACCTTGAGCGAATTAAAAACCTTCCTGAAATAATTAAACGCAGTTTCGAAAACGAAAAACTGCTGTGGTCCAAGGCTTCAGAAAAAATCCTGGGCGCATCAAATTTGTCAGCCAATCAAAAAGATACGCAAATTAAAAAAATAGCCATTGTGGATGCCAATCCAAAAGAGCAGAAGTTATTTATAGAATTCTTAATCGCCAATTCCTTTTTTAAATCCTGGGGTTGGGATTCGGAGATCTGCGACGTAAAAGATCTGGCAGAAAAATTTGATTTTATTTACAATCGAACGACAGATTTTTACTTTACACAGGACGAATCAGCAACTCTAAGTAAAATATGGAAAGATCACAGTGGATGTGTTTCGCCACAACCTGCCGAGTATTTTTATTTGGCCGACAAACAGCGAATGATCGAATGGTTTCAGCCCGAATGGCAAGTGGTGCTAGCAAACCATCCGTTGTTAGTTCAAGCCTTGCATGATTACGTTCCCCCTTGTCTTTCCATGGACTCGATGGACTTGGAACAAATTTGGACTGCAAGAAAAAAATATTTTTTTAAACCAAAAAACGCTTTCGGTTCTAAACAAGCTTATAGTGGGGATTCGATTAGTCGCAAAATGATTCAGTCCCTGGATTTATCTTTGTTTATTGCTCAAGAAAAAATCCCAGCACCAGAAGTTGAAATCGAAACCCCCGAAGGTCCAAAAAAATTCAAATACGATTTAAGAATTTTGGCCTACCAAGACAAAGTTCAAAATATTGTCGCCAGACTTTACCAAGGACAAGTCACAAATTTAAGTAGCAACTATGGTGGTTTTGCCCCGATTGTGTTTGAATAAAAAAATGAAAAAGCAAATTACTAAAATAAAAAATCAAACGTGGATTGACTACTCGGATGTTCAAAAAAAAGATTACGCAGAACTTTGCAAAAACGAGCAGTTCGATCCATTGACCTTTGCAGATTATTCTAGTCATGAACAGCTTCCAAAATATGAAAAAGATGAACCCTACTCTGTTCTGATCTTACGTTCATGTGATGAAAAAATTAAAAACTCTGCAGATAAAGTTCAAGATCTAACGACTAAAATTATTTTATACTACAGTAACGACACTTTGATAACAGTTCACAGACTTGAAATTGATTTTATAACAAATTTGGTGAAGGAACTCAGCCAACCACTGAAAATGGGGACAGGCGAAAGTAGTATTTCAACACAACCAGGCTCTTTACATGAAGTGATTGATCATATCTTTGCAAAGTCCATTCAAAGCTTTGAATCACCATTGAATGAACTAACAGGAAAAATCGAAAGCTTCGAAGAAAGTGTTTTCAAAAATAAAGTAAAGAAAAATGCCTTGCGTGAAGGATATTATCTTAAACGACGGGCCTCGGCTTTTCGTAAAGTCTTAAAAATGACTTCAGATTTGATCAGCAAAATGAATCAAAAACCAGATGGCTTAGCGTTATCATTTTTGGATCGCAAAGACCTTGTTGATCGCTATTATTTTTATGCCGACGACAATTTAGAAAATATGACAGTCCTCTTAAACTTACATATGTCGATTTCCTCTCAAATGACGAACGAAGCCTCTTTTCGCACCAATGAAGTGATGCGGGTTCTGACTGTGTTTTCGATTTTCTTTTTGCCACTTAATTTTATTGCCGGCCTTTACGGAATGAATTTTGAAAATATGCCCGAGCTGAAAGAACCGAATGGTTATTATGTCATTCTCTTTGTTATGGCTTCTGTGGCCGCTGGGCTTTATCTGTGGATGTATCGACAAGGTTGGCTTAAAAAACCAGAAGACCTTTAAGCCCATGTTATTTAACAATGCCTTTATCTAGTTTTGGGCCAGTCTGATTTAAGTCCATGAAAAGATGACCGATACTTGAGTCTGATGACAGCACGCGCCCGGACTTTACACAGTCTTGATTTTTCATCTCATTACAAAAGTTTTGATCAGCTCGATGGTTCGCATCCCTGGATGAAAGTCCTGCCCGATGGCTTTGTAGCCTATAAAGTACAAGAACTTCAAGAAGGTAAGGTCGCTTATTTTAATTTCTGTCTTGCGAAAGAAATGGGCTTGATCCCTAAAAGTCATCCCCATGAAATGACAGAAGAACTTCATGCAAAATTAATCGAAACTTTTTCGATTCAAATCATCAACGAATACGACGAACTTAGCCAAAAAAGAATTCCTGCAGAAAGAATTAAAAAAAACCAGTTTATGGCCACTCGATATTTGCAACTTCAACACGGAAACAAACAAGGCAAAACATCAGGGGATGGCCGTGGAATTTGGAACGGTGTTGTTGAAAACAAAGGACAAATCTGGGATGTCTCTAGCCGTGGAACTGGCGTGACCTGCCTTGCCCCGGGGGCCGTGATGGCCCAAAAGCCACTTAAAACTGGCACAACAGAATTTGGATACGGATGTGGACAAGCAGAAATCGATGAACTGATCGGCGCAGCTATTATGGCCGAATCCTTTTACTTGCAAGGCTTAAAAACCGAGCGCGTCCTTTGCGTGATCGACCTTGGTAAAGGGGTTGGTATTGGTGTTCGCGCTGCCATGAACCTGTTCCGCCCCGCCCACTTGTTCTTGTACCTAAAGCAAAATCGCATTGCCGAACTAAAAAAAGCCTTCGATTTCTTGATCGATCGCCAGATCCAAAACAAAGTTTGGAATCTTGAAATCAAAGGTCAAAATAAAGTTTCGACAAACGAAACTTCAAATACAGTCAAAAATAAAATTTACGATGCCTCCCTCAAACAAATAGCGACTTCCTTTGGTGAGTTTTCGGCGCAATTAGAAAACGAATACGTCTTCGCCTGGTTGGACTGGGACGGCGACAACGTTTTGGCCGATGCCGGGATTATCGATTATGGAAGCGTACGCCAATTTGGTATTCGACATGATCGATATCGTTACGATGACGTCGAACGCTTTTCGACTAATCTTCAAGAGCAAAAAAACAAAGCCCGATTGCTGGTCCAGGTCTTTGCGCAAATTACAGACGCTGTCATCAGTGGCAGTAAAAAATCTTTACCTACTTTTAAAAATCACTGGGCCATTAAAGAATTCAACCGAAGTTTTGAAAAATCATTATCCGATGGCTTGCTTTACAAAATGGGATTTGATTCGACCCAACGTGAATTTATTCTTCAAAACCAAGCAGATGCCTTTGAAAAATTTGAAAAACTCTATCGCCAGCTTGAAACAAAAAAAGTAGGCGGCCACCCTATTAAAGTTCCAGATGGTGTTAATCACCCAGCACTTTACAATATGCGTGTATTTATTCGTGAAATGCCGATGTTGCTATTGCAAGAGATCGAAAACAACAAAGCAATAGCAAAATCAAATTCTAGCCACCGTGAAAAATCCAGCTCAATGCCAAATACCTTTACGGTTTCGCCTGCAGAGGTTCATAAAAAAATTCTTTCTGGATTTGCAAAGCGAAAAGATGTTCGCATGAGTTTAAAACACAATCAGCAAATTGAAAAATTGATCGAACTTTACAAAAACTTAATTTCTACTGTCAGCGCAAATGTTGACCATAAAACAGTTTTGCGCGGTCTTCACCTCAGAGCCGAAAAATTGAATTCTGAAAAGCGCATCACTGGAAACGCTCTAATTCAGATTGTGGATCGAATTTTGGCCGAAAAGAAAAAGGGACTTCGCAGCGTCAGCATGCAGTCGCTAATTGATCAACTGGTCTCTGAACATTTAGGATTTCCAGAGGTTCAAGTCAGTGATCTTTATAAGAATTCAAAATTTATTCAAACCCATATTAAGTCCGCAAGCTCTAGCCTTGAAAGCAAAGTCTATTCTCAGCTTTTAAGCTTGGTACAAGAATACAAAGAAGATATTTAGTTTTTTAACTGTTCGCGAACCCAGCGGCGGATGATGGGGTATTCGTCCTCTTCGAGGGTGTGCTTTTTATCTAGCTCAACCCACTCGACATCCAGGCCCACTTCTTTCAATTTATTCACCCCAAAGCGAGTTTCATCAATTTTAAGAATGTCGTCGCGATATCCATGGGTCATCAACCAGGGCGTCTTCATCGCCTTTTTAGGCATGTGCTTACGCCACTGCGGAAAAAAATGAAAATAACCGCTGATGCCGACAACTCCGCCAAGTGGTTTTGGATAATTCAATGCAATATCTGCGCTAATCAAACAGCCCTGTGAAAATCCGAAAAGAAAAATATCTTTGCTTTTCCAGCCCTGGGCTTCAAGCTCTTCAAGAAGTTGAAACAGTTTATGACGAATTTTAAGAACACCATTTTTTTGAAATGGTGGCTCTCCATACCATGAAAATCCATTCAAATATTTTCTAGGAGCATTCAACAAAAGATAATTCATCTCTGGAACTTTCATTTCGTCGTCAAACTCTTTGAAAGGGCGCAAACTATCGCCACGACCATGCAAAACAATCATTAATTTTTTTGATTTTTTATGGGCAGGAATAAATTTGCTTTTAAAAACCGTAGTCTCGATTGTTCTTTCAGTTCCACGCTGCATCTTATTCCCCTCAAAATTCTTCATGCCCTAAAGCTTAACTAAATCCCCTGATTCGCCTGTCTAGATTGGGACTGACAATCCAAGACATTAAGGGCTTTCGTGAGCTCGGCGTCTTCCTCTTCTGAAGAGGTTGATTTACTCAAGCAGCGCTTCAAATTCAATTCATTTTTACTTTGTGTCGATGACATTGAATAATCCTGTAAAGGATACATATACAATTCCCCCTCGCGGTCATTGCCTGCAAGGCGGTTTTTTACTTCGACATCGGGCTGAAGACCTACGACCTGTGGGGTTTCACCATTGGGCAAATAATAAAGACCCAGGGTTTTAAAATAAAGAAGACGACTGTTTTTAGCCCAAACTTCACCCTCTTGAAATGAGCCTTTTCCGAACGTTCTTTCCCCAACTAACGAGGCCCGTTGGTGCGAGCGTAAAGAGCCCGCCAAAAGCTCTGCAGCACTGGCCGTGCCGGAGTTGATCAGCACTGAAACAGGTCCATCATAGATGGCCTTTTCATCACCCCAAACCTCTTCATCCGCTTGATTCAAATCCATATAGTGGTAAGTAAATAGCTTTTGAGCACCTACAAACAAGCTGGCAACACATGCCGCCTGGTCCACAGCTCCGCCGGGGTTATCGCGCAAGTCAATCACAAGCCCCGATGAAATTTTTTGACCCATACTTAAGATTTTTGACTTCACAAGCTCGCAGGTTTTGTTTCCGAATTTGCTAATTGTTAAAAGCCCCACATTGGCCGCAGCAGAAAAATTTTCGTCCTGCATAGACATGGCTTTTTCAGATACAGGTAAACTGGTCAGTTCGACTGTCGAATTGGATTGGGTTTTACGTTGCAAGGACACATTTAAAATTTGTCCTTTGCGGTCGATCTTAAGACGCAAATTTGCACGGGGACTGCTTTTAATCTCTTCAACCACTTGCTCTAAAGAAAGGCCACGAACATCTTTTTGATTCACTTTTAAAATTCGATCACCTTTTTGCAGACCTACTCTTTCAGCCTGCGAGTTTTTTTGCACCTTCTTAAGTAGTAAAGCTTGATCCACGAAAGCCAAGTTCAAGCCATAGGATACGCTTTTCAATTGGGATTGGGACAAAACTTCTCGGTAGTACTTTACTGGCAGTAAATAAGTGTGGGGATCTTTTAAAATCGAAAGATAAGCATTTATACTTTGCCCAAGAATGGCGGCCCGCTTTTTATCCCTTGGAATCAAAGCCAATTGTTCTGATAAAATCTTTTCAAAGGAAATCGAGTACATTCGTAAAGCATCTTCACGAATCCAGCTGTTCCAAGACTGCAGGTTCTTTTTTTCGTTTTTCAAACTTGAAAAACTGTCATTGGAAGTCATTGCACGGACGTGACCATCCAACTCTAAAATAAGCTTTTGGGATGACAAAACCGTCCCCAGGGCATTCATACAAGCTAAAAACTGACGCTCAGAATTTTGGCAAATTTGATCGTCAATCAAAGACATCAAATCGCTATCTTGCAGTCCCGATTCGGCCCAGTATTCTACCATTGGCTTTGGGGCTGGCTGATAAGACATGCTCATCCATTGAAGACTTGCCCAGAAAGTCCCCAAAACCCCAATTGCAATATAAAAGCGACGGCGCGAAAACCTCAACACGTACTGCCTCCGTGGCCAGTGCTTAAGCAAATAGCGGACCCACTAAAAGCAGTGTCATTTGGATCTGACGACACAAACCAGAGAGCATTTACAGGCCTGTCAAAGAGGTGGACGGTGCTTTTATTCTATTGTAAAAAGTACATCAGCGAAAGAGCAGGTTTTTCTATGGTTATAGTCACAGGCGCCAACGGGTTTATTGCAAGCACCTACATCTGGGAACTCAATCAAAAAGGCATCACAGACATCATTGCGGTGGATTCTGTTGGGCTTGAAGTCCGCAATCTCTTAACCAAACGCAAATATTCGCAATTCCTTTTGCATGATCAGATATGGTCTTTTTTAAAAAATCCAGATGTCATTCAAAAAGTTCAATGGGTGGTGCATATGGGGGCTTGCTCATCGACCACTGAAACAAATTGGGAATTTTTAAAAGAAAATAATCTGGTTTATACACAAAAACTTTTTCAATGGTGTGCTGAACATAAAAAAGGATTTATTTATGCAAGCAGCGCAGCCACCTATGGCGCCGGTGAAAATGGATTCGATGATCAAACAAATCCAGAAATTTTAAAACCACTGAATTTGTACGGCGAATCGAAAGTGCAATTCGATCGCTGGGCCCTTGTGCAAAAACAAACTCCGCCCAATTGGTACGGTCTGAAATTTTTCAATGTTTTTGGCCCCCGCGAGGACCATAAAAACGAAATGTCTAGTGTGGCCTTTAAAGCCTTCCATCAAATACAAAAGACAGGCCAGCTCAAACTGTTTAAGTCCTACAATTCAAACTACAAAGATGGCGAGCAACTGCGTGATTTCGTCTATGTCAAAGATGTTACCCGTTGGATGTATGAGCTCACTCAAAAAAAACCAGTCAATGGCATCTACAATATGGGGTTTGGTAAGGCGCGAAGTTGGTTAGATCTTGCACGTTCGGTCTTTTCGGCCCTTGGAAAGCCTGAAAAAATTGAGTGGATCGAAGTCCCAGAAAATATTCGTAACCAATATCAATATTTTACTGAGGCAAAAATGGAAAAGTGGTTGGGCCAGAAACTTTCACCGCCGCAATGGGATCTTGAAAAGGCCGTAAAAGATTATGTTCAAAATTCTTTGCTACCGATCAATCCAGAGCTTTAAAAATTATGCACCAACTGCCGTCACACCTTAGAAAATATATTGTCGACCAAAACGCTACAAAATACACAGCGATTGATCATTCGGTTTGGCGCTATATTCTGCGACAGCTTAAAAATTTTCTTTCTAAAAATGCCCACGAATCTTATCTTTCGGGCCTAGAAAAAACTGGGATTACCATCGACGAAATTCCAAACATCGAAAACATCAGTGAAAAATTAGAAAAATTTGGTTGGCGCTCCCTTCCGGTCAGTGGGTTTATTCCCCCTGCTGCTTTTATGGAAATGCAATCCCTGAGCGTCCTTCCCATCGCCTCCGACATGCGATCCATTGATCATCTGGAATACACGCCTGCGCCTGATATTGTTCATGAAGCTGCGGGCCATGCCCCGCTCTTGGCCCATCCAGAGTATGCAAATTATTTAAAACAGTATGCCGCCGTTGCAAAAAAAGCGATCATTAGCAAAGAAGATTTGGATTTGTATTCTGCCATTCGCGAGCTTTCAGACTTAAAAGAAAATCCATCCTCAACAACTGATGAAATTGAAGCTGCTGAAAAAAAATTAAATTCAGTCTCTGCAAATATGTCCCATGTTTCCGAAGCCTCATTATTGGGTCGAATGAATTGGTGGACAGCAGAGTACGGCTTAATTGGCAGTCTTCAAAATCCAAAAATTTTCGGTGCTGGTTTGCTTTCGTCTGTTGGTGAATCGAAATGGTGTCTTAGTGACAAAGTTAAAAAAATTCCTCTCTCCGTGGATTGCGTGAAATACTCCTACGACATCACCGAACCCCAACCCCAACTTTTTGTGGCCAGGGACTTTAAAAATCTTGTTGATGTCCTAGAAGATCTTGCGAACACCATGGCCTATCGCAAGGGCGGTGCTGAATCTTTGAATAAAGCCGTTCAAGCGGCCAGTGTGAATACTGTTCAGCTGAACTCGGGACTTCAAATCAGTGGCGTCGTGACTGAACATATCTCGACAGAAAAAAACCAAACTCATTTTATAAAATTCAATGGTCCTGTTCAGCTTTCCTATGCTGATGAAGAAATTCAAGGACACGATTCAAAATACCATTCCACTGGCTTTAGCTCTCCACTTGGAAATTTAAAAATGTTTCCCAATCAATGCCCCAGCACTTTGACCGATGCCCAATGGCAAAGTCTAGGATTGGCCCTTGGGCAAAATATAAAAATCGAATACACTTCAGGTTTTTCTGTCGAAGGTCAGTACATCGGACGCATGGTGCGTGATCAAAAAACTTTGCTGCTCACTTTGAAACAAGCC
>DGYJ01000105.1:0-2795 GCA_002396665.1 Bdellovibrionaceae bacterium UBA5009
GGCCTGTCTTCAGGCCGTCCTTGGTTTTCATCGCCCGGCCATGGAAGCCCTGACCCAAGTTCTTGTCGATAAAAAAGACTACAGCTCCATTGGAGCCCTGGGGTCCTTTCGCTATTCTTTTGGCGCCATTGCAGGTCCTGCCCTGGGAGGAGCTCTGATCGCAAGTTTTGGAGTCAAAGGAGCATTTCTTTTTGACACCTTGACCTTTACTGCAGCACTTGTTTGCCTTTGGATGATGAAAGATGTGCCTGCTCCAGCGGCCACTGAAAAATCCCCTATCAGCGAGGCCAAAGAAGGACTTCGCTATGCGATCTCAAAACCTGAACTCGTTGGAACCTATGTGATCGACATCGTTGCGATGATCTTTGCATTTCCGGTGGCTTTGTTCCCCGCAATGTCAGAAAACTGGGGCGGGGCCCATGCCGCCGGAATCCTTTTTTCTGCCATGGCCACGGGCTCCTTAGTGATGACACTCTTCAGTGGTTGGTCAAGTAAAGTGTCCTACCACGGCCGAGCCGTTGTGATCGCAGCATCACTTTGGGCTCTATTTATCATCGGACTTGGATTTTCAAACACACTCTGGATGGCCTTTATCTTTTTGGCACTGGCCGGGGCCGCCGATATGGCCAGTGGGCTTTTTCGCGGTGTGATTTGGAATGAAACCGTTCCCAACCAATTGCGCGGCAGACTTTCAGGAATCGAAATGATTTCCTATATGTCAGGGCCCCTACTTGGGAATGCCCGCGCTGGATGGATGGCTTCCCAGTACTCTGTCCCGATCAGTATCTCCACGGGTGGGATAGTTTGTGTCTTTGCTGTCGTTTTAACTGCTTTTTTCTTGCCAAAGTTTTGGCAATACCGCAGTCAGAAGTGATGCATAAAAAATTTTCGAAAGTGAATATCGAAATTAGCAATATCTGCAATCTTCAATGCAGCTTTTGCCCCGAGGTCATCCGCGAAAAAAAGATGATGTCGCTGGAGCTTTTTGAAAAAGTCATCCAACAGGTTGCCCCACTCACAGAACTTGTATGTCTACATTTAATGGGGGACCCCTTAGTTCACCCCAAATTGGCTGAGATCATTGAAATTTGTCATCGCTACCAAGCCAAAATATTTTTTGTCACCAATGGAGTGCTTCTGGGACGAAAGTCAGAGTTACTTCTTCATCCCATCATTCAACAGCTCAATTTTTCACTGCATAGTTTTTTTGATAATTTTCCAAAAAAAGATGCAACTTCCTATTTAGAAAATATTTTTGAATTGACAGAAAAATCCTTCCGGGACCGCCCCGATTTGTACATCAACTATAGACTTTGGAATTTAAATGATACCCGCGGAACGCTCACTGACAATCAGCAGATGTTAGAAAAAATTTGCAAACGCTTTGAAGTCAGTATCCCGACAGAAATCGACGTGCGAAAACGAAAAAGCATTCATCTGAAGAATAGACTTTATCTTCACTTTGACACTGAATTTATTTGGCCAAGCTTGGATTTACCTATCCTTGGCACTTCTGGACGATGCCATGGACTCTCTTCCCACTTTGGTATCCATGCGGACGGAACTGTTGTGCCCTGCTGCCTAGACAAAGAGGCCGACATTCCCTTGGGAAATATTTCACAAACTGATGTCATCGATATATTGTCTAGCCCTAGGGCCCAAAGTATCTTAAAAGGTTTTCAACAGAAAAAACTCGTCGAAGATTTGTGCCAACGTTGCCAGTATATTGAAAGGTTCCAACCCCATGTCTGATCTTAAAGTCCTTATTGGTAATAACAATAATCTTGAAGTGATTGAACAGACCGAAAATGGATTTTACCTTGAGGGCTTTGACGACGGCGACATCCTTCTACCCAAAAAATATGCTACAGCTGATCTGAAAATCGGTGACCGCCTTGATGTCTTTGTTTATTTGGATTCTGAAGATCGCCTGATTGCAACGACAGAAAAACCCTTAGCCGAAGTCGGCGACTTTGCCTGTCTTGAGGTAGTTTCCATCGAAAAAGTTGGGGCATTTTTAAATTGGGGTTTAACTAAGGATCTGTTCCTTCCCTACCGCGAGCAAACTCGGGACATTCGTGTTGGTGACAATGTTGTTGTCGCTGTCTATATCGACAGTAGCGGTCGCATTGCAGCCTCGATGCGTGTACAAAAATTCTTGTCAGAAAAAAAAGCTCAGTATGTGGACGGCCAAAAGGTAGAGCTGTTTATTTCTGCAAAAACAGATTTAGGCTATAAGGCCATTATCAATAACGAACACATCGGTGTACTTTATGCCAATGAGGTTTTTCAAAATCTAAACCATGGTCAACGAATTTCTGGCTATATTAAAAAAATGCGCGACGATGGCAAGATTGATTTAATTTTGCAGCCCCCGGGGAACTTAGGCGCAGAAGACCTTGGCCAGAAAATTTTAGATCTCTTGAAAAAAGAAAATGGTTTTTTAAAAATCACAGATAAAACTGACCCCGAAAAAATTTACGAACTTTTTGGTGTCAGCAAGAAAAAATTCAAAATGGCCCTGGGTGGGCTTTACAAAAAACGCCTCATTAGTATCAGTGATGATGGGGTTCGACTTCTAAGTTAATCCCATTGATGATTTTTTATTCCAAAAATCGTCCAAACAACAATTAGGGTAAAATTGTAATTTCCAGATCCTCAAGTTTGTTAATCAAAATTTGGGGATTGGCTTGGCTTTGGGAAACCATATTCATGATCCCTTTTGCATGCACTTGGATTTTTGAATTTATCATTTTATTGCGAGCATTCACAGCCGTCGCTTTGTGCTCATCCCT
>DGYJ01000105.1:2959-16651 GCA_002396665.1 Bdellovibrionaceae bacterium UBA5009
GTCGCTTTGTGCTCATCCCAGGCTTTTTGCAAACGCTCCAAAATAGCTTTGAACAATTCAGGGTTTTCAAAATTCACAAGGGTGTATTGAATCGGTGATCCGTCAACGTCAGCCTCTTGCAAGGCAAAAATATTGCGATTAATCTCTGGGCTTTTGGGAAAGAAAATAAGGCTTCCCGTCTTTTCAATTGGTTGATTGTGACCTTGAACAAGGGTCGACAATACTTCAATAGGCGATGCCCCCGCCATATCTGAAGATGGTTTTAAATTTAAATGTGTTGGTGATCTTGGTGAACGTTGAGCCTTGTAATGCAATCTAATTTTATCTCCACGATAAAGTCCCTGCACCACAACCTGGGCAGCTTCTTCTTTTACAAAAACTGGAATCACAATATCTTTGTACTCAATCACAAGCATTTGCCCGTTGGCTCCGATGGCATGGACCCTGACCACCATGGTGTCATTGGCTAGAACGTCTTCAAGACGACCTTGATATTCATAAAAAGTTTCTGAAACGACAGACGAGTTTTGATGAATCATCTCAAGCTTATCCACCACGATGTGACGAATCGGCGCATCGTTATCGATTAAAGATCCAATCAATTTTACTTGGTCATGGCGACCGAGCTGGGTGATCTGCGACCAAACTTGGGGATCATCCGCGGTGATCGGAAAGTTAATATAATCAAAGAAATCATTAGGATTTCTAAATGTGAAAACAAATATTTTTCGATCTTCGATGGCCCCGTGAATCCAGCCGACAAGACCTGTGGTTGCCAAATCGTTGGACAACTTTTGCATATCAATTTCAGAACTTGCGTGAGCATGATCCGCCGACACATCCTGGGCAAAGGCTGGTAAAACTAAAAAATTCAAAATTAAAAAATTTAAAAAAATTCTTTTTAAAGTGATATTTATCATTTCAAACTCCTGGGATCTATTGTGTCGGTGGCAAATCAAATAGCAAGAAATGGGCGTCCTGTGAAGCTTCAATTTTAAGACCACCATCTCCAGTCGCGGCAATGGCGTCACCGGCCAGTAAAGTTTCCTTTTTATCCTTCTTGGTCAAAGTCAGTTCACCGGCAATCATCTGCAGCCAGACACTTCGAAGTGGGCGTATATAAAAAGTTTCCACAAAGGATTTTTGAAAATAAGATGCATACAGCTCAACATCTTGATTATGTCGAACCGTCCCTTCTTTGCCATCGCGACTTAACACCAAGACCAAGGGCTTTTTCGCCAAAGAATCTGTATAAGATTTTTGTTCGTATCCAGGTTGATAGTTGGCCTGATCTGGCAGCATCCAAATCTGCAATAAGTGAGTCTCTTGATCTTTTAACGAATTAAATTCGGAATGACGAACCCCAGTGCCCGCGCTCATTCTTTGCACTTCACCGGGTAAAATCACAGCGGAATTCCCCATGGAGTCTTTATGGGCCAAGGCCCCAGAAATCACATAGGTCAATATCTCCATGTCCTTGTGGGGATGCATAGGAAAGCCGGCACCGCCTGCAATGCGATCTTCATTGATCACACGAAGGACACCAAAACCCATGTGTTCTGGATCGTAATAATTGGCAAATGAAAAGGTATGGTAACTGTCCAGCCAACCATGGTTAGCATGTCCTCTTTCACTGGATCTACGAACCTGCATCATCGAATGCCCACCTTGTTAAATTGTGTCGTTCTAGGTTGCAATATTGGACTTCTTTTTTGGTTTGAAATCAAGTTTTGGATTTCATTCTTGTTTATTTCTTGTGAATTCTCAGATATACCTAATTCTTTAATTTTGAGCTCTTGGACAAAGGCTCGATCTATCCTTCGGAGTCATAGATATGGTGCATCTTTCAGGCCTGACGAAGCAGTACGGCAATAAAGTTCTTTATCGCAATGGAAACTTTCAAATCAACCCAGGCGAAAAAGTGGGACTCGTTGGTCCCAATGGAGCCGGAAAATCCACCTTATTTAAAATTATCGCTGGCGAAGAAGGCGTCGACGAAGGCAGCTTTTCAAAACCAGAACGACTTGTGATCGGTTATTTTTCACAGAATATTGCCGAAATGTCAGGACTTTCTGCCCTGGAAGAAGTGAAAGCTGCAAATCCCAAAGTCCCAGTTCTAACAAAAAAAATTCAAGAGCTCGAACTTAAATTAAGCGAAGAAATGTCTGACGATGAAATGCAAAAAACCCTGGAAGAATACGGGGAACTACAGGCGGAATTTGAACGCCTTGGGGGTTACGACCTCGAATCCCAAGCCGCAGAAATTCTAACAGGTCTTGGAATTGGGCCTGATGATTACAACCGCCCCACTGAAAGTTTTAGTGGTGGTTGGAAAATGCGTATTGCCTTAGCGAAAATTCTACTCTTAAAACCAGATCTTTTACTGATGGACGAGCCCACCAATCACTTGGATCTAGAATCCATCGTTTGGCTCGAAGAATGGTTGAAGCAATTCAAAGGTTCTTTATTTATGACAAGCCATGATCGTGATTTTATGAATCGCATTGTGACTAAAATCGTCGAAGTCGCCTATCAAAAAATCACTGTCTTTTCTGGCAACTACGATTACTACGAAAAAGAAAAAAATATTCGCAAAGAGCAACTGTTAGCCTCTGCCAAACGACAAGAGGACATGCTGGCAAAAGAAAAAGAATTCATTGCTCGCTTTGCAGCAAGGGCTTCCCATGCGGCCCAAGTGCAATCCCGGGTGAAAAAATTAGATAAAATTGATATTATTGAAATCCCGCCGGAAGAAGAGGCCATGCAATTTGTTTGGCCAGAAACTCCGCGCGGTGGTGAAGAGGTTGTGAAGTTCCAAGATCTTGGAAAAATTTGGACCACGACGGAAGGTAAAGAAAAAAATGTCTTTAGCAAAGCCAATGGTCTTGTGAAAAGATTAGACCGTGTCGCTGTTGTTGGGGTCAATGGGGCAGGCAAATCCACATTTATGAAAATTATCACAGGCCAAACCCAACCCACCTCTGGAACATACCAATTGGGCGCCAGTATTAAGCTGGGCTACTTCAGCCAAAACTCTTTGGATATTTTAGATCCAGAAAATACTATTTTAGATGAACTTCAATACCGTGTTCCCAATTCAACCATCGGATCAATTCGCAGCTTACTTGGAGCATTTTTATTTTCACAAGAAGATGTTGAAAAGAAAATTAAAGTTCTTTCTGGCGGTGAAAAATCCCGAGTTGTATTGGCCACGATGTTAGCCCAACCAGTTAACTTCTTAGTTCTTGATGAGCCCACCAATCACTTGGACATTGTTTCACGGCAAGTTCTTTTAGATGCCATCAAATCTTTTCAAGGAACTGTGATGATCGTCAGCCATGATCGACATTTTTTACGCGAAATCACAAATCGCGTGTTTGAGCTCAATAAAAACGAATTGACCATTTGGGATGGCCACTGGGACTACTACATGGAAAAGAAAAAATCCCTCAGCAAATGATGAAAAATAAAAACTCTGTTGCCAGCGCGCGATTTATATTTGTAACAATTTTTATTGAAGCCCTTGGAATTGGACTTTTAATTCCAGTGTTTCCCGATATTATTCGGCGCTTTAGCACTGACCCCTCTTACATTAATCAGCATTTTGGATATTTTATTTCGGTCTATGCTTTGATGCAGTTTCTTGCCTCGCCAGTTTTAGGGACACTTTCAGATCGCTTTGGCCGACGGCCCATTTTACTTTCATCACTTATCGGTGCAGCCATTGATTATTTATTGATGGCCTTTGCTCCGACCATGGGTTGGCTTTATCTTGGAAGAATTATTTCTGGCATGACGGGGGCTGGAATGACCGTGGCCTCTTCCTACATGGCCGATGTCAGTGATGACTCTAATCGTTCAGCCAATTTCGGACTTATTGGTGCAGGTTTTGGTTTAGGATTTATTGCCGGGCCACTCATCGGCGGACTTTTAGCCAACTACAATCCGCAGATGCCTTTTTTTATTGCTGCTGGATTTAATGCTTTAAATTTTTTGTTTGGATATTTTATTTTGCCAGAGTCTCTGGCTTTAGAAAATCGTCGCAAAATTGATTTAAAAAACATGAGTCCGTTCTTGTCTTTACAAAAAATTCTAAGACCTTCTCCTATTTTATTGATGGTTCTTGTTTACTTTTTTCTATTTTTGTCAGGCCACGTTCATCCCAGCGTGTGGACTCTGTACACCCAACATAAATTCAGTTGGTCCACCTTCGATGTCGGCCTATCACTTTCTTTAGTCGGAATATGCATGGCATTTTCCCAAGGTTATTTAACACGGATTCTGATTCCAAAATTCGGTGAAAAATGGTCCCTGTACTTCGGAGCAAACATCCAAATGATTAGTTTTTTTCTTTTCGGATTAGCAAACAAAGGTTGGATGATGTTTGCCATTTTGCCTTTTTCAGCAATGTCTGGATTGGCCATGCCTTCCCTCCAAGCATTAATGACAAAAAAAGTGGCCGCCAACGAACAAGGTGAACTTCAAGGAACATTGATTGGACTGGGAAGCATCACTGCTATCATCGGGCCATTACTTTACACAAATTTATTCGATACTTTTGCTAAGATTCAAGAGCCAATGGACTTCAGCGGAGCACCTTACTTTGGTGCTGCTCTGATCACAGTGCTTTCTTTATATTTAATCTCGAGACATTTTAAAAACCAAAACTAGATGCAGAGATATCCTAACAGACGTAAGGACATCTCGAGTGATACCCTATTCGGGTTTACGAAGCATTTTTTCCACTTCAGAAATATGAAGTTCTTCATCGCAAATCATTTGTCGAGCATACTCTTCTAGATAAACCACTTTACCTTCGACTAATTTCAAAAGTTGGTGAAAATTTTCAACCTGGGCTTTTTCGTGAACTAAGCTTTCTTTCAAAATGTCATTGATTGAATGCTTGTGGGTTTCCAACAATGCACTGATTTTTAAAGAAGGATGTCCGCCAAGTGTTGTGATGTGCTCTCCTGCCATATTTGCATGCCCAAGGGATTCCGTGGCTTGATCACGAAGCCATTTCACAATTGGAATCCGATTGTGTCCATAAACCATGAGCGCATAATGAGTGTATCGAACCACACCAGAAAGTTCGTGTTCTAAGATTTTATTCATCACAGCAATTACTTTTTTATTGTCCATTTATGTCCTCACTATTCATATTGATTGCCATATGATTGCCTTATGGCACAAACAGATCTTGAAAAGATTTGTCTGATTACAGTTCAGCAAAAAGCCAGACTCCTGTCAAATTTCATATTGACCAGGACTTCTTTTGACTGAGATCGTATGCTTAATGAAAACGAACTGGGAAAAGGTCCTTGAAGCTACGGATCAAATTATTTTTGACAAAAAAAATGAAATCAAACTTTGTTTGGTCGCCATTTTATCCCGTGGACATTTGCTGATTGAAGACGTTCCCGGTGTCGGCAAAACAACGCTTGTGCAAACATTGGCCAAACTTCTTGGTATGGAAACATCTCGAATTCAATTTACAAGCGACCTTTTACCTTCGGATATCATCGGCAACACCATCTATGACCCAGAAAAAAAAGAATTTAAATTCTTTCAAGGCCCACTTTTTGCCAATTTAGTTTTGGCCGATGAATTGAATCGCGCAAACCCAAGAACCCAAAGCGCATTGCTACAAGCCATGGAAGAAGGCCAAGTTTCTTCCGATCGAAAAACAATGTCTTTGCCAGATCCTTTTTTCTTGATCGCAACACAGAACCCGCGACATCAAACCGGGACTTTTCCTTTACCCGAAAGCCAGTTGGATCGCTTTCTACTTTCTTTAAATTTAAATTATGCATCACCTGAAGCAGAAATGAAAATTTTCAAAGGAATGGACCCAAGAAAAAAAATGGCCGGGCTTTTTTCGCTAATGTCTGTTGAAGAAATTCGCGAACAGCAAGATCAAGTAGACAATGTCTTTACTTCAGATCTTTTGATCCAATTCATTTCAAAAATTTTAATTGAATCTAGAAAAAAATCAGATCTGTACCAAGCCCTTTCGACAAGAACTGGATTAGCCCTCACCCGTGCCGCAAAGGCCTGGGCTTTTCTGGATGGGCGCGATCATTGTTTACCAGAAGATGTTAAATCAGTGGCCCCTGCAGTTCTTGCCCATCGTCTTGGCGGTGTTGACGGAGTACTTGATGGTTATAAAAAAGCTAACGACCTACTTCGAAACGTTGAAGTCCCAACGTAGAAAAAGTGGACATCGCAGAACATATATTATTCCAACACGATTTGGCTTCTACTACGCCTTAGGAATCTTTTTAATTGCAGCCGTGGCCTATGTCTATGCCAACAATCTGGTTTATATGTTATCCTTTTTTCTAACTTCGATGGGCTTTATTATTATGCACATCACCAATCGCAATATTGATCATTTGTCTGCAGAGATTCTTCCCATCAAAGAAATTTTTGCCAATGAAAAAACAGAGGTCGAAGTTTTTTTTCAAGACAAAAAAAGTAAAAAAAGCTATTTCGTTGACTGTGTCTTCACTGATCAATTTTGGAGTGCACGTAAAAAAGATTTCCTAGCTTTAAAAGAAAGAACCATCAACCTGAAAGAATGTAACGACCAGGGTGTCACCATCACTGTCCCCTACATTTCCAGGGCCAGGGGCTGGCAAGCTTACACACCGCTTCGAATGCAAAGTACATTCCCTTTTGGGCTTCTGACAAGTTGGAAAGTAATTAAAACTAAAGCTTCAGAACTTTTAGTTTTCCCCGAAAAAAAAGGATCTCGAGTTCTTCCTGTTCGTAGCAACCAAAGAGGACAAGAGCTTGTTGGGAAAATGAAAGAAAAAAGTCAGGACAATTCATTTCAGGGGCATAGGCCCTACCAAAACCGTGATTCTTTTCGACAAATTGATTGGCGAGCCTATGCTCGGTCTGGGGAATTGTTGATTAAAGAATTCGAAAGTGAAGAAAAAGGACATCTTGTCCTTGATTGGAGTGACACTGGTCACATCCATGATTTTGAGGGAAGAATCTCACAACTCTGTTTATGGGTTGAAATTTGCGAAAAAGACAACAAGGTCTACAAATTGGCACTCCCCCAATGGGAGAGCGAGATGAACTGCGGAGAAATCCACAAAACAAATTGTTTAACCCAATTGGCCCTCATGAAAGAAACACCATGAAAGCCCATTTCAGAATTCATCCAGATTACACCTCATTAATTGCAACATTGGTTGTAAGCTCTTTGCTATTAATTTCAGATGTTCCCAACTGGGCAGCCCTATCGACAGTTTTATTTTTTATATGGCGATTACTGATTGAATATTTTCGTTGGCCAACACCCTCTCGATGGCTGACAGGTTTTTTATCAGTGATTTTTCTAGTGGCAACACTTTATACATTTAAAAGTTGGATTGGCAAAGAAGTCTCAGCCTGTTTTTTAATGATCCTGACTTCTTTAAAAATTTTAGAACTTCAAGAAGAGAGCGAAAAAAGTTTTCTTATTCTACTTGGATTTTTCTTGGTGAGCTCTAAGTTTTTATTTTCTTTAGATTTAATTTATGTCGCCATTGAAATCCCAATGCTTCTTATTTTGATCTACAATCTTTTGCCTACCCAATTCATGTCGAATAATCCATGGGGACGTATTCAATATGTATTTAAAGTCATTGTTTTAACAATTCCACTGACAGCATTTTTATATGTTTTTTTTCCACGCTTCACGCAAAAATTTATTGAAGTCCAAGGGCTACAGGACAAAATTGGAATTTCAGGTTTTTCTGACAGCATTCAGCCAGGCCAAGTTTCACAACTTGCCCAGTCCAATGAGCTTGTATTTCGAGCAGAACTTATGAATGAAAAAATATCTAGCGAAGACCTTTACTGGAAAGGGCAAATCCTTACCGAATCAAAAGGCATGCTTTGGAAACGTGGTTTATTAGAAATTTCTGAAGAAGATCCCTTACCCTTTGCAATGGCAGATTACAAAATTATTCTTGAACCCACTGGCCGACGTTGGCTTTTTTTCTTAGATGATACTGTTTCAATAAAGACAGAAAATTTTAAATTTCAAAAAACAAGTGGAAATGTTTTTTTCTCTGTCGATAATCTGTCTGCAAGATCCCAATATGTTGGAAAAGTTTTGAAGAACCAAAAACCAATTTCTGATCGCGACTACAATGTTCTTAAATCTAAACTTCAAGCCACTCAAAAAGACCCTGCAATCTTGGAAATTATAAAAGGCTTCAATGGAGACAATCATGATCCCGACATTTTTGCTAAAAATCTTTTACATTATTATCAAAGCAATCATTTCTACTATACCCTTCGCCCCGGCGATCAGGGCGATTTGCAATTGATTGACTTCTTATTAAAATCTAAAAAAGGATTTTGCGAACACTATGCTTCCAGCGCAGCCCTTTTATTTCGTGCTGCAAATATTCCAAGCCGGGTTGTGGTGGGATATCAAGGCGGTGTTTTTAATCGCAACGGACGCTTTTGGTCCGTGACCCAAAAAGATGCCCACGCTTGGATTGAATATCTGAACAGTCAAAAAATTTGGACTCGGCTTGATCCGACTTCGGCTATTGCTCCGCTGCGACTAGAGCTTGGCGCCCAAGCCTATTTTAACTTGAATGAAAATGAGATCCAGTCCCTCTCTAAAGAAGAACTCAAGAAGAGATTGGAAAATTCCAATTTTATAGAAGATGTCGAATTCTGGTTTGAAAATATAAACTACAAATGGAACACATGGCTTTTAGATTATGACTTAGAAAAACAAAAAGCCTGGCTTGAAAAATACAATATGAGCTTAACAAGTCTATCACTCATAGCTCTTGTTTTAAGTTTGCTGGCAACCGCCCTTTTTCAATTCTTAGTTGATCGTAAAAATAAAAAAACTGATTATGAAATTTTAATCGAGGCTTTAAATAAAGCGCTTAAAAAGCGTGAGCTTGAGCGCCTTCCCACAGAAGGCCCCCTGGAGTGGAAGAATCGACTACAAATTCAATCATCAATACCACAAAGAAGTCTTGATTTATTATTCGAATTCATTGTCAGTGTTGGATATAAAAATAAGTCCATTGCCATATCCGCTGAACAGAGAAAAATATTTTTTAAGATTATTAATGAAATTTAGACGGGACACTCAACGAAGATCTGTTGAAATTTTGCTAGACTACTTTTCATTGCAAGAAAACTCGGCTTTGCTAGTGAAAGCGCGACGAGTTTCTAGCTCACAATGCTTAAAATAAAATTCTTTTTTTTGCACTTCACGAATGGGCATACCCTGCTCAATTTGAAATGTGTCCATGGACAATGTTGCACGATGGGCCTTAGACACTGGCTCTTCAGTGCTAGCACAGGAAGCCACGGCAGAACAAAAAATAATAAATAGACCCAGATTTATAAGACCGCGCATAACTTATCTTCGCACAGATCAAAGCCCTAGGACAACAAGCCCAGACTTTAACTTTGGACCTGATTTATAAAATGACAAATCCTCCTAGACTTGCTAACTCTATGTCATGTCTCGATTTTTTATATTTTTTGTTGTTTTATCCTTCGCTATTCGCATCCTCTTTTCGGTCACAGTTGGTCTGATCGACGACGAAGCCTATCACTGGACTTGGTCGCAGATGCTCAGTCTTTCTTACTATGACCACCCGGCAATGATTGCTTGGCTCGAGTACATAACAACATCATTTCTAGGGCAAACCATTATCGCCGTCAGACTGCCTGCTTTTATATGCTATGCTCTGACTGTTTACTTTTCATGGAAATTGGCCAAGGAACTTTTTGGAGTTATTTCTGCCCAGGTCACCGTCTTGATTTTACTTTGGTCACCGTTTTGGGGGTTCGGTGGTTATGTTTCGTCCCCCGAACCCCCTTTTATGTTGTGCTGGATATTGGCCTCTTGGGTATTTTGGCAAGGGGTTCGACCAGACTCATCCCGATGGAGCACTAAAAAAACTTGGCTGACCCTAGGTCTTTTGATGGGACTAGGACTCAACTCAAAATTTATCATTGCACTCTTGGCTCCAGGTTTTGGACTTTATTTATTATTTGATCGCGAACTTCGAAAAACACTTTTAACAAAGTGGCCCTGGATTGGTTTTGCTATCGCAACAATTCTATGCACACCGATTTTTATTTGGAACAACGAGTATGGCTGGCCAGGATTTATTTATCAATTTCACGATAGACACTCTGGGGATTCATTCTCTTTACAGCGTTGGCTTGGATGGTGGGGGGCCCAATGGGGATTTATGACCCCATTCGTCTACTTCATGATGATTTTAGTTTTTATCAAAGCCTTTCGGCAAAGATCAAAGCCAAATTGGGGATTTTTATTTTTTCTATCACTTCCAAGTATTCTCATTTTTTATCCCCAACCTTTTTTTGCAGACTACAAACCCCATTGGTCAGGGGCCGCTTACTTATTGATCTGCATGGCCATTGGAAATCTTTGGGAGCACGGACTACATCGTAAATACCAAGTCTTGATTAAACCAAAAAGCAAGGTGATTGCTGGCGGGGTCCTTGGATTTTTTATTCTCTTTAACCTGCTCGTCTATACACCATTTGTTTATCCGTTCATGCCCAAGATCTACCGCTTTGTGGCCCCAAAATCAGAATGGAAAACCACCTATGATTTAAGTAACGAATTTTTTGGATGGCAAGAAATGGGTCAACATCTTCTTGAAAGGCAAAAACAAATTCATTGGACAACAGGTAAAGAGCCTTTCTTAGCAGCGCTCAGATACGAAACCACGGCACAAACTTGGTGGGGTACGGGACAACGTATTTTTATGCTCAATGACCCAAGAAGCCACTACACTGTCAGACAAGATCATCATCAAAGTCTTGAATCCTACAAAGGTAAAAACGCTTTGGTCGTCACAACAGAAAAATACTTATCAAATCCTATCGACGATTCCCATTTTGATCGTTGCACTCCGGAAGAATTTAAATTTTATCGTAAAGATGAATTGTCTCGAACTTTTACAATTTGGTACTGTGAAAACTTTCAAGGGATTAAAAAATAAATTTCAGATTAAACTTTGATATTTTCAGATTGAGCTTTTTTAATTTCTACTTGGCTTCGATTTTTTCAATGACCACAGTTTCATCACCCTGGGGCTTTTTGATCACAACTTCATCATCTACTTTTTTACCCAATAAAGCTTTTGCCACTGGGCTTTTCCAAGAAATTTTTCCCAACTTGACGTCGGACTCGTCTTCACCAACGATTTGATAAATAAGACTTTCACCCTCTTCATTTGAGATCGTCACCGTTGCAGAAAAAACTACTCGGTCCGTTCGAATTTTAAGTGGATCTACAACCTCTGCATTTTCAATTCGCGAAGTTAAAAAACGAACACGCTTATCAATTTCGCGAAGACGTCTTTTCCCATAGATATAATCTGCATTTTCAGAACGATCCCCATTGCTTGCGGCCCAGGCCACAGTTTCAACAACCTTAGGTCTTTCTTTATGCATTAATTCGGCATATTCTGATTTTAAACGTTCGAGCCCTTGCGGAGTGATATAATTTTTTTCATCGGCCATATATCAATCCTGAAAATCAATTTAGACAGTTAATGAAGGGACCGCTTGATGGGCACGCACTTGCTGTGGATGCACCAATTCAGCCTCAACAGGTAAACCTTGTAATTCACGCATCAATTCACGCACGCTCATGATACGATTCACCCGGGATGCTGTGTGGCCCACAGTGTACAATTCTTTTTCTTTTGGATTTAAATCAATCGAAGAAAGTAAACCATTGCAAATACAAAAAGTTTTTTCATTTTCATATTTCGAAGGACAATTTCCTTTGTTCAACAAATATCCTTTGTCGCACTTCGGAGCACGCTCACGCTTTAAAGCCTCTTGATAAAATGGCGAGGATTTTAAAACTCTAAAAAGCATTCCACATGGTGAACCAGGCTTCGATGCCAACTCGATATCATCCTCTGTGCATTCAACAACTTGTTTTTTGTATTCTTCATTTGCGCCAGATTCGTACGTTGCCAAAAAGCGAGTTCCCATTTGAACGCCAGTGCAACCCATGTCTAAATATTTTTGAATATCTTCATGACTGTAAACACCGCCAGCAGCAATAACAGAATTAATATTCCATTTTTTTGCGACTTCAAAAACATCGCGAAGCAAATTGTCCAAATGATTCACTGGATCCATGGCCTCGTTCACATCTCGCCAAGCGATATGTCCGCCAGCTAAAGGACCTTCAACTACAACGGCATCTGGCAATCGGTTTTGTCGACTCCAACGTTTACAAATGACTTCCAAAGCACGGCCCGAAGAAACAATCGGAATAAGTGATACTTCATTTGCCCGAGGATGTGACAACGCAATTTCTGGCAAAGCCATTGGCAATCCAGCCCCACTAATAATGGCATCAACACCACCATCCATAGAACCTAAAACAGAATCTTCGTATTGGTTGATCAACGCCACCATGATGTTCATACCAATGGCTCCATTGTTACCAATCTGTTTGGCATCAATGACATCTTGGGCTGCGGCTTCACGGGCCTTGAATTTTTTACCATGTCTTTGAGTCACTATACGGTCCAAAGCAGCACTGGACAAAACTCCAAGTCCACCTTCGCGAGCTACTGCCCCGGCCAAAGTATAGCTTGAAAGACCAATACCCATGCCACCTTGAATAATAGGGACTTGAACGTCTCTGTTACGTAATTTCAGCGCAGGAAATGTTTTCATCTAGACCTCCGTCAGGCAAGAAAGCTTACTTTAAAGAGTGTTACGCCCGAGGGCAATCCTTTTTTGACAAAAAATAGGACCCTCCCCAAGGGCTAGATTTACTTAACATTTCCAGCACCTAACCGATGAAAGCACGGTAGAGGTGCGTCCATGAAGACTCAATGGAAAAGACTATTTTTGGCTATCATGCTATCAAGCTGTTCGTTTGCTGTGACCTATTTTTGGTATAGCTACGAGCGCACAAAATTAGATCGTAAAATGATTTCATCTGGAACAGAAATTATTGCCCAAGTCAGTCAGGTATCAAATGACGTACTTAAAAATCAATCGAATAACTTGATGTGGATTGATGTGAACACAGGCGACCAGCTTTATGATGGGGACTCTATTCAAACCACAAATCGTGGCGAAGTTCGTGTGCAATTTGATGATGGAAAATTTATCGACATCGAACCCGATTCATTAATTAAACTTGAAAAATCATCTGGTGAAATCACTTTAAATCTGGTCGAGGGTTCTTTGTTCGTTAATGCTAAAAATGCTGACGGATCCACTGGAGCCGGTGATGGAAAAGGCACGGGCCTAGTCCTTTCATCTAAAGGCGGAAAAGTTGATCTGACAGGATCAAGTGCTTCGTTAGCTAAAGACAAAGGTAAATCTGAATTGAATGTTCAAGTCTTAGAAGGTCAGGCAAAAGTCCGCGGGGCCGATGGGCAGATCAAAGAGTTGAGCTCGGGCTCTAATGGTAAAATCAATGGCGACCAATTGACTCAAGAAAAATTCAATTTATCAATTGTATCTCCAAAAACACAAAAAGCTAATTATGTAGATCCCGAAAAAGGCAATGCTGTTGTCTTTGAATGGAAGGGCTACCCGACAGAATGGGAAGTCGAAGTTCAATCAGGCCCCACTCGACAAACAATGTCTTTACTTCAAACAGAAAAGCTAGGGCCGCAAAAATTAAAAGCCCCG
>DGYJ01000105.1:16742-22701 GCA_002396665.1 Bdellovibrionaceae bacterium UBA5009
AGCCCAAGTGTCACTTGGCACATCTTACTGGAAACTCGTGGCTAAAGATCCAAAAACTCAAACTGTTAAAGCAGAAAGCCCGGTTTATAAAACTGAATACATTGCTAGATATGCACCGACAGTCATCTTTCCCATTGCTGACGCAAAAATCCCAATGGAAACATTTCCGATGGATTTATCCTTCAAATGGCAAAAAGGTGATCAAAACAATCGTGTCACATTAGAAGTTTCTGAAGACCCGATGATGCAGAAAAAAATTATTGCAAAGACTTTTGCAAAAGAAGAGAGCTTCGTCCTTCCGAACATGAAAGAGGGAATTTATTATCTGCGTATGAGCGCTTTTTCTGATGATAGCCCACCGCTTGTTGGACGTGTGCAAAAATTCACTCTTGAAAAAATTGCTAAAACACAACCTAAAAACCCAGTTCAAGTGGTTTGGAATCTTGCGCCCCAGGGCGAACAACAATTTTTTATCAAAGAACCGCAATTGGATCTCAGTTGGAAGGCTGCCAATCGCCAAGAAGATGTGACCAATTGGAAATTAAAAATCCAAGCTGAAAATTCTTTTCCAGAAATCACAAGTCAGTGGGATCTAAAAACTCCGCAAATGAAAGCCCCCCTAGCGAAAGCTGGAAGATACATCGCTTCAGTTCAAGCCTACGATAAAGATGGCCAACTGATTGGTGAATCAGAAAAAAAATCCTTTGCTGTCGTTGAAAAACCTTACTTGCAATCACCTGAATTTATTAAAAGCGCCAACGGAACATTGATGGCACAGGCTGATGGCAGTGCAGATCTTCAATGGAATGCGATCCAAGGCGCGCAAGAGTATATTTTAACAGTACAAAACATGACTGAAAATAAATCCAAGGAATTTAAGCTTAAAAACAACAAAGCCCAATTTAAATCTCAAACTTTGAATCCTAAAAATACTTACCAAATTAAGATCGAAGCCATTGATCAATTTGGTCGCAAAAACAAAGACTCAAAATTTGTAAAATTAGAAGTGCCACAAGAAAGTAATATTCAAGCTCCAAAATTGAAAGGTATTAAGATCAAGACGAATGAATAAGCTCTTTTTACTTTTTTTATTTCTACTTGTCCCCCTTTCATTTTCCCATGCACAATCGGGAAAGCGATCTGTTAGTTTTGATTGGGAACCCATTCAAGGTGCAAAATCCTATGAAGTTCAAATTCGGAAAGTTAAAAAAGATTCCGAATCTAAAGATTTTATTTTTAAATCCACAGAGCCAGTTTTCAATGGGTCCCTAAAGCCTGGACAATACACAATGAAATTACGATCCATTGACCCCCGTGGTGTGCCAGGCCCTTGGAGTACAGAAAGCGATTTCCTTGTCCCATTGGAGTCCGTTCGACTGACCTCGCCTTCTCCAAAAGCAGAAATCAATGCCCAAAATGCTAAAGAGCGCGAAGTCGAATTCACTTGGAAGCAAGTTCCAGGTGCAACAGCTTATCAATTCGAACTGACAAGCGCCGATGGAAAAATTGACGTTCATGAAACATTAACTCAAACAGAATTTAAAAAGGCTATCCCCGTTGGTACAAATTTCACTTGGAAAGTGAAAGCCCAGGGTGAACAAGGCGCTGAAAGCGAAGCATTTTCAGTTGCAGAAGCCTCAATCCTTGGAAGCAAACTAGAAAAACCAAAAATTGAAAAGCCAGAGACTGAATTTGTACGTGAAATTAAATGGTCCCGCCCAGAAAATGCAGAAAATTTTGATTACGCCATTTCAAAATACAATCCCAAAACTAAAAAATGGGAAAAAATGAAGGGTGTCGAATCTGACGCCACAGAATCTACCAATTTTGACGAACAATGGCCCGGTGGAAAATATAAATTTTCGATCCGCGCAAAAGCTGACCATCGGCCATCGTCAGATGTCAGTTCGATACTATTCAATGTTCGTGGGGGGGATCGCTCGCCTGCTGCAGAATATGTTTCAACTGTTCGGCAATCCATTGACCGTATCTCTGGATGGTATGGAATAGCTAGCTACTTAATCACACAAATGGACTATTCCTTAACATACAAGGGCTTTCAATCTGTTCCCTTTAAAGCCATTGGTGGAACTGGACGTGTTGGGATTGGTTGGATGAGCAAAGAAAGTCCATGGGGATTTTTAAATATTTTAGATTTGAGCGGATTTTTAAAAGATGGTTCTGCGAAAACTTTTGCATCCATGGAAACATCGGCTGTGTATAGAAAAACAGTTGGCGAGCGTGACGAGCTTCGAATTCAAACAGGTCTTTACTATAAAGAAACTCCACAGGTTTTACCGGTTGTCAGTACACTTTCAAATGATGGAAGCAATGCCAGCACCTATGTCAAAAACATGGCCGTTGTTGGACCCCATGTCGGCGCCGAATATTGGTATTCAATGACGCCAAAACTTGGACTTCAAGTGAATGCACATTTTTATTATAGCATGATGAAGCTTTCAACACCTTCAGGGGAACCCCATCAAGGACAGCTTTCCACCCAATACGGATTTTTAGGAAGCTATCGTATGAGCAAAAAAATGACAGGCCTAGCTGGTGTAAGCTACAGAGTTGATTCTTCAAGTTACACAGACACTAATCACACTGACATTGATGCTAACACGTCTATTGATCAATCTGCAGTCACGATCACAGACACGACGACTTCGAAGTTATCAGGTTTATACTTTAATATTTTTGCAGAGTATTCATTTTAAAGGGAGCTTTTATGAAGATACCTATTTCAGCACAATTGATTACCATCACAGCCGGACTACTGGTTTGTGTGACTGTGCCCATCGCATTTAAAAGCTCTGAAGAATTTGAAAAAAATTCTGTGCAACGTGAAAATGCCATCAATCGCGAATTGGCCGAATCACGAGCCAAACAACTTGAAAATATCATCATGAACTTAACAGAGAAGACAACTTCCTCTGCCCGTCTGCTTTTAAAAGCGACAACTCAAAGTGACGCCACAAATGCAAGCACAGACTTTGATATTAACTTCAACAACGACAACGATTTTGTGGCCATTGAGGTTTATAAAATTGATGGCACTTCAATTCAATCCGTGGCTCAAAAAATTAAATCTGAAGCTTTAAAACCCTATGGTTTAACAAATTTGTATATCACTCAACTTCGAAACGAAACAAAATTTCCAATTCGATCCATTGTCGAAGATAATAAAGGCAAAGTGATTTTGGTCAATTCATCTGGGCCAGAAAAGAAAACTCCGCCCATGATCACCATTGGAGTTCCACTTGTTCGGGATGCTCAAAATAAAATCACACACGTTGCGCTTGCGGATGTGAATCTATCAGTTCTGCAAAAACCATTTGGCAAACGATCAGCAAGTACATTCTTTGTCGCGGACAGCAATGGAATTCTACTTGCTCATAGTGATGAAAAACTAGCCATTGCAAAAAAGAATATGTCGGCCTTGGACATCGTACAATTTACTTTTAAAAGCCCCACACCGTCTTCAACA
Source organism: Bdellovibrionaceae bacterium UBA5009 (assembly GCA_002396665.1). Classification (GTDB taxonomy): domain Bacteria; phylum Bdellovibrionota; class Bdellovibrionia; order Bdellovibrionales; family Bdellovibrionaceae; genus UBA5009. The sequence continues at coordinate 20,230 of DGYJ01000105.1, forward strand.
AAACTTTATCAAGATCCAGAAACCCATAAAAACTTCCTTGGCGCCTACGCAAAGACAAGTTTTGGCGTGACTGTGTTTTCACAAATCGAAGAAGAAAAAGTTTTAGCTCCATCGCAAAAAGTAAAACTCGAAGCCTTTAAAATCGCAGGATACTTTCTTTCAGCGGCTCTTTTATTAGTGTTCTTGTTTTCGATGATGATGACCTCACCCATCGAAAAGCTGGTGCAATTGATCGGAGTTGTTTCTAAAGGAAACTTCGATGTCAAAGCAACAAAAGAAATTAAGTTCTTTATGAAAGACGAAGTCCACGAACTTTCTGCCGCCTTCGATAATATGACAGAAGGCCTTAAAGAGCGGGACAAAGTGAAAAGTTTGTTTAATAAATTCCACGGATCCAGCGTCACAGACGATTTGATGCAAAATGATATTGGTCTTGGTGGACAAAATAAAGACGTGGTGGTCTTTTTTAGTGATATCCGCGGGTTCACAGCTTTTTCTGAAAACAAATCGCCTGAAGAAGTTGTTCAAATGCTGAACGAATACTTCGCAGTGATGGTGGGAATTATAAACAAGCACGGTGGCGTCGTGGATAAATTTATCGGTGATGCCATCATGGCCGTTTGGGGAGCTCCAAAAACATCAGACAAAGATCCGCAAAACGCGGTCCGCGCCTGCTTAGAAATGCGTAAAGCTTTGGCAGTACTCAATGAAAAAAGAATTGCCCGCGGTGATGTCCCGATACAAATTGGAATGGGTCTGCATGCAGGACAAGCAATTTCTGGAACCATCGGATCCGACGAGCGCATGGAGTACACAGTGATCGGTAATACAGTGAATACTGGTTCACGTATCGAGGCTTCAACAAAAGCCTTTGGTTCTGACATGCTGATCAGTGAAAGCGTCTATGAAAAAGTAGCTGATTTATTTATGATTGAATACGCAGGAGCTGCCGAAGTCAAAGGCCGTACCGATGCTTTGAAAATGTTTAAAGTCCGTGGCTATAAAGATGAAAAAGGTGAATTTGTCGAAGTGAAAACGCCTTATTCTGATTACGAAGCTGGTCATGTCGATAAAGTCAAAATTGCTTCTTGATTTAGCTTTGTGAAAGTCCATCCTTTAAAGCTGTATTCTTTGCTTTAAAGGATGGGTACAATCCCATCAACAGGCCTGCAAATACAACAAAGCCAGACAAATACAAATCACTGGCTTCAAATCCGATATCATCCAAATACAATCCAAATTGGCGAGCAAGCCATGGCTTCAATAGTACAATCACTAAAATTTGCAAAAGCCAACCAAGTGCAACTCCTGCAACAGTCAAAAAGCCAGATTCAATCAGCATCAAAGATAAAATTTGATTGGCATGGGCCCCAAGGGAACGAAGCAACGCCATTTCCCGCCGGCGCTCATTCAACAAAGTTGTGATGGCAATCAACATGGTTGTCAGTCCAATCAACAGCACAAGCCACGAGATCACTTTCAAAACTTTTTCGACCGAGGCCAATCCATTCCAAAGTTCTGACAAAACAGCACCTGGAATAATCGCCAACAAGGGTTCATCCGTATCTGCATTGATTTCACGCTGCAACCGTAATGTTTCGATTCGCGATTTTGTTCTTAAAAAAAATGCAGTGATTGTCGAAATTTTTAAATTTTCTGCCTTGATCTGATCCTTCGAAGTGCTATGGGCCTGGGATGGCACGGCCCCACTTTCCCAATCCACATGCAAAGCTTCAAAGCCTTGCAATGAAATATACACGGCACGATCCAAGGCCGTGCCTGTGGCCTTCATAATTCCGCTGACCTTAAAGGGGCGATCTCCGTGATGAATGATCCCCTCACCTTTAGTTACACCATGGGACATCACAATTTCTGTACCAATTTTATAATTTAAATTTTTTGCAACTTCAGATCCGATAACGACATCCCACAGATCATCAAAGGCTTGACCCTGTTCAAATTCGACCGAGCCCTCGCCGCGAAAATGATAGTGTTTAAAAAAATCCTTATTCGTCCCCACCACACGATATCCACGATGGCCATCGCCTAATGTGTAAGGAATTGTCCATTCAACAGCCGAATGCTTTGTGTATTTTTCAAACATCGAGTAGGAAATATTATTCGTCGCCTGCCCCATATTAAAAACACTGTACAGGATCAATTGCAGAGGGCCACTTCTAGCGCCAACAATTAAATCTGTTTGACTGATGGTTTGAGTAAATCCCTCTTGGGTTGATTTTTTTATTTTTTCAACACTGACCAATAATGAAAAACTGAGTGCAATTGAAATCACCGTCAAAATGGTTGAAAATTTTCTAAATTTTAAAGCCTTCCAAGCCAATCGAAACAAAATCATGACAGTCCCCCGTCACTTTTTTGTGCCTGCACTTGGTTCAATTCTGTCAGATCAATGACTCTGTCAAAAAGTCCCATTAAACTTCGATCATGGCTGACAAAAAGAAGTGTGGTAAG
>DGYJ01000105.1:22913-25639 GCA_002396665.1 Bdellovibrionaceae bacterium UBA5009
GACAAAAAGAAGTGTGGTATTATCTTGTTTGCATTGATCAAATAAAAGTCGAATAAAATTTTCTCTTTGATCAAAATCCAATGCTGACGTGGGTTCGTCGGCCATGATCAACTTTGGACGTTGGATTAATGATCTTGCCACGGCGACCCTTTGCTGTTGGCCCTTGCTAAGTTCGGTGACCGGGCGTTTTTCAAGTCCCGCCATACCTAATTTATCTAGCCATTCACCCACTGAAATATTTTTTTGATTTTTTTTATACAGATTCGATGGCAATAAAATATTTTCTTCCACATTCAAGTAAGGAATCAAATTAAAGCTTTGAAAAATAAAACCAAGATGTTCGCCCCGAAAGCGGTCACGTGCAGATTCGGAAAGTTTGTGTAGACTTTCGCCTGCCACATAAACCTCGCCCGCTGTGGGACTTAGAATTCCTGAAATCAATTCCAACAAAGTTGTTTTACCAGAGCCACTGGGGCCCAATAAAAAAACTTTTTCACCTTCGACAAGCTGTAATGCCGGAAAGTTTAAGGTGTCTTCTTTGCTATTTTTATATCGAAAGCGAATATTTTTTAGATCGGCAATCATTTTTTTATTTGTGCTCATTGGATTACTGGTAGGGTTCAAGGGCCACTCCTTGCAACTCAAACGAAGCCTCACCATACACTGATTTTTTAGTGACCAATTTCAATGTCCCATAAACCCAGATCGGCCCATAGGGAACTTCGGACTCTGCACCACTTTCCATGACCACATAGACCATCTGATTTGGCGGCGGCGCAGGAACATGGATACAGGCCTGTGGAGTGGGCACCAAAAGAAACTCAGTGACCTTTTTCATATTGTCTTCGAGGGGAACCATAAAACCAGGGATTTTTACTTTTTGCCCGTCCAGTTTCTTGAGCTCATCGGGACTTTTACCCGTGACATAATCCATTTCACCCAAAAGACGCCAGTCGACTTCAATGCCATCCGTGGTCCCCTTCAAAATATGAAGACCCTTATAAACAGCAAAGCCAGTTATTAATGAAAGTAGAACGACACCTGCAAAGATCCATTTTTTCATACAGCAAAGCCTACTCCCGAAACTAAAAATTGACGAGTTTTCTTCTCGTCACGGCGTTTCTTAAGTTTGCAAACATTTGCTGGATTGCGAAGCCTCGATTTCTGGTTTAAAGTGAATCCTTTGAAGCTCAAAAAGGAAATCTCATGAAATACCAACGAGTTCGCGGAACCCAGGATCTACTTCCCTCTGACAGTCAAAAATTTCGTCAGATCGAGTCCGCAGCCCATGAAATTGCTCGTTGCTATGGCTATGGCCAAATTCAAACACCCATCTTTGAAAGTTCTGACGTCTTTCACCGCAGCATGGGTGAAACATCTGACGTGGTCCACAAAGAGACCTACACCTTTACAGATCGCGGTGGTGATTCTATTACTCTGCGCCCCGAAGGTACTGCAGGCGTTGCCAGGGCCTTTGTTTCTGAAGGTTTAGCCCAAAATCTACCATTGAAGCTGTACTACTACGGCCCCATGTTTCGATATGAGCGCCCACAAAAGGGTCGCTACCGTCAATTTCACCAAATCGGGGTCGAATGTTTAGGTTATGAAAACCCCCAGGCCGATGTCGAATGCTTATCATTGGCCTGGGACCTTTTGACAAAATTGAATTTAAATCAAAATTGTCATTTAGAAATCAACACTCTGGGCGACAAGCAAAGCCGCGAAAAATACCGCGAAGCTCTGGTGACTTATTTGTCCGGATTTAAAAATGAATTATCGGCCGACAGTCAAATGCGTTTAGAAAAAAATCCCCTCAGAATTTTAGACTCAAAGGATCCTGCAGATAAAAAAATTCTCGAAGGTGCACCAAATCTTAAAGAGCATATGACAGAAGAGTCTTTGAAATTTTATCAAGACGTTCTGACCGGCCTTAAAAAACTAAATATTCCTTTCAAAGAAAATTCTAAATTAGTGCGTGGGCTAGATTACTACACCCACACCGTATTTGAATTTGTCACCAGTCAACTTGGGGCCCAGGGCACTGTTCTGGCGGGTGGCCGCTACGATGGCCTGATTGAAATGCTTGGCGGATCTGCCACCCCAGGCGTTGGCTGGGCCGCAGGTGTTGAACGCCTCAGCGAATTGTACCTTGAAGGCGCCGCCCTTAGAACCACACCAGACTTCGCGATCCTACCTGCAGATGAAGTTGGCGAAGCCGAGGCTCCAGTTTTAGCGCAAAAAATTCGCGCTGCAGGAATTGCAGTCGACATTTTATGGAATGGGAATTTTGGTAAGAAAATGAAAAAGGCCAATACCCTGGCGATGAAAAAAGTTTTGATTCTTGGATCCCAAGAAGTTTCTACCAACCAAGTGGCCATTAAAAACTTGGCCACCGGGGAACAACTCCTGGTGAATCAAAATGAAGTTATTCAGCAACTAAAAAATTAAAAGTTCCGCCCAACCCCTCTTTTTCCTAGATCAAAGCTTCTTCGGGTTATTAGCCCATCCAAGCGCTAGTACATGTTGGAGCCAACGCTAAACTTTATTTCATGAGATCTAAAATAGCTTGAATGACTTTAATTGCTAGCAAAACTAGCCTTAAGACCACTTGAGCAATTCTAAAAAAACGTCGAAACCTATTTTGTGGGTAGGTATCCGGCATTTGGACCTCCTTTGTAAAAAAGAAGGCTCATCTCCGACAAAAGCGAGATTGGGGGAACCCAATG
>DGYJ01000105.1:25760-27015 GCA_002396665.1 Bdellovibrionaceae bacterium UBA5009
TTTTAAGGCCGCATAATTTCAAAAATTAATTTTTGACTATAAATATGATTCATATTGAAATTAAATTGTAAGATTGGAATTCTATTCATGTGCAAAAAAATGAAAATATGGTGCATTATCTATATTTTCTTAGCGCCAGCTCATGCATTACCAAGCGATAACTGTGCTGATTGGTTTAATTCAACACATATTGATCGAAATGCAAAAGATTGCGTCATTCAGTGTGGGCTCATTAAAAAAGACATGACTAACTTCATGTGTGATCCTGAGTGCGCGGATCTCTGTCACCCTAAAAAGGTAATTTGCCGGCAAGACCCCGTTTGGAATGAAAAAATAAAATCTGGGCGTCTCCCAAAATGGGATATCGAGTTCGAAAAGGATGCGCCATGGACAAACATAGAAAAAGAAAAGCTACTTCTCGCTCTCAATGCACTTCCTACATATTTTAAAAAAATTAAAATTGATGGATTTTATAGACTTAAAAAATCAATTCAACTTGGCAACCCTGCCTCAACAGATGGAAAGTCATCTATCTTATTATACGACCTATTCTTTGAAGAAAAAGTTCCATTAGTAAAAATCTTATCCCACGAAATTTCTCATATCCTCTACTTCAAAATTGATACAAAATTAAAATATGAGTACCTGAAAGTTGCAGAATGGACTGACACATTAAGCACACTTGATAAAAATTCTGGTTTCCAAACAGAAAGAACTAGCTTTGTCGAAGCTGATGGAAAAGATTCTCCGGAGGAAGACTTTGCAAATAACATTGAATACTTTCTCGCCGAACCTAATACTCTAAAAGATAAAAACCCCAAAATCTTCCAATGGATAAAACAAAGATTTGGGGATAACTTTTCCTTAAATAAGGATTGCCTATGAGAATTTTTTTGAATTTTGTACTTATTTGTCTTGCCGGATGCGCTCACAAAGAAGGCCAAAGACCGATCGAGCAAATAAATTTTTACAAGTTTGACTCCATATCCATTGGTATGAAGGATGAACAAGTTAAAAAAATAGCACCTCACTTTAAGACTATTGCCGGAAAAGACTCTGCCAGTCCCACAAACTGGATCTACTACGACACATTAAATTCATTTCAAATTGCGACCCTTGCCTTTTCAAACGATACCCATATATTACTTTATAAAAAAATTAATATCGTCGAAGCCGAATCTCCAGAATCAAAATTAAACTATTTGCTAGAAAAAAAATATTCCGGCGTGAAATTTAAAATCGCCAAATATCCATA
>DGYJ01000105.1:27216-29435 GCA_002396665.1 Bdellovibrionaceae bacterium UBA5009
ATCCATACTGTGAACACTTTTTAAATCCACAAGTTAAATATTATAATATTGAATCTGGAGTTATTATTGAATACAGATCCCAAGACCAAAATGTCGAAAGCATCACAACCACAACTCCTGAGATAACAAAAAAAATAATTGAAACCTCACAGAATTGTCCTAAAAATTAATTTCTTCGACCCAGCTTAATACTTTGAATTCTGCCCCAACCAGGGACAGTCACAGATACAGCTCGAGACCACAAAAACATAAATACAAATCCAGAAATTAACATCACACCGCTCAGCATTTGGCCGCGGGTTAACCCCATCCACTGAAATCCAATGTGGGCATCAGGCATTCTGAACTGTTCATCTGTGATCCGAACAATGGCATAAAAAATAATAAAGCAAGAGGCCACGAATCCTGGTTTGCGGGGCTTTCTCCAGATAAAAAATAAAAGTAAAAAGACAATCAAGCCCTCACCCAAAGCACCATACAATTGCGAAGGATGCCGTGGTGTTAATACTGGAGCGATGGCTTCTTTTAAAACAGTTTGTCCTGCTTGAATTTGCTCAACAATTGTTGTCAAAGTTGAATAAATTTTTTCACGGGCACTGGATTCAAATCGAAATTTATCAACAAGATCCAACCACTGCTCTTTGGTAATTCCTAAATGTTCGACCACGCCAGAAAGTGAAGACAGTCGACCCGGTTCTTGAGAAGGCCATAAGTATATATCCTGGGGAAACTTCACAGCCCATGGCAAATCCGGCGGAGCCTCGCGCCCCACAAGTTCACCATTCACAAAATTGGCAATACGACCGGCGAAGACTCCGATGGGGCCTGACAATGCGACTAAATCAAAAAGATATAAATAATTAATTCCATTTTTACGAGCAAATAACCATGCGGCAATCACGATACCAATCATGCCTCCATGACTGGCCATGCCGCCCTCATTCACGGCTAAAACTCCCCAAAAAGGAAAATCTGCTTTGAATTTTAAAAACAAATCAGGGCTATAAAAAAGACAGTAGCCCAAACGCCCACCGGCCAAAGTTCCAATCGCAATATAGGTGATAAAATCACTGACCATTTCTGGTCTTAAACCTGCCTTCTGTTTATCACTCAACCAACGGATCATAATGTAGGCTGCTAAAAAGCCAAACATATAAGAAAGCCCATACCAACGGACTCCAAAATTATCCCAAAAACGAATAGCAAATGGACTTAAATCATGAACCATAGATCCCCCAGCCGATGATGCGAAAATACAACTATCATGTCCCCACTGAGGCCAGAAAGCAACCTCTCATAATGAGAGGTTTTGATTTTTTGCTCGTCGCCATAAACTCTTTTTGAGAAAATATAAACATGAAAACAATAAAGAAAATTTCTAACCTCACGCTCTTCTTCGTCCTTACCTTGATGAGTCTTACATTTGGCCTTCGCCCTGCAATGGCAGAGGACAGTAAGTCCTCGTGGATGCAAAGGGCCCAGGATCGACAGACCAACCGATGGACCCTATCAGAATGGATGGCCCAAAAAGAAAAGAACAGAATGATGGATCTGTGGCTGGCGATGAATAGTTCATCCCCCTACGAATCCGAACTTTCCATTGAAAATTGGGACTATAAGCAAACAACAGGGTCTCAAAATGGGACAGGTTATAATACACTTTTAGGCCGCGCTAATTTCTATTCTTCCATCGTTGGCCTGGGTGTCGAATACGCCAAATTCCCAACTGAAAATAGAAATGACCTGACTGGGCTTTTTAATTTTCGCGTCTTTGGGACTTCTATTCAAAGCACTCACTTAACATTGCACTATGGACTGCGCACAAGGACCTACGAAACGCAATTGCAAATGATCGGACTGCGCAATCAATTCGCCCAGGTATCCTTGCAACTTTATTTAAATAAATTTTTTGGAATAGATAGCTTCTATCGAACTTATTTTTCAACAACGGACTCTGTCGTCGGCGATGTCAAAGGCCAACTGACAGAGGCCCTTTTATTTATTGATTTTAAATTTTTCCGTGTCTATGGCGGCTACACTCAAGATATTCAAACAAATATCCTGAACAATGTTGAAACAAAAATTGATCGCACTGGAATCAAATCAGGGATTCGAATTTTTTATTAAGCACAAATCATTTTTTCTTGATCATTTCGCCAGGGAAATCATCCCCGGCATATCTTGATTGACCATATAGTCATTCAAGTCCAATTTTCTGA
>DGYJ01000105.1:29628-37221 GCA_002396665.1 Bdellovibrionaceae bacterium UBA5009
CGCATAACCAAGGGCCCACTGAATAGCTCTTTCATTTGCGAGTACCGCGACTGACCGCGCACCATCATTCGCATGGGGTTGTCCGTGACAGACAAATTATCACTTAGCGGGGATCCACCCTGACCATTGTTTTGAAAGATCACATAGTAGGATTCAACCGTTGTTAATTGGCGATCCTGGGCCTGACAATAATAAAAACCACTGGCAGAATTCACTCTTTGCCCAGCCACCGTCTTCATAAAAACATCACTCCCAAGAACAACAAAACATTTGCGTACAACTGCACTGACACGGAATTGCATTTGCTCAGAGGTCAGATTATTGTTTTGCGAAATGCTGACCGTTTCAGATCCACCGAAGGAACTTGATTTCGAAACCAGGGCAAAGGCTTCGCCGCCGACACTGACCCTTGCTTCTGCATTGGCCGATGCCCCCGCATTCATTCCCACAAGATGACCCAGAAAATTTGGAGTAGAAGCCCCCGCATTGACTCCTGCCGAGGCCGATGCATTTGCCCCGGCTCTCAGATTGCGAGAAACTTCTGAATGATTATTCGTGCTTGCATTGTAATTGCTCGAAATCGAAAAATTTTCCACAGATGGCAAGCCGACAGGAACTGGCCTTACAATTTGTGCTCTTGAGGTGACCCAACGAACTTGACCATTAAAATAAACTTCAGGATTTTTAAGACAATGGACATAGTCTGGATGATAGGCTCCATCGGCAATTCGGGACATCTCGGCAGCGAAAAATTCAGAGCAAAGACCTTGAAGGAAAGATTTTCTTTTGGAATCAGGAAGCTGACCTTTTTCCAACCACTCGCTGGCAATTGAAGCCACTTTTACATTCTCGGCCCTCTTGCGTCCCAGACCAACCCAACCCAAAACACCTTGTTGTCCATTGTAAACAAGTGCACTCTCCGATAAGGGCTTCATTTTTTCACCACTCATCAACAATGACAAACCTGTTTTCTGTGGCATTAGTTTTTTAGACTCTGATTCCAAAGCTAAAATTTCTTTTGCACTCCAATTGGATTTTTTAAGGAAAAAATCATGGGTAGAACCTACAGTAATTGGATAAAACATTCCCTCAAGATTTGTAGGCTCCACTTCAGATTGAGCAAGCATGGGAGTGATTGTCACAAATAACATCATCTTACTTGTCAAAGCAGTTGGATTTTTAAATTTCAAAATTTCATCCTGAATCACTTTGTATTTGTCCATCTGTGCAACAAATTCTTTTGTTGCGACGATATCCTGAATATTGAGCTGTTGCTTATTATAGCCATCCCGCAAGAATGCCATTTGAATTTTGAGTTGCGCAGATTTCATTCCTTCATTGTTAGACTCTCCTTGCCCGACACGTTTCCATATCGAAGGGAAAAAAGTAATCCTTGTCTTAAAAGCAACAGTCAAATTCAATAAAGAATCCACTTCGTAATTCGCAAAATCCCTGTCCGTGAATCTAAATATCATATTGTTCACATCAACAGCCCTGGTCACATCAACATCCAATTGTTGGCCAAGGTCTACCGATTGGCTAAACCCACTTGAATCATCCGAATGTAAAACCTGAGCTTGGGATTGAACAATTCCATTCTTGTTTTCTAAATTTGCAGTCTCTGTATCCTCGGATTTTAAAATGTTTTTCTCGGATTGAAATACATATCTCAAATCTGTTTCACTTTGAGCACTTTGTAGAAGTTTTATTTTTCTATGAATCTTGAATGTGACAGCTTCATCTTTTATAGGAAAGCGGTAGGACTCTGTCCATGTCAAACAGCCCCTTTGATCCGTTTTCTTTTCCACACTCACATCATCGGCAGAAATTAGAAAAGCCATCCCAGATAAATATTGTTGTTGTGAAGAGTCCATCAAACAAATTTCTATATTTGCAAAACGGTACTTTAAACTTTTTTTAATTAAGACTTGCTCACTTAAATTGAAAGCGCTCGATTGAATTTTAAAACTGTACAAGCCCTCATTCGCAGGAGATTGAACAACATCATTTTTGGGTGATGTTACAGAATCCATCTTTTCAGATTGTTGGTTTTGACAAGAAAAAATAAGGCCCGACAAAATCAAAAAAATAAATTGCGATTTCAATAGTTTAAGCTTTTCCATTCCTACAATTTAATGGAGTTTAGCGCTGTTCACTATGAAGTTTTAACCCTTTGAAAAGACAACACGACTGTCCAATAAGTAGACAATATTTGATTGGCCTTATCGAGCCTAAGCCCTGCGGACCAAGGCGGCGTAGAAACCATCAAAACCTTGGACGTGGGGGAACATATGAATTTGTCTTTCGACAATCCATTTGCCAGGATGGGCCTCTAAGAATTTTTGCAATTGCAGATGATTTTCTGCTGGGAAAATACTGCAGGTGGCATACACAAAACGACCAGTTTTTTTAACCATCGGAGTGTATTGCTCTAAAATTTCGGCTTGGGTTTTTAATAATTCTTCCAAAGATGACGGATTCAATTTCCATTTGCTATCAGGATTTCTTCGCAAGACTCCGGCCCCAGTACAAGGAACATCCAAAAGCAAGGCATCGGCTTGTTCGGCCAGCCTTTTAATGACCTTTGTGTTTTCAATCACACGGGTTTCAATGATATCGACTGAATTTCTTCTAGCGCGTTTTTTTAGCTCATCTAATTTCCATGCATGGATATCCAATGAAATAATTCGACCCTTATTTTTCATCAAGGCCGCCAAATGCAGACTTTTCCCACCAGCCCCTGCGCAGGCATCAATGACTCTTTCGCCAGATTTTGGCGAAAGAAGATCAGCTACAAGTTGCGAAGCTGCATCTTGCACCTCGAATAAGCCATCTTTAAATGCTTTTGTTATGAAAACATTTTTTCTCTCGATTAACCGTAGGGCTGTCGCCACACCATTGACAAGCTCAGTCTCAACACCTTCGAGCTTTAAAATTTTCTGCAGCTCTGTGACTGAAGTCTTCAGTGTGTTGGCTCGCAAATAAATTGAAGCCTGCTGATTTAAACTTTTTAAAATCAAAGGCCATTCTGTAGGACCTAAATTTTCCATTCCATATTGGTCCAACCAATCAGGAATGGACTCTTCAATCGCGCGACGATTTGGATTTTCAGAAAGAGATTTTAAATCTTTTTGAACTTGGGCTTTCCACTGATTTTGATCACGTACAATCGAAAGACTTGGGGGTTCGCCAGATTTCAGTTCAAAATAAACCCACAGCATTCGCCAGTGCTTGTCTCCTTCTACCGATCCACCATTTAAATTTTGTGCAAAATATTCTAATTTCCGATACCAACGGACGATCTCATAAACTGTTTCTGCAAAAAAGCGGCGATCCCTTGCCCCCCATTTGGGCTGGGCCTTCATTTCCTTTTCGATCACTTTATCTGCGTATTTTTTTTCTACAAAAATCGTATCAAGAGATTGTTTAACTTTTTCAAGCAAATGCGGATGGTATTTCAAAATGTAAAAACCGCCCCGCCAGATAAAAAGGCGCTATTTAATTGCCCGCTCGACAAAAGATGCAAATGATTTTTCAAACCGGCTTCAACAAAAAAACCGGTATTTTCAAAAACATCAAAGAATCGAGCCCCAGTGATCAGTTGATAATCAAAGGACAAGGCACTACTGCCCTTCACCTGTTTAAAAAAGACACCTGCACCTGCACCGAAACCAAAGTAAATTGGAAATTTCGAATTGGCTTCTGGGAATATGATCAATGGCATAATGCTCATTTTGAATGGTTTGTCTTCATTGATCGAGTACTCAATAAAATCGACTCTTAGGTTCAAATCCGAAGAAGAACTAAATTCATCAAAACGATAAGTTAGACCATATGTATTTCCACCGACATCCGTCAGCTTTCCAGAGCCACCCCAATCCCAAGATTCAGAATTCATTAACTTCCCAAAATGCAATGCCATAAAGTGGCTAGAACTCGATCTTTCAGTCTGAACTGGCTGATCTGGGTTCTTCTGAAAATACTCGGCAGCCGCCTCTTTCCCGACAGATCCCGATGTTTTTGCTCTGCCAACCCGAGGTTGCTGGGCAAATGCAAAATTTGAAATTGTAAAAAATATTAAAAAAATGGCTTTCAAAGTTCTAAAAATTTTCATAGGTCCATTTAAGCAGAGCCTTTCACCGACCGCAAAGATTTCAAAATCCAAGGCACTTAGGATTTGCATTTTTAACGCATCGCATGCACAATCCGTGGTGTTGCAATCCATGGCCCTTTTCCGTAGATTGGGCCATCTGTAAGGAGTTCCTGTGAAATGCCCTTTTTGTGGACATAATGACGATCGAGTTTTAGATACTCGTGTTCAAAAAGATGGCTCTATCAAAAGACGCCGCGAGTGTCTTGAATGCAAAGCTCGTTTCACAACTGTAGAAACACTAATGTTAAATTACCCGATGATCGTCAAAAAAGATGGTCGTCGCGAACCTTTCAGCCGTGAAAAAATATTCAAAGGACTTCAAGCTGCTTGTCAAAAACGTCCTGTCAGTCTGACTCAGCTCGAAGCTGTGGTTGAGCGTATTTCCGCTTGGATTATTAATCGTGGAGAAAATGAAGTCCCTTCGCGACTTATTGGTCGCAAAGTCATGGCTGAACTGAAACAAGTCGATGATGTTGCCTACATACGCTTTGCAAGCGTTTACAGAACTTTCAAAGACGTCCAAGAATTTGTTGAAACTCTTGAAGAAGAAGAGTGGATTGAAAGCATGGACATCAATAGTCCACAATTGCCTTTGACCTATTTCAATGCCCTAAAAGAAAGCTAACCATGAGACGACAAGCCCGAGAAATGGCTCTTCAGATATTATTTTCTTCTGAGTTCACATCTAATATTACACTTAATCAGTTGATGGATGTCTTCGATAGTCGTGTGGATGACGAAACAAAAGAGTATGCAGAGATTTTAATCGACGGTGTTCGCGGCAACGCCGAAAAAATAGACCAAATGATTCAACAAAGCAGCCGCCATTGGAAAATCGACCGCATGCCAACTGTGGATCGCAATATTCTTCGCATCAGTGTCTTCGAAATGAAAATTTCTGAAAATCCTTTAAAAGAAAATATAGCCATTGATGAGGCCATCGAACTTGCTAAGAAATATGGAACCACGGACTCTTCAAGTTTCGTCAATGGTGTCTTAGACCATGTGAGTAAAACGAAATGGCCGTAAATGTGATTTCTAAATCCAGCGCCTTCAGCACTGGATCTGACCTTTGGATTTTGCCCAATTATGGACAAAGTCGCTGGACTCCAACCGTTGATTGGTATCTCAATTTTCAAATTTATAAATTTCACAACAAAGTCGATGTGCAAATCTCTGAACATCTTAAAAATATTTTAAAGGCCACCGAATTCAAATACAAAACAGATTTCAAAGAGACCCCACCAGGGATTTGCTTGCTTGGATCTTCACACTTGCTGCCGAACCGATGGGTTGGGATCTTGGACTTTGAATCCGATGACTTCTCGAAATGGATGGCTTCGTCCTATAAAATAAGCAAAAATTTAAACTTTCCAAGTCTGCGACTATTTCTACCACCTGGACGAAGCGCGAGTGAATTATCTCTCTCTAGCTATCCAGACTTTCACAAGTCAGATATCACTGTGGTTCTTGATTCTTAGCTGGATCTGAGTTCAGATAAAGCATGAGCTTTTCAAAAGAAAAAATTAATCAAAAAATCAGTTTTGTTCAAAATCATTTCGAAAAAATATTGGAACTCGATTTCGATGGTTCTGAACAAGAAATTATGAAATCAAAAAATCTATTCCAACCACCGCAGGCCGATCGTGATTACGAATCCCTGGGGTATGCATTGGACGGACTACAGTCAAAAAGATCTCAATCCTTGTTTGCTCAGCTGAGTCTTTTCTTTGAAGTCGGAATACTTTTGCAAAAACAATCTGACCAACAAGCAAAACCATTTCCTTGGCTCTCGAAATACTCATTTGCCTACGGACATTTCTTCCACGAAGACTCCACTTTGATTACAAAAGTTCCAACAACCCATCTGGATCAAATTTTTAAAAAAACGGAAACTAGTGGTTTTGAAAAATTAAAATGTTCACGCTGGATTGAAAAAAATAAATTCCAAGCCTTCTTAATTCCGCTGGAAAAAGATATTTATTTTATTGGCCTCACTGGAATGGCAGAGCCTTGGCTAAAAATTCACCTTGAAAAAATTCAGAAAAGACTTCTGACATCTGATCTATGACAATACAATCCCCTCCGAACTCAGGATCAACGATCTATATTATCTCTGATGGGACTGGGGAAACCGCATCAACAATGATTCGAGCAGCACTTGTGCAGTACTCGAACCGCGACATCGACATTGTCAGATGCAAAAATGTTAGAACCGATTCCCAGGCCGAAGCCGTCATCGAAGAATGTTATGAACGAAAAGGGCTTATTGTTTTTACTGTGGCCTCGCAAAGCTTAAGAATAAAGATTTCAGAAAAAGCCAAAGAAAAAGGAATTCCAACCATTGACCTTTTAGGTCCACTTTTAAATTCTTTAGATACTTTTTTTGGAACTCAATATGAATCCCAAGTGAATGTTCTACGCGCTGTCGACGAATCCTACTTCAAACGAATTGAAGCCATAGAGTTCACAGTTAAACATGATGATGGGAAAACCTTAAATGATTTAGACAAGGCCGACATTGTCCTTGTGGGCATTAGTCGCACAAGCAAGACCCCTCTTTCAGTTTTCCTGAGCCATAAGGGCTGGAAGGTCGCCAACGTCCCGCTGGTCGTGAATTCGCCACTTCCAGAGCAACTTTTTAAAATCGATCAAAGACGTATTGTGGGTTTGATTATCGATATAGAGTCATTACAAAGAATCCGTAAAAATAGACTGGAAAAATTTGGACAAGACGCTGGCGGGGAATACGCCTCTTTATCTCAAATCATGAAAGAAATCGAGTATGCCGAACAGCTCTTCAAGCAAAATCGTCGATGGCCTGTCTTCAATGTCACAGAACGCGCCCTGGAAGAAACCGCAAGCGAAATCGTTCGCGTGATTTCTGCTAGATTGGGCTTACCTGACTCTGTCTTATTTTAAACGTCAATTGCAGCAGGCCCTTGGGGCCGCGACTACATTTTCTCTTGCTGGGATAATGTTTGATACAAAGTTTCGCAAAGAACTTTCTTTTCCGACTTATTTGGATAGTAAAACATCAAATCCATTTCATAGTGCAAATCTTTAACATGGGTCCGTGAAAGTCGCCCTGATCGAACTTGCTTCTTAATTGAATGTGCTGGAATGAATCCCCAGCCAAGTCCTGATTCGATGACCCGCTTCAATGTCCCAACATTTGAAGATTCAAAGATAGTATTTAACTGAACACCAGTCTCTTTCACTTTATTTTGTATGATTTTATCAAAGGCAGGATACTCGTCACAAAAATTGACAAATGGAATTTGATTCAACTGTGAAAAATTAATTTGCTGGGGAAGCTCTGTATCTTTGCCAGACCCCACTAACCACATCTCTTCTTTGATTAAAAATTTGGCCTCAGTCGAAGGCTGAATTTGATTTTTAAACTGGGCCGGGATTTCTGGTAAAATAAGGATATCAAG
>DGYJ01000105.1:37336-38654 GCA_002396665.1 Bdellovibrionaceae bacterium UBA5009
TGCAACTTCAGGAAGAATCAAAATGTCAATCTCACCATTATTAAATCTTTGAATTAAATTTTCTCCTCGAGAATATTCAATTTTAACTTTCAATTCTGGATTATTTCTTAACAGTCGGGTCACCACAGGACTCATCAAATGAAGTCCTAAAGAATTTAAAGTCCCTAAGTTTAATTGCCCTTTAAGTTCTGCCCCCATGGATTTAATTGCATTTTCAGCCAAGTGCACATGCTGCAAAATTTTTCGTGCGTGTTCAAAAAGAATTTCACCCTGGGCTGTTGGCTTGATTTGCCGCACTCCGCGAACTAGCAGCTCGACACCAAGTTCTTCTTCAAGATTGCGTATCTGCTGACTGACAGCGGGTTGAGTTAAATACAATTTATCCGCAGCAGCAGTCATACTGCCTTCGCTAATAACTGTGACAAAAGTTGTGAGCTGATACAAATTCATCATAATGAACTTACCCCTTGTGAAGACAGAAAAAACTACTTAGAATAAATTATGTCTTTAATAAGAGGTTGTGAATGAACATTTTAAATATATTGCGTCAAAGACCCCACTTCTTGCCATTGATCGTGCTTTTTATTGTTTTATCGAACAATGCCCAGGCTAAAGTCTGGGGAAATGCTTACATAAATTTTGAAATTCCAGACCGATGGAAATGTGTTTTAGAGCAAACCGAATGGGTTTGTCGCAGCGAAGATGGTCAAGAGGCCAAAGAGGCCATCATTATCCTCACTGCTAAAGAAATTGGCCCCACAGATACCTTTCCAATTTATGAACAGCATCTTGGATCCCCTATCCAAGTTGCACTTCGCGATGGAGGCTCTGATGTGTCAAAGGTTTACAAAAAACCTGAATACTCTCAAATTCAAAGCTTAAGATGGATTGATGGCTTCCACTTAGGAAGTGAAGTCCCAAACTACTTCACCCGCTATCTTGCAACTCTTAAAGAAAAAATTGCTGTCCTTGTGACTTTCAGCGCCCACAAAGATGTCTATGCAAAATACAGCACTGACTTTATGCGCGCCATTCAAAGCCTACGGGTCATTGCTTCAAAAAATTTATTGAATACTGCTGGGGCGAACTTACGCCCGTCCTCGGGTTCTTTATTTCAAACTGGCATGAAAGATCTTTTACCAGCGGAACCGATGCCTGGGGATATGCCTAAAAAGAAAAAGGATAATACACTGTACTTAGCCCTTGCAGGGATTATATCTGCCATCGGGATTTATTTATTTATCAAATCTAGAAAATCGTAAGCTTTTACGATTCTCTTAGCGGCGCACTTGTTCAACCTTTAAATCTTTAAATTGAG
>DGYJ01000105.1:38839-43417 GCA_002396665.1 Bdellovibrionaceae bacterium UBA5009
AATTGAGCATTCAAAGATTTATCTTCCCCATAAACTACAATTTTAAAATTTTCTGGTTGAATATATTTTTTAATGACCTCATTAACTTCTTCCTTGGTCATGCGCTCAATACTATCACGAAATTGCGTCAAATAGCTTCTAGGGACTCCATAGTAATCAAAGATCATTATAGTTTGAGCCAAGGCCTCAGCTGTCTCCAGCGAGCGTGGCATCTGCCCTAGGAGTTGATTTTTAGCTGCCCTTAACTCATTGTCCTGAATTCCATCCGTCGTGAATTTTTTCACCACAGCCAGAACTTCGTCCACTGTCTTACGAGCAGTTTCATTTTTCGTAAATGTCGATATCGTAAACAGACCCTGGTCAAAACCTGTCTGAAATCCCGAAGAGATCGAATAAGTCAGCCCAAGATCATCTCGGATATGTTGGTTCAATCGAGAAGAAAATCCTGCCCCTAAAATTTCATTGGCCACTTTAAGCTTTAGAAAGTCAGCGGATCTTCTTTCAATTCCGAACTGAGCAAAACGAATTTGTGTCTGCTTGAGTTGTGGCTTTGTGACAAGGCGAATTTGTTGCGAATCAATGGGTTGAAAACGATCTACGTCTTTAATTTTGATCTCTTTAGGTTGCCATGAAGAAAATTTTTCTTTTATCTTTAAAACAAATTGATCATCAAAATTTCCAACAACTGAAAGAATCGAGTTGTTCGGCCTGTACCAATTTAAATAATGCTTGATAAGAGTCATTTTTTTTATTTTCTGCAAACTTTTTTCATCTCCCATTCCCGTTTTTGCAAAAATATGATCTTTATAAAGAAAATCATGCAATTGATCAGAAGCAACTGTTGAAGGGTTGTCGACCCGTTTTTTTAATGAAGAACGAATTTCCGATTTTATTCGCTGAATTTCGTTATCACTAAAGGCCGGGGCCGTCACGACCTCATGAAATAAATCCAATATTTCATTTGAAGATTCAGTCAAAGCATTTGTGACAACAAAAGTCGCATCGTCACCGGAATCCACGCTGATTGTTGTCCCTAACTTGGCTAAGGCATCAGCTAATTGAAGAGTTTTATGGGAACGTGTTTCCGTCTCCAACAACGCTGCTGTCAAATTATTCAATCCATTCAACTCTGCTGTTTCGTTTCTTTGTCCTACTTTAATCATCATGCTCAAACTAATTCTTGGAAGTCGCTTGTCGCGAATGACAAATATTTGCAAGCCGTTCTCTAAATTAATTTCTTCAATGGGTCTTAATTGAAAAAGTCCGCCTTCGAAGTTTTTCTTTGCCTCCGCTGAAGAACTTGAAATATTTTGGCTAGAAACTTTTTGAGCACTTGTTTTTTTATTTTTAGTTGAACAATTTGATAAAAAAATAATTCCCAGAACTAAAGAATAAATTTTAATTTTTTTATTTTGAGCTAAAAAATTACTCATGACTTGCCACCTTTTTTGTTGGCTCTAAAACAATGATAGATCTTTGGTTTTGATTAAAATACTTGTTCGCGACTCTTTGGACATCCTGAGCCGTCACTAAATTATATTTTTCTAGATCAGTAAAAATATTTTCGTAGGATCCAGTTAAAATTTCATAGGTCGCAAGCAAGCGCGCCCTGCTATCAATTGTCACCATAGAATCAACCAATGATTTTCGTGAAAGAATTTTTGATTTCTTCAGATCTTCGTCGCTGACGAGTTGATTGCGCAATTTATACATTTCATTATAAAC
The DNA here is from genome assembly GCA_002396665.1 of Bdellovibrionaceae bacterium UBA5009. Taxonomy (GTDB): domain Bacteria; phylum Bdellovibrionota; class Bdellovibrionia; order Bdellovibrionales; family Bdellovibrionaceae; genus UBA5009. Next base: position 40,565 of record DGYJ01000105.1, read on the forward strand.
AATATTAAGTGCTTTTTCATGATCAAGGCCAGGCTTCATACTAACTGCCACCGCAAAACCTCCGTTGTCCAATCGATTTTCTGACCAGGCCGATGCACTTGTTGCAATTTGATTCGAATAGACTAAGCGTTTGTACAAACGACTTGAGGCCCCCGATCCTAAAATTTGCGATGCTAAGTCCAACGCATACATATCTTCGTGGCCATTGGCGACAGTTGGATACGCAACAATAAAGGTGCTGGATTGCACGTCTTGACGAAGAGTTGCGTTTCTTTGTGCAGTTTGAACAGGCTCTGGTGTAATTTTACGATCAGGCAAAGGTTTAGCAGATAAAGACCCATAGTATTTCTCGACAAGCCTTTTGGCTTCTGAAACTTTAAAATCGCCAGCTAAAACCAAGACGGCATTGTTCGGAACATACCATGTTTCGTAAAACTTACGAAGGACATCAACATTGTAGTTACTGATGTCTTTCATTGTTCCGATCACAGGCCATGTGTATGGGTGGACCTTAAACATTGTTGAATTCGTTAACTCGCGCAACAATCCCATGGGACTGTTGTCCACCCTCCAGCGGCGCTCTTCTTTGACGACTTCTTTCTCGCTCAGCAAGTCCTCGGGGCGCAAAGATAAGTCTTTCATACGATCAACTTCCATCTGCATCATCAATTCTAATTTATTGCTTGGCAATGATTGATAAAAGCCTGTGTAATCGTTGGTCGTAAAGGCATTGTTAACCATTCCATTTTCATTCAGAACTCGATCAAAATCTTTTCCAGAGAATTTTTTGGCTCCTTTAAACATCATATGCTCTAACATATGAGCAGATCCCGTGATCCCCGGCTGTTCATCACGAGAGCCCACCTTGTACCATGTGTGATAACTGATCAGTGGAACACTTGAATCAGGATGCAAAAGCACAGTCAGTCCGTTTTTTAAAATCATTTTATAAACTGGTAACTGTGATTTTGTTTGTGAAAATGAAGCCGAAGAAAAGGAAATACAGAGAGCTAAAATAAGAAATAACTTCATAGGACAACACCTCGTCATCCTATTCTATATGGATTCAGTTATTGGGCAATTGGACCACGACTATGTACGTGCCCTGGTCTAGTTTTAATATGCCCCAGCGCCGCTTCGATAAATTGGCGATGATGGCAAAAGGTGAAAATCAAACACGTACGTTGATACGTCAAATTTAACAAAATTGAGCACTTCATTTGTGACGATTACATTATTTGTACTTACCGTATTGCCATCTAAAGTACCCATTGCAGCCACAATATTATTTTTTACAACAACATTCTTCGGAGGAGTGATGACTCCTGTCAACGGGTCTGGTTTAGAGTTTGGAACGGATATCCAAAAACTCCGATTGATTGGGCTTGCTAAAGTATTGTGCTCAACAAGCCCTCCCTCGATACCAAACAAAGATATGCCATGATATGTTGAAGCAATAATTACATTATTTACAGCTACTACATTCTTGTAAAGACCATCAAAAATTCCGACCCCCTGCAACTCTGAATTAAATGCACGATTTGGATCTGTACTTTCCTGAATAATGTTTCCATCGACATATAAATTTACAAAAACAGACCCATTTAAAGCATAGCCCTGAATTCCATCGTCATGATTTGCATCGCCAATAGTCTCTGACAGATATACATTTTGAATCAAATTTCTTTGAACAAATATGTCTGAACCTATAACACGCATACCATCTGCGGAGAAACCATCAATAATATTTAGCTTTGCCAGGCTTTTTAAGCTATTTGAAGGATACGTTGCTAGGCTTGATTCCATAATAATTCCAAATCTGACATTTCGAATCACATTCTGATAGAATGAAGTACACTGCGAATTTCTAGAAAAGATGGCTGTATTAACCAGCATCCAATCCGAAAAGCTCCATGAACTAGAGTCTGCAGCAGGATAAATTTTCGATTTTGCAAATACAATATTCGAGCTATTGGTAACAGCAACTTCATCAACACTACCTCCCTGGGTAGCTGAAACTCCTGTCACATCAACTCCTGTTATCAACCAACGAACCATTCCTTGAAGGGAAATTTGCCTCAATATCGATCCAGGCTGACCGTCAATCCATATCCAAGATTTTGCCTGGGCCATTGCTGGCAAATTCCCTGCTGAAGCATTAATTAATCCGTGGTCACCTTTCAGTAAGATAAGGTGGTCACCCTCTTTAATAAGTTTTGAACTAATAAATGTACTGAGTTTCGCGTACGGATTAGAAACTGTACCGTTACCAGAAATATCATTTCCATTTACAGGATCAAAATAGAGAGTTCTTAAATAGCTAGATTGTGGCAACTCACACCCCGGATAAACTTCGACGCCACTACCTGCCAATGTCGAAGGAACTGCTGCCGATGGGTAAACTGGAGCTGGTATATTTGGAAGCGACCCAGAGTAATACTGCGAGGGTGGCGTTGGCGCAGTCGAAGGCAATGATCCACTACCAGGAAGCTGTTCTGAGTTGATATCAACTTGGGACTTAAACGGCTTTGCGCAGTTTTGAAACGAAATTACAAAAATGAGATTAAAGATAATGCAAGTTGCTATTTTTAACATACGTACAAATTTGAGACTCACGATACCCCCACAAATTAATATGCAAAACTTAGTCCTCAGTTTCCAGAATCAAGTCAAATCAAGTCGTGCCTGGCGCAATTTTCTGCAGAATAATTTGACATTGTCTAGTGAGTTGTCAAAATTTCCAACTTTGAAACCAACATTTGAAATGTGGATTAAAAGTGATGTCCTGAGTGCTACTGCACTGTCTTTGGCGTGCTACTACTGCACTGTCTTTGGCGTGCTACTACTGCACTG
>DGYJ01000026.1:0-373 GCA_002396665.1 Bdellovibrionaceae bacterium UBA5009
AACAATACCAATTCAGAATCCACCAATGACCACTTGTACGTCTGTAATGCTTCAAAGGCAGCTATTGCTAAAATTGAATCCACGGCCTCTAAATCAGAAAATTTTTGTGCCAACAATTGAACATCTACTCGAAGTTCTGGATTCAGCGTAGAGGCTTGGATGGCACTAAACCACTTTTTTGACATTTCAATATTTGTTAAAAAACAGGGCTCTTGGTTGTTCAATGCTTCATAAAAATCAAGTAAAACAATTTTTCCATCGATAAAGACACCGTGACCACCACCTGAAACATCACCAGTTCCACCGATGGCAAAGCCTTTTACCGAAACAAATATGCAAAAAATAAAAATTAGTATTTTCATCATCAATTACC